>JAFUCE010000171.1 GCA_017459805.1 Eggerthellaceae bacterium
ACATGAACTTGAATGTGCGGACCTTGTTGCGAAAATGCCAGGTCACGACATTGTTTTAGTGGAAGGGTACCGGAAGAGCGGGCTGCCTACTATCGAAGTTATGCGTTCGGGGAATACGGCAGACGAAGCGGTTGCGAGCGCCTTTCTTGAGGCGGCAAAATCTGGCGAGCCGCTTTCAAGCGACTTTGTGCAACGCGCCCGCTGGGCCGCGGCTTACGACCCTTCCTCAGATCAGGTAGCAAAAATGCCTCATGCTGCCACGGTTGCCGTCGTTTCCGATATCGCGAGCGCCTGTGAAGCGGCGTCTATCTATGGTGTTCCAGTCTTTAGCCTTGATGCTATCTCGGAATTATGTGACTTCTTGCAGGAACGTTTTACCCGTCAGCGTGTGACGGTCGCAATTCAGGCGGGGGGCGAAAGCAGGCGCATGGGCCGCAGCAAGGCCACTGTTCCCTTTGCAGGGCGGCCGCTTATTATGCGCATGGTTGAACGTGTTGCTCCGGCTGCTGACGAAATCCTTATTACTACCAATGAGCCCGATAATCTTGCGTTTTTGCATGATGAATACCCGGGTTTGCGTATTCGTTTGCAGCGCGACGTGCTTGATGAGCGGGGCGCTTTACCAGGCTTTTTAACGGCGTTCGAGTCTGCAACAACACCCTATATCGCCATGATTGCCTGCGATATGGTTTTTGCATCAGCCAATCTTATTGCTGCGGAGTGCCTGGAACTTTCCTATACCCAAGCCGACTGTGTAGTCCCCGTAAACAAGCACGGTTTCGAACCCTTCCATGCCGTCTATAATCGCGAGTCATGTTTGCCTGCTATACGCAGCTGCGTTAAGGCGGGCGATAAACGTGCGCAAGCTTTCCTGTCCATGATTGAAGTATGTGAATTTCCGCAGTCGCGCGTGCTTGAAGCAGAGCCCGCAGGTGGCTGCTTTATTAATGTTAATACGCCTGAAGAACTCGCTTCGATCGAGCAGCAATTCCTTGCTTCGTAAGGCCAAGGGTGTAACTCTTGCATCCGCAGCAGCTGCGATGCGGCCAATACCGGCTTCGTTGGACCTTTTACTAATAATAATTAATCGACATTTTCCTGCAGCCTTTTGGTATACTGATTCGGTTACTTTAGTACGCTAAAGCAGTGCTGCATTACTGTAGTAAAGTGCTTACGTGTAATGCCTTACAGAAGGGAAGGGACATGAAAAAGAAGATTGTTTCGATTATGGTATTTACCTTAGCTGCAGCTTTGGCTGCCTTTGCGCTCGTTGGCTGTGGTGGAAACAATGCCAGCTCCGCCGCAACTGCCGCAGCAGATTTTGATGGCAACTTTGTTGTCGGCTTCGACCAGGAATATCCACCCTATGGCTTTGTGGGCGAAGATGGCGAATTTACAGGTTTCGACCTGGAACTGGCTCAGGAAGTGTGCGCGCGCAATGGCTGGACCTATTCTGCGGTGCCCATTAACTGGGACACGAAGCTTGAAGAGCTCAATGCCGGTGCATTCGTATGCATTTGGAATGGCTTTACCATGGAAGGCCGTGAAGCTGACTACGCCTTCAGCCAGCCCTATATGGACAATGGTCAAGTTATTATGGTGAAGGCCGACAGTGACATTGATGCTTTGGCAGATCTGGCCGACAAGACCGTGGGTACCCAGGTTGACTCGGCGGCCCAGGAAGTGCTTGAAGGCGACCAGGCAGACCTCGCAGCTACTTTTGCTGCTTTGGAAACACGTGCCGACTACAATATCGCAGCTACGGAACTCGAGGCTGGCGCCCTCGATGCGCTGGCTTGCGACCTTTCCATTGCGGCATATCAGATGTCTCAGAACCCAGGTGCCTTCAAGGTACTTGATGAGCAGCTTTCAGCTGAACACTATGCCGTTGGTTTCAAGCTGGGCAACGACGCCCTGGCTGACCAGGTGACGACAACCCTGCAGGAAATGGCTGCTGACGGTACCGTTGAAGCCCTGTGCAACAAGTATGCCGAGTACGGCATTTCCTTCGACAACTGGGTGCTTAAGTAGTTCCGCCGTTCTAGCGAACAGCGGAATGGGTCGACGCTGCGCGGCGCCGACGCACCCCACCTTCGCGCTCCAAGCGCTCGTCGCGTACCTGAGTACGCTTCCTTGCGCTTTCCCGCGAATTTGGGGCACGGCGGCGTCGCTCGCTGACTTTTCGACTACCTGCTGCTTTTGAAGCTGCGTCGTTTTGGCGAACAGCGTAACTCCAAAAGCTGCAGATGGGGTGACATTTTTGTTGGATGATTAGGCTTTCGAGTAAAGGATAATGTTAACGTGGAATTTGGCGTCATGATGGCAATGCTTGGCCGTGGTTTTGTAATCACGGTCGAGCTGTTTTTTCTTACGCTTTTGGGTTCGCTGCCCTTAGGCGTTGTCATCGCGCTTGGACGCATGAGCAAGTTCAAACCGCTCCAGCTGCTCATGCAGTTTTATATTTCCATCATGCGTGGCACGCCACTGATGCTTCAGATGTTTGCTATCTATTTTGCACCTTATTATGTGTTTGGCATTAACCTGACGCCAGACAGCAAATGGACCGCTACCGTTATTGCCTTCATCCTTAATTACGCAGCTTATTTTGCCGAAATCTATCGCAGTGGCATCCAGTCCATTCCGCGCGGGCAGTATGAAGCCGCCGATGTTTTAGGTTATTCCAGTAGTCAAACTTTCATGCGCATTGTTTTGCCGCAGGTCATTAAGCGTATTTTGCCCGCTATGGCCAATGAAATCATTACGCTTGTGAAGGATACTTCGCTTGCCTTTGCCATTGGCGTGGCAGAAATGTTTAGCACGGCCAAGGCCCTCGCGGCTCGCGAAGGCAGTATGATTCCCTTCCTTTTGGCAGGCGCCTTCTATTGGCTGTTTAATATGGTGGTCGAAGTTATTATGGACCGCGTCGAAAAACGCCTCGATTACTATCACGATTAGGGGAGGCGAAGACATGAGCGACAACAAACCCCTGGTTAAACTAGAAAACGTGCACAAGTCCTATGGCGACAATCATGTCTTGCGCGGTATTTCTTTAGCGGTAAACCCCGGCGAAGTGGTGGCCATTATCGGCGCAAGTGGTGGCGGTAAGTCCACACTGCTCCGTTGTACCACGCTTCTCGAACGCTTCGATGCAGGCAGCCTTGCATATGGCGATTTGCAAGTTGCGACCGACAAGGACGGCACGGCGGTCTATGGCGACAAAAACGTGCTCCACGAGGCCAAGCTGCGTTTTGGTTTGGTGTTTCAGAATTACAACCTCTTTCCGCACTATACGGTAATAAAGAACTTGATTGATGCTCCTATCGTGGTGCAGAAGCGCGACAAGGACGACGTAGAAGCGCAGGCGCGTCAGCTGCTTGAACGCATGGGGCTTGCGGGCAATGAAAACAAGGTGCCTTGTGAACTTTCAGGCGGTCAGCAGCAGCGCGTGAGCATTGCTCGTGCGCTCTGCATGAACCCTGACGTGCTCTTCTTTGATGAACCGACCAGTGCCCTTGATCCCGAGTTGACGCAAGAAGTGCTCAAGGTTATTCGCGACCTTGCTAGCCAGCACATGACCATGGTTATCGTGACGCATGAAATGGCCTTTGCACGCGACGTAGCAGACCGCATTATCTTTATTGATCAGGGCGTAATCGTAGAAGAAGGCTCTGCGGAACAACTCATCAACAATCCCCAGCACAAACGTACGCGCGCCTTCCTTTCCCGCTATGAACAGGGCTAAATCAAGGGTTTTCTTTTATTCATAAACAACAAAATCGCGTCTTAACGACAAGTTTAATAAATAATCTCAAAATGTAGGTTGGCGTAGTAAGGCTGTAGGTTGTCGAAGAGTCAGTGAAAACTAATCTAATGAGCGCGATGTGCCCGACTGGCGAAATGAGCGCCCTCCGTGGCGCGCAGTGGAGCACGGAGGGCGCAGTGTGCCATTCGATTAGTTTGCACCGTCGATTATGCTTGCATCAGTTTGCCGTAGTTGCCTGCTGCGCGGCGATACAGAATGCAGACCACATTGGTGTCGCGGTCGGTATAGGCAAAGAAGTCATGCCCAAGCAGATCCATCTGTACCATGGCCTCTTCCTCGGTCTATGGTTCAAATTCAAGTTCCTTCACGCGTACGACCTCGTCTTCGGCAAGGTCTTCCATCAAGGCATCCAGGTCAAGTTCGGTGCCTTCAGTTTCGCGGATGGTTTCCCCTTCAGCGCGAGTCTTACGGTCGACAACCTTAGTCTTATACTTGCGCATCTGGCGCACGACCTTAGCGGCAGCCACGTCGATGGCAGCGTACATATCATCTTCATGTTCTTCCACGCGAATGATATGACCTTTCGTGGAAAGCGTGATTTGGCAGGTGGCACGACGCGCAATAGCAGGGTTCTTTTCAACCTGCAATACAACGTCGGCCACGAGCGGATCTATGTCAAAGACCTTCACCGCATTTCCTATTTTTTCTTCCGCATAGGAGCGCAGTGGGTCGGAAACATTCAAGTTACGTCCAGTTACTTGGATTTCCATGGTTTACCTTTCTCTCGGGGACAAAAAACAGCTTGCGGTGCGGTGCGTGCAAGAAATGAATGTACACACGCCTCCTCACATCCAAGCTGACGCCCCTATTATACCCTAAGTTTTCTACTATTTGTAACGAACTGGGCTTAGGGAAAAACGGTGGAAGCCGCTTGGGCGAATTATGAAGGGAAAAAAAGCATAGAGACAGCTTTTGATAGAATAGATACAGCATTTCGGATGTATTTGCGTTTGAGTAGTTGTTGGTGGACGAAAGGGCTTCTCTATGGTGCAACGCGCATATGCACTCGCAGCGAAGCGTGCGATATCTACCATAAGTATTTCAATCCTTCTTGTTCTTGGACTGGCTCTGGTTGCTCCTTATGCCTGGGCAGACCCAGACCCA
>JAFUCE010000172.1 GCA_017459805.1 Eggerthellaceae bacterium
CCGCTGTTCGGCAAAACAATTCACTGGATTGTTTTGCCTCATGCGCTCTCGCTTGACGCTCGTCAACGTGTAAAGTGCAATTTTTGGCAACAGCAAAAATTGCGAAGTATGAACTCACGACATCGCTTTTAAGCCTAGCTGCTCGCCCTTACGATGTCCCAGACAAAATGCTCGGGTTTCTGTTGTCGTAGCTTTAGGCGAGCGTAGGACATGGAAGCGCGCCTTTAAGAAGGGCGCAAGTTTAATTACTAGGCCGAGTGTGGTGGGATGTGGTGAAGAGTGCCCTAGTTATCGCGCCCTGCATTTGCGCGCTTAGCTTTCCGTTAAGCGCGAGTCCGCGGAGAAAACAGGTACCCGAGCCTTTTCCAGGCGGTTGCGAGTTAAGCCTAACTGTCGCCCTAAAAGCGCTTAGGAATTGTTGGCTTCGAAGTTGCGCATGAAGTCGACGAGGGTACGCACGCCTTCGATGGGCATGGCGTTATAGATGGACGCGCGCATACCGCCCACGCTGCGATGCCCCTTGATGTTTTCAATTCCTGCAGCTTTCGCGGCCTTCACGAATTCGGCGTCAAGGTCTTCAGAGCCCGTTATGAATGGCACGTTCATGATGGATCGGTCTGCGCCTTCCACGGTTGCCTTGAACAGTGTGCTTGAATCGAGGAAGTCATAGAGCAGCGCAGCCTTTTCTTCGTTAATGCGCTTCATGCCCGCAAGTCCACCTTGGGCTTTAATCCACTTGAACACCTTGCCACAGATATAGATGGTGTAGCAGGGGGGTGTGTTATACATATTGCCATTTTCGGCATAGGTACGCCATTGCAGCATGAGGGGCACGTCAGCTAAGTCTTGTTCGGGAATCAAGTCTTCGCGCACAACGACAATGGCCATGCCCGCAGGACCAACGTTTTTCTGTACGCCGCCATAAATTACGCCGTACTTTTCCACGTCAATAGGTTCGCTCAAGAAGCACGAGCTAACGTCAGCCACGAGGGGCACCGCGCCTCCTTCGGGCAGTTTGGGGTAGCGCGTACCATAGATAGTTTCGTTTTGGCAGATGTAGATGTAGTCGGCGTCTGGGCTGTAGTTTAGCGTGTCAACATCGGGCACATAGCTGAAGTTTTTATCCTTCGAACTGGCTAAACAACGCGCGTCGCCAAAGCGCCCTGCCTCTTCAAGGGCCTTCTTCGACCAGGAGCCGCTCACAATGTAGTCGAAAACGCCTGTGCGTTTTAGGTTTAGGGGAATAGCAGCGAACTGCAGGGTAGCGCCGCCTTGGATAAACAGCACTTTGTAATTGTTGGGGATACCCATGAGCTCGCGCAAATCGGCTTCCGCTTCATCAATTATTTGTTGGAAGGCTGCGCTGCGGTGGCTCATTTCCATGACGCTCATGCAACACCCACGATAATCCAGCATTTCTTCGGCTGCTTCAGCCAGAACACTTTCAGGTAAAACTGCTGGGCCAGCGGAAAAATTGTAAACGCGTGTCATATGGGCCTCCTTGTGTGATTCTTACAGCTTGTTTTCATAAGCCTCCATAATTAATGAAGGTTATTCTAGCACAGCCCAAACAGGGTATAATTCAGCCAAGAAGCCTTATGGCTTATTTTGTTGTGCATAAGTAAAGAAAGGGATGGGATGAAGAAAGCGCTACTCATTATTGTGGCGATTCTGGCCGTTTCTTTCCTTATTGGCAACGCAGCTCTTATGGCCGACTTTGCAAACACCGTGGTTCACGGCGAATTGCTTCCTCTCTCCATTGCCCTTGTCGTTACCGTTTTGCGCTACATTACTCAGGGCGCGTCCTATGCGGCGGCTTTTGATACCGTGAAGCTTAAAACGACTGTGCTCGAAAACATCTACTTAGTTTTGAGCCTCGTGTTCATTAATACCTTCTGCCTGTTTTCTGGTGCAACGGGCGTGGCCTTTATCATCGATGACGCGCGTCGCAAAAGTGGCGACATCGGTATTGCCACCAGTGGTGCGGTGCTTACGCAAATCGGTTACTTTGCCGCCCTGCTTATAGTGTCCATCGTTGGCATGGTGCTCCTTTTCTTCTACGGCACCATGAATACGCTGTTCCTCATAGGCTCCCTTTTGCTGATTGGTACCCTGGGCATCTTGTGCAGCTTTTTTGTGCTGGCTCATTTTAAGCCGGGGGCATTGCATGCCATCTTCCGCTGGATTGAAGGTGTGGCACGCCGCGTGCTGAAGCTGTTCAAGCGTGACCTCGCCCCTGGCTGGGGCAGTGGTGTGGCCGAGTCCTTTGTTACCTCATCAAAGCTTTTGGTGAACAACCCCGCAGGTGTGGTCGTGACCATTGCCTATGCAACGCTTTCGGCAACCTTTAATTGTGCATGCTTGGTTGCCGTGGGCTTTGCCTTTGGCTACGACCAAGTCATTCCTTTGATTGCTGCTTTTTCACTGGCAGCGGTGTCCATCCAGCTTTCGCCGACGCCGCAAGGCATTGGCGTAACCGAAGCGGTCATTACCGCCATGCTTACCGCCTATGGTTGCACCATCGCAACGAGCGCTGCCATCGCCTTGGTCTACCGCGGCATTATGCTCTGGCTGCCCTTTATTGCAGGGGCGCTGTGTCTTTCGCAGACCAACTTCTTCAAAGACAAAAAAGAACCCACGGTCGAAGACAAGAACAAGGACGTTGCTTGGGTTTCTGCCACCATCATGGCTATTCTCGGTTTGGTCAATATTGGGCTCACTGCGTTTTCGGACCTTCTGTTGCCGTACCGCATGATTACGCAGTTTGTTGAATTTTCTGACTGGCCAATTCCTGTGGCGTCCTTCGACTTCATCCATATTATGGAAGGCGTTATCCTGCTGGTCTTGGCCGCCATGCTTTTTATGCGCTGGCGTACGGGCTGGATTATTTCGGTCATTATGCTCATCCTTTTGGGCGGCATGGAACTCTATCTTGGTATTTATCAGGTGGGTATTCCCATTCTTGCCTTTGCAGCCTGGCTTATCTGGAAGCGCGACGTGTTCAGCCGGCAAACGCCGTGGACATCGCCCTTGCTTAAAACCCAGGAAGAGGGTATCGTGTCGCAATACCCGGCAAGTGAAACGGTTTCAGCCCTGGCGGCGGGTGCCAATACGCAGGATTTGGCGGCGCTTATCGAGAAGGAAAAACGCGAAAAGGAAGCAATTGCTGAACTCGATCTTAACCTGGACTACAACGTTGAATCGATGCAGGACCTGTTCGACGAAGACCCTGATGCCTAATGTCTGACGCACACACACAAACACATGCACAAACCTTGCATCCCGCCTTTGGCGAGCGCGAAGACGTAGTCGTGTTCTTTTCTGCTAATGCACGCTATGTCCCAGTAATGTCGTGTGTGCTGCAGTCCCTGTGCGAAAATGCGTCGGCGGCCCGGCGCTATGACATTATTGTCTTATGCAAAGATATTCCAGCCGAAGCTCAGGAGATTCTGCGCGCTCAGGTAGCGATTGACAACATCGCCCTGCAGTTTTTTGACTTTACCCCCTTTATGGAACGTGTTGCTGGCCTGCGCCAATTTGGGCATTTCCGTATCGAAACCTATTTCCGCCTACTTATTCCTGAGCTTGCACCCTGGTGCAAGAAGGCGGTCTACCTTGATGCGGACATTACCGTCAACCGCGACATCGCAGAGCTCTTCGACACAGACGTAGACGGCTACTTGATTGCGGCAGCCCACGACCCCGACACGGCGGGCCAGTATTGCGGCTTTGACCCCACACGGCGTGCCTTTATGAATAAATACATGCCTCAGGTAAAACCCGAAACCTATTTCCAGGCGGGCGTGCTGCTTATGAACCTGGAAGCCTTCCGCGCTACCTATCGCTCCGAAGAAATGTTGCAGCTGGCAGCAAGCCAGGAGTGGCCCCTGCTTGACCAAGATGTCTTGAACTGCTTGTGCGCCGGGCGCGTGCGCTACGTGAATATGGCTTGGAACACGCTCATAGACTGGCAGCGTCTGCGCCGTACCTATATTATTGCCGAAGCGCCAGCAGAGCTGCGCATTGCCTATGACCTGGCGCGTACCCAGCCCTATATCATCCATTACGCGGGGCCAGAAAATAAGCCCTGGGAGTTTGGTGACGTTGACATGGGGGAGTACTTCTGGAAGTATGCCCAGTATTGCCCCTACTATGCAGAACTATTAAATATGCAAGAAGAATCACGTCGTACGGCCAGCCGTCGCACCAGGCGTATTAGCGACTTTTGGAAGTACCGCCTTATTGTGCCGCTGGCTGGTGTCTTTGCGCCCCCGGGCTCACCCCTGCGCGATTTAGGTTACTGGGTGTATCGTCAACTCAATACCCAAGGTTACTAGCTTTCCCGTGCGTGCCACCCTGTGTACGAAATGTGCAGGTAAAAATATTCCTTGCATAAGCCCCCAAGGGGGGATAAACTTTTCATTTGCGTCTGCTCGTGTATGGACACGCCCGGACGCGTGGTTGGGCTGGAGTCGCACCACGGAGCTTTCCTTTACTCCCTGGTCACGGTGAGGAGCCCGCCACAAGTAAGACCTTAAGAAAGGAAAACTATGGGAGTCAAGCAATTCAAGCCGACTTCACCAGGACGTAGGTTCCAGACGGTTTCCGACTTTGCGGAAATCACTTCAACCACGCCCGAGAAGTCGCTGTTGACGTCGCTGCCAAAGAAGGCGGGGCGCAACAACAATGGGCGCATTACGACGCGCCATCAGGGTGGCGGCGCCAAGCGTCGTTATCGCGTAATCGACTTTAAGCGCAACAAAGACGGCGTTCCTGCCAAGGTTGCCACTATCGAATACGACCCGAATCGTTCTTCACGCATTGCTCTTTTGCATTATGCAGATGGCGAAAAGCGCTATATCCTGCATCCGAAGGGCCTCAATGTTGGCGACACCGTGCTTTCTGGCACCGACTGCGACATCAAGCCCGGCAATGCCATGCCGCTTTCCGCAATTCCTGTGGGTACGCTTATCCATGCCGTTGAACTGCAGCCTGGTAAGGGCGCCGCTCTTGCCCGCAGCGCTGGCACATCTATCCAGCTCATGGCTAAGGAAGGCGAATATGCGGTCCTGCGTATGCCTTCTTCAGAAATGCGCCGCGTTCTCGTTACCTGCCGCGCCACCATCGGTGAAGTAGGCAACGCTGAACACTCCAACATCAAAATTGGTAAAGCTGGCCGTAAGCGCTGGATGGGCGTTCGTCCAACCGTTCGCGGTACCGTTATGAATCCTGTTGACCATCCGCATGGCGGCGGCGAAGGCAAGAACAAGTCTGCTGGTCGTCATCCTGTTACTCCGTGGGGCGTTCCCACCAAGGGTCATCGCACCCGCAATAAGAAGAAGGCGTCGAACCGCCTGATTATCCGTCGTCGTAAGAAGTAATCAAGAAGGAGACTTAAATTGAGTAGAAGTTTAAAGAAAGGCCCCTTTGTGGAACCACGCCTTCTTGGTCGCATCGAAGCGATGAACGAAGCAGGCACAAAGGATGTCGTTAAAACCTGGTCGCGTTCAAGCACCATCTTCCCTGAAATGGTCGGCCACACTATCGCCGTCCATGACGGGCGCAAGCATGTTCCGGTATACATCACAGAATCCATGGTAGGGCACAAGCTGGGCGAATTTGCCCCCACACGTACCTTCCGTGGCCACGCTGGTTCGGGCAAGAAATAAGAAGGGGGTAAGAAATGGAAGCTAGAGCTGTTTCAAAATATGTACGCGTTTCCCCCCGCAAGGCCCGTATTGTGGTGGATCAGATTCGCGGCAAGAGCGTTACGCAGGCTCGTGAAGTCCTTGCGTTTACCAACCGCGCCATTGCTGAAGTGGTTGAAAAGACGCTCAATTCTGCTGTGGCAAATGCTGAAAACAACCAGCATGCCAACGTGAACAACCTCGTGGTAAAGAGCTGCTATGTGGACGAAGGTCCTACGCTGAAGCGTTATCGTCCACGTGCGAGGGGTTCTGCCTCGCGCATCCGCAAGCGCACGAGCCACATTACTATCATCGTAGCATCTGGAGAGGAGGCTTAATTATGGGACAGAAAGTTAGCCCAACTGGCTTCCGCGTAGGTGTTATCGAAGACTGGCGTAGCCGTTGGTATTCCGACAAAGACTATGCGAAGACCTTGGAAAATGACCTTGCCATTCGCAAGTTCTTGGACAAGTATCTGGAGCGCGCTGCCGTATCTCGTGTAGAAATCGAACGCGCAGGCGACAAGATTAAGGTCATTATCACCACCGCTCGTCCGGGCGTCATCATTGGCAAGAAGGGTGCTGAAATCGACACCCTGCGCAAGAAGCTCAATGAAGTGGCCGACGGCAAGGTGGACGTTGAAGTAATTGAAGTCAAGCGCCCCGAACTGGACGCGGTTCTTATCGCCCAGTCTGTGGCCGAACAGCTGGAAGGCCGTGTGGCTTTCCGTCGCGCTATGCGCAAGGCCGTGCAGTCCGCTCGCAAGAGCGGTGCTAAGGGCATTCGTGTGCAGTGCTCTGGCCGCTTGGGTGGCGCTGAAATGAGCCGTCGTGAATGGTACCGCGAAGGCCGTGTGCCCCTGCATACCCTGCGCGCCAAGATCGACTACGGCTTCTCCACCGCTGCAACCACCATGGGCGCCATTGGCGTGCAGGTATGGGTCTATCACGGCGAAGTTCTGCCGGGCACCAAGGCCCCTGAACCCGCCCTCGAAGGCTCTGCCGCCCCGCGTGGTGGCCGCGGCCGTCGCAACGAAAGGGGGAACCGCTAATGTTAGTACCTAAGCGTGTAAAGCACCGTAAGGTGCAGCGTGGTTCCATGAAGGGCAAGGCCAAGGGCTATACCACGCTCAACCATGGCGAGTGGGGTATCCAGGCACTTGAAGCTCATTGGATTACCAACCGTCAAATCGAGGCTGCCCGTGTTGCTATGACGCGTGAAATGAAGCGTGGTGGCAAGGTATGGATCACCATTTTCCCCGACAAGCCCATTACCCAAAAGCCTGCTGAAACGCGCATGGGTTCTGGTAAGGGTAACCCTGAAAGCTGGGTGGCCGTGGTAAAGCCGGGCCGTATCATGTTTGAAATTGGTGGCGTTGACGAAGCAACCGCCAAGGAAGCCTGCCGTCTGGCTATCAACAAGCTTCCCATTAAGTGCAAAATCGTGCAACGTCCTGCTGAAGAAGTTGCTGCTGCTCAGGCTGCCGAAGACGTCAAGAAGGCGGCAAAGGCCGAAGCTGCTGCTGAATCTGCCGAGGTAGAAGAAGCTACGGAAGCGGTAGCTGCTGAAGCCGAAGAAGCTCCTGCAGAAGAAGCTGTTGCAGAACAGGCCACTGAAGCAGAAGCCGCCCCCGAAGCTGAAGCAGACGCTGAAGCAGACGCAGAGGCAGGTGAAGAATAATGAAAGCTAATGAGATTCGTGAACTTTCTGGTGACGACTTGAAGTCGAAGCTTAAGGAAGCTCGTGCAGAGCTGTTCAACCTTCGTTTCCAAATGGCCACAAGCCAGCTGGATAACACAGCTCGCGTCAAGCAAGTGAAAAAAGACATCGCACGCATTCAAACTGAAATGCGCGCTCGGGAACTTTCCGCCTAATTGGCGAATGATTAGGAGAGAGAAATGGCAGAAACACGCAATTCTCGTAAAGTTCGCCAAGGTTTGGTGGTAAGCAAATCTGGCGACAAGACCTGCGTCATCGAAGTCAAGGAGCGCAAGCCGCATCCTGTGTACAAGAAGATGATTACCACATCGAAGAAATTCCATGCCCATGATGAAAACAACGAAGCCGGCGTCGGCGACACCGTGCGCATCATGGAAACGCGCCCGCTTTCAAAAATGAAGCGCTGGCGTTTGCTCGAAATCGTAGAAAAGGCTAAATAGCATTTGCTATTTGCTCGAAAGGTTGTGTAAGCAATGATCCAGATGCAATCAATGCTCGCCGTGGCCGATAACTCCGGCGCTCGCAAGGTGCAGTGCATCAAGGTTCTGGGCGGTTCTAAGCGCCGCTATGCAGGCCTCGGTGACGTTATCGTGTGCAGCGTTAAGGAAGCTATGCCCAACGGCAACATCAAAAAAGGCGACGTCGTGCGCTGCGTTATCGTGCGCCAGAAAAAGGAAGTACGCCGTCCCGATGGAAGCTATATCAAGTTCGACCAGAACGCGTGCGTGCTTATTGATGCGCAGGGTGCCCCACGTGGTACGCGTATCTTTGGGCCAGTTGCTCGCGAACTGCGCGACAAGAAGTATATGAAAATCGTGTCTTTGGCACCGGAAACGCTCTAAGGTGGTGTGAATAATGGCAAAGATGAACATCAAGCGGGGCGACAAGGTAAAGGTTCTGTCTGGTAAGGACAAGGGCGTCGAAGGCAACGTTATGCGTGCGTACCCGCAGACCATGCGTGTGACGGTCGAAAAAGTGAACGTCGTTACCAAGGCGATGCGCCCTACGCAGGCTAACCCCCAAGGTGGCCTTTCCCACATGGAAGCACCGATTCACGTGTCCAACGTGGCCCTCGTGTGCCCCAAGTGCAACAAGGCAACCCGTGTGGGTGTGAAGCGCGATGGAGGCAAGAAAATTAGGGTCTGCAAGAAGTGTGGCGCCGAAATTGACTAATTCTGTTGGCACAGGAGTCGCGCAAAGCTCTGGTCATTGCGCATTTAGGCAACTCCCGCCGCTTATCGCGCCTCCTGCACTCAACAGAATTGTCAATTACAACCTGTAAAGGTTTGAAATGGCCCTGGGGGATAGGCTTCCAGGGACGCAGGGTCGGAAATCCTGCGTTTAAACCACCAGAAAGGAAAAAAAGATGGCAACTCCTCGTTTGAAGGAAAGATACACAAAAGAGATTGTGCCAGCGCTGGAAAAGCAGCTTGGGGTCACTAACATTAACCAAGTTCCGCGCTTGACCAAAATCGTAGTAAACATGGGCGTGGGCGCTGCAGCCGCGGATGCGAAGCTGCTCGAAGGTGCTGTTGCCGACATGCGCGTTATCACGGGTCAGCAGCCCGCTATTACGCGCGCCAAGAAGTCCATCGCTGGTTTTAAGATTCGCGAAGGCATGGCAATTGGCTGCAAGGCAACCCTGCGTGGCGACCGCATGTGGGAATTCATGGATCGCCTGCTGTCCACCGCTCTTCCGCGCGTACGCGACTTCCGTGGTCTTTCTACCACCAGTTTTGACGGTCGCGGCAACTACACCATGGGTGTTACCGAGCAGCTCATCTTCCCCGAAGTTGACTACGACAAAATCGACCGCACCCGCGGTATGGACATCACTTTTGTAACTACTGCTGAAACGGACGAGGCAGCTCGTGCTCTGCTTGACGCGCTGGGCTTCCCGTTCAAGAACAATTAGGTATCAGGCCAAAAGGCTCGATAATAGAAAGAAGGACTTTCATGGCAAAGAAATCGATGATCGCCAAGGCAAAGAGGGAACCCAAGTTCTCTACGCGCCAGCACAATCGTTGCGTGCGTTGTGGCCGTCCGCATGCTTACTACCGTAAGTTTGGGCTCTGTCGCATCTGCTTGCGCGAATTGGCAAACAAGGGCGAACTTCCCGGCGTGACCAAAGCTTCTTGGTAGGCCAAGCGAGTACAGGAAACGTCGGTGTACTTCTTTGGCCAGGCGCTCCAGCCACGGGCTTGGGCGAACCGCCAGAGAACGTTCATCAAGGACCAAAAGGAGAAACTATGAGCATGAACGACCCTATAGCAGATATGCTTACGCGCGTGCGTAATGCTAACTCTGCGGGCCATGACACGGTGCAAATGCCGTCAAGCAAGAAGCTTGTCGAAATTGCCCGTATCATGAAGGAAGAGGGCTATATCGATTCATACGATATCCAGCCCAACGAACCGCGCGACATTCTCGCCATTACCCTCAAGTACGGCGAAAAGAAGGCTCGCACCATTCGCGGCCTGAAGCGCATCAGTAAGCCAGGTTTGCGCATCTATGCTGGCAAGGACGAACTGCCGCGCGTGCTGGGTGGCCTGGGTACTGCAATTATTTCGACATCGTCTGGCGTAATGACCGACCGTGACGCCCGCAAGGCTGGCGTTGGCGGCGAAGTCATCGCTTATATTTGGTAGAAGGAGGGGAAGAGATATGTCACGTATTGGCAAGCAGCCCATCCCCGTACCTTCTAATGTAGAAGTGAAACTGGATGGCCATACCCTTACCGTTAAGGGACCTAAGGGTGAACTGACTCGGAGCTTTTCCGAGATTCTGACCATCAAGCAAGAGGGCGAAGAACTGATTGTTGAACGCCCCGACGACAGCCGTGAAGCCAAGAGCATGCACGGTCTTACGCGTACCCTTATCAACAACATGGTAGTGGGCGTGTCCGAAGGCTTTTCCAAGAAACTGGAACTGGTGGGCGTTGGCTACCGTGCACAGCTCAAGGGCAAGGACCTGGAAATGCAGCTCGGTTTTTCGCACCCTGTTATTGTTGAAGCACCTGAAGGTATCACCTTTGAATGCCCCAGCCAGAACGAAATCGTTGTTTCTGGTGCTTCGAAAGAAGCGGTGGGCCAGGTGGCAGCAAACGTTCGTGCATGGCGCAAGCCCGAACCCTACAAGGGCAAGGGTATCCGCTATGAAGGCGAATATGTCCGTCGTAAGCTTGGCAAAGCGGCCAAGTCCGATTAGTGATAGGTGAAAGGAGTTAGCATGAAGAAACTTCAGAAAAAGCAAGCGTCCTTAAGCCGCCGTCACACCCGCGTACGCGGCAAGATTTCGGGCACCGCGCAGCGTCCTCGTCTGTGCATTACGCGCAGCAACGCCAATATTTATGCGCAGGTTATTGACGACGTTGCCAACAAGACGCTCGTTGCTGTTTCGACCCTCGGTCCAGACTTTAAGGCAACCAAGAAGAGTGGGGCAACCATTGAAGGCGCTGCCGCTCTTGGCGAAATTATTGGTAAGAAAGCTACCGATGCTGGTATTAAAGAGGTCGTTTTCGACCGCGGTGGCAATCTGTATCATGGGCGCATCAAGGCTTTGGCCGACAGCGCACGTGAAGCTGGACTGGTATTTTAGAAGGGGCAAGGTTTATGGCTCGTAAAGAAACACAAGCAGAAGTTCCCGAGCTTCAGGAACGCGTGGTTTACATCAATCGCGTTGCTAAAGTAGTTAAGGGTGGTCGTCGCTTTGCTCTTACCGCTTTGGTAGTTGTGGGCGACGGCAATGGCAATGTTGGTATTGGCATGGGCAAGTCCCAGGAAGTGCCGATTGCCATTCAGAAGGGCGTAGAAGACGCCAAGAAGAACATGTTCAAGGTACCTATTACTGAAACAGGTACTTTGCCTCATGAAGTGTTGGGCATCTATGGCGCCGGTAAGGTGCTCATGAAGCCAGCAACTCCTGGTACGGGCGTTATTGCTGGTGGTCCGGTGCGTGCCGTCATGGAATTGGCGGGCGTGCAGAACGTGCTTACCAAGTGCCTGGGCACCAACAATGCTATGAATGTGGTGAAAGCTGCTGGCGAAGGCCTGCGTACTATGGAAGGCCCCGAGGCGGTTTCTAAGCGTCGTGGGGTTTCCGTCGAACAGATTTATGGCTTTA
>JAFUCE010000173.1 GCA_017459805.1 Eggerthellaceae bacterium
AATAATATTTATTTTAATATTTATATTACCCCATTTCTTTCATTAAAATTGGGATAATTATAATGACCGGATTTTTAAATTAATAAAATATAAACGCAGACTTAACGTCTGCGTCTTGCTTTCTGTTGGTTCTGGTTAAAGCGCTCGTAAGCACTGATTTGCCGATACTCGTTATATTCTTGCTCGGTAATTTCCTTGCCATAGATCGCCATTCGCGTGTGCTTAACACTTGGCATCCGCTTTGCCTTATCGCACGCTTCAAGTAGATTGTTCGCGCGGATTGCGAACTTAATTTCAGTGCTGTGACCGTTACCGCAATGACCTCGATGACACATTACCATGTAGAACTTCATTTGAATTACTCCCTTCGTTCTTTCTATACTTATTATAACAGATTGATTAGCGATTGTCAAGTTAAGGTTTGGTTAAAATTCACTCGCTGTGCAAAAAATTATTTGGCTTCGATGAAATACTTTTCCAGCGATTAAAGCAGCTTGTTTTTTAGCAGCTTGCTTTGTAGAATAGCAGCTCTGATAGTAATATCCAGCTGGCATAAAATCATCGCCAGCGTCCCAGCTCACTACAATATAGTCTTTCTTTGACCAATGCTGACAAATGTCAGTAGCGTTATACACTCTGAACATTTTCTTAACATACTTATAACCAGGGCACTTAACAGAAAAATTACATAGCTTTAACATCGTTTTAACCTCCTTTTAACATACCCCAAGCGTTCTTAACATTTCCTTAACATCCTTCCATCATTTATAGTATAGCATAGTTATGTTAAGTAGCAAGCTAAATTATATTAAATATAAGTAAAGTCAAGTGTTAAATGTGTGTAAATTAGATTGCCCGGGAAGTTTAATTTACGCACATTTAACATTAAAATTTGATTACAAAAAAAAGAGGGCTTACGCCCTCTTTAATGATGCAAATATTCTGTCAATCGGATGGTGTAACGCGCGCACATGATAGCATAGCGCATTGTTTGACCATTTTCGGCTTCAATGGTTTCACCGAGTTGACCATCATAGTAAATGGTTGCGGCGGGCTGTGTGTTATTGCCTTCATAAACGATTGTAGCGACATGATGAGCAGTAATCAGATAAGTAACATAACCGCAATTGATAATCTTCATTGTTAAATCCTCCTTAATTTTAAGTTACGGAGAGGGCTTATGCCCTCTCCATTTTTTCAAGGTAGTTAGTAACCGTTTTGAGCGTGAACCGCTCAGCGGCATGGTACAGAGCGCTCAGGTTATAGCGGTTAAACGCTTCGAGAAGCTCGCTGCCCGGGCCGTCGAAGTCGTACAGGTCGAAGGTTTCAATGCTCGCGCTCAGGTCCTCCGGATGGCCGTAGAAGAACAGCGTCGCGCTGCGCTTCTCGGGTTCAATGTCGAGGTGACCGAACTCGCCATCCCAGCTGTCAGGATTGACTTCAAAGTGCATGGAAAATTCAGCCATGCAGAAGTTTTCGTCAAAGAACAGGGCACCGGAATTTTCCTTGGAAACGTTGTAATTGCAGATGTGCATCATTGTTAAATCCTCCTTAATTTTTGTAGGTGATTGGGAAGGGGCTTTCGCCCCTTCCGAGTGTCAGTAGGGCACAACTTCAATAGTAGCGCCGTTGTTACGATGTTCGTGCCATGCTATACGCCATGCAGCTTTTGCCGTTTCATACTGGTCAGAATAGGAACCATCAGCGAATAAAATCCACACGTTCCATTCATTCGGGCGTTTAGTCTGCGTTAAAATAACCTTCATGTTTAACACTCCCTTCATATTGGAAGGGGCTTTCGCCCCTTCCTTTAATCATCCAGCGGGTTAATGATGATGTCAACCTGAACCCCACGCAGCGCGCCGACCCATTTGCCATCGCAAGCATTCGCGCAAATCTTTTCCCATGCGCGCGCTTTGGGCGCGTTGGGGCAACCTGCATCGGGTTCAATGTCGTCCCACTTGTGCAAGTCAGTCGTATAGGCTACGACCGGAGCGCCGAAAGTCTGTCGAATTTTGTCAAGCGCGACATTCATCAGCTTGACCTGACCTTCTACCACACGCAGCGCGGTAGGCGTCCCAGCCTCCAACTTGTCCAGCGCGGCCATAACCGAATTTTTCGTGTACATGTACACGAAAACCTGCCCGTTGTTTGCAGCCATGCCACGGCCCCCCTTGCGGATAGCAGGAAGCGCCACAAAATCAGCTTTGCTGATTTCATTCAGATAGTAGCGCGCGCCATCAATCGGTAGCATATTCGGCATGGTTTTGCCATAGGGAACAAAACGGCCCTTGAGGCCCTTAACTTCAATGCGAATGTTCTCGTTTGTCATTATGAACACATCCTTTCAAATATTACAGAATTGTTACAGCTTTCCGTGATGGGAGTTGTCTGTTTTGTCCAGCTACAGCCCTTTCCTAACATTACCTGCCCCTGCCGCGTGTGATGCGAAGCTAACGACAGCTTTCCTCAAAAAGGGTAGACTATCCCTGTGAAGTTTTCAAAGTTCCCCCTGTAATTCGGCCCTATGGCGGCCCCGCGCGGGCACTCCCCGCGGCCTCGACCTGCTCCCCGCCGGTGTCCTTTCCCTCACCGGCAAAACCATTATAACCCCTACGGCCTAAAATGTCAACAGAAAAAGCAGCCGAAAGCTCAAATTTACCTCAGCTTTACATACGGGGGCATATTTGCAGGATTTTTGCGCCCATTCGACAAACTAACCCCGGGCCTTCCCCAAATTCCACCAACCTTTTTATTTTATAACCTAAATCCTACCAACCGTCTAAAATTATACTCAAACACTTGACAATTCTAATAAAATATGATAAAATTTAAAATGAAGGAAGTTGTATCTCCAAACGGAGATGTAAATATGAAAAAGAAATACTCACTCGACTACTCTATTGAACGTGACTGGGATCGCCTTCACGCCGTTGAAGACATCCTAGACACACTAGATTCAAGACCCACTAATGCTGAATTGGAACAAATGGCTTCTTATATCTTATATGGTAAAGATGAAGATGGGAAAAACGCAGTACAACGCGGCGAAACCACCGACTCTAATAAACGCTATAATAGCTTTCAGCGCGCGGCCGATAAGGTCCAATCGCTTGATGAAATTTTAGAAAATCCATTAAGTGACCAACAAGCCCTCCAATCGCTAGAATCCAGATACATTTATACCAAGAAAAAACCCACCATACACCGCCCCAAATATGATAAAAAAACAGGCGAGCTTATAGACCCAGGCGACTCTGAAATACCTGGGATGCAAGACCTTTGGGATTGTATTGACCGATTAGACCATATTGTGGCGGTAAATGAAGGCAAATTACCGCCTGACGAAAATACCCAAATTTTCAACGATTCATATCGCCTTTACCAATTAAAGCATTCCCTCATAGACATTCGCCGCCATCAATATTATCTTAAAGATGCCTACAAGCCTACTTTGCACTTCCTTGCCCTCACCCCACCAAAAGCTCAAACCTATAACTGGGACGAAGATTCCTTCTACTGGATGCCACTAGATAAATGGCAAGACCGCGTAAATAATGCTCTCTTACACACCATTAGTAAAAATTTAGAAGATTATGAAACCCGCGAAAATCCATATACGAAAGAAATTGAAGTAAAATGGGTGGTAAGGCGACATACCTTTGATTGGGAAAACCCATCCCACATTAAGGCATTAATCAACAATTATTCAGCAATTTATATGGAATTGGGCGAAAAATTGGATAGTTGGGGCCGCACCCTCATCTACGACTTTGATCGCTATTTTGATATGGCCGGCTTTACCCCTGCACGCGAATATATCCTAACTCGCAAAATTGACCGAGCCTCCTATACCGAAATTCGGGAAGAACTGCAAGAAAAATATGGCTTAAAGTATAATGAAAACCAAATA
>JAFUCE010000174.1 GCA_017459805.1 Eggerthellaceae bacterium
GCCCTACCTGCGCTTGCGTGTATAACATGCAGACAGTTCAAGACTTAGTGGCAAGAAATGACGGAGTTGTACGGATTTTTCTAGTTCAACTCGTACAATACCGTCATTTCTTGCCACTTTTGCGCCCCAACCCGTACAACTCCGTCATTTCTTGCCACCAACTGCCTTAATTCTTGCCGGAGCGCTATGATTATCGCGCTGCGCTTGGAGCGGGCTTATTGCATTCGCCAGGCGCACCGCCGCTGTCTTACTAGCGCCAACCTGCGACACTGCAGCCAGTGCTCACTGACTTTTCGACTACCGACATCTTTTGTCGTTGCGGCTGCGGAACAAAAAAGTCCAAGATAACTTGGACTTGAGAATACTGGCGGAGGAAGTAGGATTCGAACCCACGGTACCTTGCGGCACAACAGTTTTCAAGACTGCCGCCTTCGACCACTCGGCCATTCCTCCGCATTATCAAATTACTGTTACAGAACGAATAGTTATCCTGCAACAACGGCGGCAGTCAAGACTGCCGCGTTCGCTCATGTCAAGGCACGCTATCGCTTTTCAGCCTTGACATTCGCCGCAATGCGCGTTCATTTCATTTTACGCGCATTGTCGACCATTCGGCCATCCTTAAGCATTATCAAATTACTGCTGCAGAACGAATAGTTATCCTGCAACAACGGCGGCAGTCAAGACTGCCGCGTTCGCTCATGTCAAGGCACGCTATCGCTTTTCAGCCTTGACATTCGCCGCGCAATAATCAGGATAGCATATAATTCTTTGTATGACCGAAGAACAAGACATTGCCTATATGCAACTTGCGCTTGAGCAAGCTCAGCTTGCAGCGGCCGCGGGCGAAGTGCCTATTGGCGCTGTTGTCGTTTATGAACCCCACGATGCCGCCACGCGCAAAGCCCTGGCCGAGCCGCGAGTCATAGCGAAGGCCCATAACCGTCGCGAAACCGACAAAGACCCTGCCGCGCATGCGGAGTTTTTGGCCATGGAGGCTGCCGCCCGTGAACTAGACGCCTGGCGCCTAACGGGCTGCACCGTCTATGTAACCCTTGAGCCCTGCCTGATGTGCGCTGGCCTCATGCAGCAGGCGCGCGTCGATTGCTGCGTATATGGGGCGGCTGACCCGAAGGCGGGCGCCTTGGGAACGCTTTACTCCATCAACGAAGATGAACGCCTCAACCACAGTTTCGAAGTAAAGGCTGGCGTGCTTGAGGAAGAGTGCGCCCAGCTCCTCCGCGATTTTTTTGCAGCACGCCGCCAAAAGGGTGCCAGCGCTAACACGGCAAACGAGGAGGCCTAGATGCAAACGGTAAAGCTGGTTGCTCCAGCAAAAGTCAACTTGTTTTTAGGCATTGGGCCGCGCCGCGACGACGGCTACCACAGCGCAATCAGCATTATGCATGCGCTCGCTATGCATGATCGTTTGGAAATGACACTCGTTTCTGCAGGGGAACAGCTTGTACTGTTTGAGCCAGGCGATGCCGCCCAACCGTCGCGTCAGCTTGAAGTTGCCCCTGCTCAAGGCTGTGGTTTGGTGGTAGGCGCCAACGTTCAATGGGCGGCAGGATTAGAGCCTGCAGAAATCGCCGATGAAGACAACCTGGCGTGTAAGGCGGTACATGCCTTGGCCGCGGCCATCGGACGCAGCGAAGATGAATGCATACGTATTGTTATCGAAAAGAAAATCCCGCATCAAACTGGCTTGGGTGGCGGATCGGCTGATGCCGCTGCGGCGCTTGTGGGTGCGGCGAACTTATGGGGTCTACTACCGGAGGATGAACGCATTGAAGAAGTGGCGCGCAGCCTTGGTGCCGATGTTGCCTTTTTTATCTATGGTGGATGCGCTTTGCTTGAAGGCGCAGGGGACGTTTTTGAACACACGCTCGAGCCTATGAAGCAAACGCTTGTCATCGTAAAACCCGACGGGGGCGTATCGACAAAGGAAGCCTATGCCGCATTCGACACACTTTCACCCTCTATTCCTGATGACCTGCTCAGCACGGCGCGCGCAGCACGAAGAGCAAACGAAGTGCCCTTGTTTAACAATCTAGCAGCTGCTTCCGAGACCCTCCATGACGAATTGTCGGAGGTACGCAGCTTCTTGCAGCATTACCCTGGGGTAGAAGGAGTGCTTTTGTGCGGCAGCGGGGCGGGAACCTTCGCCGTATGCGAAAACTACGAAGTGGGGCAGGCCCTTTCTGCGGCGGCCCAGTCACGTGGTTGGTGGGCGCGCAGCACGTCCTTTGCTTCGCTTGCTGCAAGCATTCTGCCGTAAAACGCAAGCTTAGATAGCGACAGGCCGTCCGCCCGAGCTGCAGCGTCCTTGCCTTATGCGGAACGAAACGCCTCGATCGACGCTTTGGGCTGAGCGAGCTTAAGGCTGAGCGTGGTAGAATTAAAGCGCAAAAGTTGGCGAAAGGGGCAGACCGTGGGCCTTCTAACCATTATCTTGATACTGCTTGTTATTGTGGCGGTTATTTTCGTCGCCTACTACAATAAATTCGTGCGCATGCGCAATAAGGTCGACAATGCCTGGGCGCAGGTGGACGTGCAATTGCAGCGCCGCTATGACCTCATTCCGAATTTGGTGGAAACGGTAAAAGGCTATGCCGCGCATGAATCGAAAACGCTTGATGCGGTTACTCAGGCACGCGCCGCGGTAACTAATGCGAAGACGCGCACGGAACGGGTAGCTGCGGAAAACGTTCTGTCTTCCACGCTGAAAAGCTTGTTTGCAGTTGCCGAGCAATATCCCGACTTAAAGGCAAATGCAGGCTTTGTGGAACTGCAGCGTCAGCTGGAAGACACCGAAGACAAGATTAGCTACATGCGCCAGAGCTTTAACGACGTAGTTATGGAATACAACAATGCGATTCAGCAGTTCCCCGGCACGGTCTTTTCGGGACTTTTCGGATTCGAGCGCCGCTCAAGCTACGATGCAGACTTAGGCACCGACACCGTTCCCGACGTCGACTTCTAACATTTCAGCCTGATTGGGAGTAGTATTGAGTTGAGCCATGTTCAATCTCCGTTCCTCGTTGTGATTTAGCCAAACTTACTGGTGGGTATTAACAAGAGAGAGGCACTTGCTGGCAAGAAATGACGGAGGGGGGTGCGGTAAGAATCTTGGACCAGATTCGGGGTCTCAGGCAACATAGCCCAGCCTCTTCCTTCTACCACTTATCGTATCGTACACCACTCTACCGTCCTCATCGAAAGCCTTGAGTCGCTCGTCCCGGTACCACACGATGTAGGCGTCGAGCTCCTCCACGAAGCGCTTGGGCGGGCACCCGCTCCAGTCCCTCCCGTTGTAGAACTCCTCCTTCAGCGCCCCGAAGAAGCCTTCGGCCCGTGCGTTGTCGGGGCAGCACCCCTTCCTCGACATGGAGCGCCTCACTCCGTACCTCCTGCACAGCTCCTTCCAGGAATTGGATCGGTAGACCATCGCGCCGTCGGTATGCACCGTCGGGCAGGAGTACTCCGAGAGAGTCTCGAGGGCTCGGGCGAGCGAGGTATCGCACAACACTGAGTCTGGGCGGAGGGACGACTCCCACGAAGTAGGCATGCCGTCGAAGCAGTCGATAATGGGCGACAGGTACACCTTCTTGCCGCCCGCCTTGAACTCAGTGACATCGGTCACGAAGAGGAGGCCAGGAGCTGGCGCAGAGAAGTCGTGCACTCCGCTCTCCGTCAGTGGGATATTCGCGGGCCGGTTGTCCACCTCGCCCCCGTAGGAGCTCCAGTGAGCCGTCTTTCGGGTGCGCTTGGCGACCATGTTACCGTTGCGCATGGCGCGGCGCACCTCGGTTTCGGACACGCGTATCGGCTCGAGCCCATCAGCCCCGGCCAGGATGCTGGCGCGCACCCTTCTGTACCCGTACCTGCGCTTACTATGCTCGAACGCGTGCCGCACGCGTTCCAACACCGCCGCCTCGCGCGCCTCAGCGCTCGGCTTCCCCGTCCTGATTGCGGCGAGCTGATAGCAGTATGTACTCTTTGAGATCTTCAAGGCCCGGAGCAGTTCTTTCAGGGAGAGTCCTGAGTCCCGCCTCAGCTTCTCTCCTAATTCGACTTTCCGTCTGTTCGAGAGACTCTCCGGGCCTGCGGCTTTTGGGTCGCGTATGATCTCCTTGAGTACGGCAATCTGCAGCTCAAGCTCCGCTATCCGGGCGTCGTCCCCGCCGGCGGCGGGCGTGTTTTCCTTCTTTGGCATGGGCGCCTCCTTCGACGCCATTCTAGCGGCTTCCGCCTTCGCCTTCCAGCTCAGCACCACGGCGCCCGACGAGACCCCCAGCCTGCGCGCGACGTCGGCCGGGCGCATACCCTTGCCCAGCAGCGCGACCGCCTCGGCCTTGGTCTCCCCGGGGTAGCGGGCGTGCTTTTCATGCTCGACGCGCCCGCGCACTTTGCGCTTCGGCACGTCGAGCAGGCCGGCCTCCGCCTGCTCCTGCCAGCTCCGCAGCGACTGCC
>JAFUCE010000029.1 GCA_017459805.1 Eggerthellaceae bacterium
ACCCTGCGCGTCCTGCCGCTGTGCCTGCGTCTGCATTATGCAAAATTTCGCGACTTAGTGGCAAAGAATGACGGAGTTGTACGGATTTTTCCGGTTCAACTCGTACAATTCCGTCATTTCTTGCCATTTTCGCACTCTAGCTCGTACAACTCCGTCATTTTTTGCCAGCAACTGCCTTTTCGGCTACTTTGCCAGCAACTGCCTTTTCGCCTACTTTGTCAGCAACTGCCTTTTCGCCTACTTTGTCAGCAACTGCCTTTTCGCCTACTTTGCCAGCAACTGCCTTTTGCCTTGCTGAAGTACTATGGCCGTCACCTTGCGCTTGAATCTGCTGGCATCATAGCAAGAAGCCGGTGGTGGCGCAGAGGATGGCGAAGATGGCAGCGACTATAATGTCGCGCGGGAAGTGCACCCCACCTACCATGCGCGTGTAGGCAATAGCGGGGCAGGCAATCACGGCTACAACTGCCGCAACCCAAAGAAGAGCATGGCCTTCAGCGCCTGCCACCCAAAGCAGCGTACACGCAATAATAGTTGCGCTGGCCATGTGGCGGCTGGGCATACTTTTGCCCTGCGTGTCCTTCTTGATGAGCGGCGTGATGTCGAAAGCTTCGTAGGGCCGCGGCCAATTAATGCCTGCGCGCCAAACACTTACCACCATAAACACTACAAGTGGCACGATAACGGCACGCAGAAGCAAGGGGCTTTGCTCAAAAACGAGCCATATAAGCAGCATGCAATAGAGGCTCGCTACCAGCACACGCAGGCCATTGTCGATGCCCGTGATGACGGCGGACCCGTTTGTTCTAGCGCGCCAGGGTGCTGAAATTTTTTCGTAGAAGCTTTCGTACATAGCAGTCATTATACCGTGTGGAAAAGGGAGGCTTTTTTGTGGGCGAAATAAGCGGGCGCGGCCCTTGCTGCTACACTTACAAAGTCATGAGCAAATGCCTTGGTTGGACTTGGGCGGCGACATGTTCCGAACCTGGTCAGGTCCGGGAGGAAGCAGCCATAAGGGGCCTCTGACGAGCGCCCAAGTCTACCCAGGGCATTTGTGCGACTATCAGCCAAAGACGACGAAGAAAGACGCCAGCGAACAAAAAGGAACGGCAGGCTTTGGGCTTTTTTGATTTCATAGTTCGACTTCTGCGCGACCCGCGTTCCTTTATTGCTGCCTGGATTGTGTCCCTGGGCCCTGTAATGGTCTATACGCCCCTGTTCCTTATCGTTTTCATTGAAACGGGCGTGGTGGTCTTTCCCTTCTTGCCAGGCGACAGCTTGCTTTTTACGGCTGGCATTTTTTCTGCCGAAGGCGGTGGCCTTAATATTGTGGCAACCCTGCTCGTGTTTTACGCTGCGGCCATTCTGGGTAACACCTCTAATTATTGGATTAGCCGCTTTTTTGGAAGCCGCATTATTGACTCAGGCAAGGTAAAGTCCCTCACGCCTGAACGCATTGCCAAGCTCGACGAGTTTTTCGAAAAGTACGGCGGCCTTACCATCATCATCACGCGTTTCATGCCCTTCTTCCGCACCTTTGCGCCTTTTATTGCGGGCACGGGGCACATGAATTTCGGCAAGTTTACCTTCTACAATGTAGTGGGGGGCGTCCTGTGGGTGAGCCTGTTTGTGCTCGTGGGCTATTTCTTCGGCGGCGTTCCCTTTGTACAAGAACATTTTGAGATAATCGTTTTAAGCATTGTTGGCGTGTCGGCGCTTCCCGCAATCATTGGTGCGGCGAAGGGTGCGCTGGCAAGCCGCCGCGCGAAGCAAGCTAAGGAATAAGCAGGAAGAGGGCAAAGCATGGCTGAAGCACTGTATCGCAAATATCGACCGCAAGTGTTTGATGACGTTGTTGGTCAGGACCATATCGAGCGAACGATTCGCAACGCCATTGCAAAGGACCAGGTGTCGCACGCCTATCTGTTCTGCGGGCCGCGTGGCACGGGTAAAACGACCACGGCACGCATTTTGGCCAAGGCCCTGCTGTGCGAACACGGGCCCACGTCCGAGCCTGATGGTACCTGCCAGGAGTGCGTTGACATTGCCAACGGCGTGCACCCCGACGTTTACGAGCTTGACGCTGCAAGCCGCACGGGTGTCGACAACGTGCGCGAAGAAATTATCACCCGCGTAAACTATGCGCCCACGCGCGGCAAGTACAAGGTTTACATTATCGATGAAGTGCACATGCTTTCCACCGCGGCCTTTAATGCCTTGCTGAAGACAATTGAAGAACCGCCCGAGCACATCGTCTTTATCTTGTGCACGACGGACCCGCAAAAGGTGCCCGATACTATTCATTCGCGCTGCCAACGCTTCGAGTTTCATCGCCTGTCCAACGACGAAATTGTGACGCGCCTTGGTGCTGTTTGCGTGTCGGAAGGTGTGGAGTTTGAAGGCGACGCACTGGACTTGATTGCCCACCGCGCTGACGGCGGCATGCGCAACGCTTTGACCTCGCTTGAGCAGGTGATAGCTTTTTGCGAAGGCTCTGTGACCTTGCAGGGTACCGAAGCTTTGATTGGATCGCTCGGTTCAAGTGACATGGCTGAGATTATGACCGCTGTGGGTACGCGCAATGCTGCCGCGTGTTTTACCTGGACGGCTGACTATATTGAATCAGGTGCCGACCTGGCGCAATTTAGTCGCGACATGGCCGAACACGTGCGTAACTTATATGTTATGAGCCTTGTAGGGACTGACGCGGCACTTGAAGTGTCTGAAGCTGAGCGTCGTCAAATGGTCGAAGAACTTGATATGTTTGGGCCAGATCGCCTTGCGCGCCTGCTTTCCGTGTTGGGCGACTTGATGGATGAACTGCGGACTTCGTCGAACCCGCGCCTCGCTTTCGAGATTGCCCTGACCCGCATGGTAAGACCTGACTCCGATTTGACGCTTGAGGGTCTTGCCGAACGTATAGAAGCACTTGAACGCCAAGACGGGGCGGGAGTGGCGGCTTTTTCGTCTGCTCCTGAACTGGTGCAGTCATCCAGTCCTGCTCCTGCTGCCGAGGCAATACCGGTCAAGGCAGAATCAGTGCTGAGCAGTGCACCAGCAGCATCCGCATCCGCGGCGGCAGTGGTGCCAACGGCAAAGACAACGCCAGCCACGCCCGCACCCGCGGCGGCAGCGGCACCAGCAGCGGCGACGCCTGCAATGCCCGCGCCGGCACCTGCACCTGAACCAGCGGCAGCGGTGCCAACACCGGCACCTGCAGCAGATCCCGCGCCTGCACCAGCAGCAGCGCCAACACCTGCGCCCGCACTAGCACCCGCCCCTGATGCCCGCCCACAAGGCGACCTTGCAGCACTTTTGGCAAACCCCACAGCCTTGCAGCGCGTGTGGATGTCGGTTTTGTCGTCTATCAAAAAAGAAAAGCAATCCTTTGCGGCCATGCTTGTTGGCGTGAAGGCTCAGGCAAATGCAAGTGGCGACGCAGTCCATATTGAATTCCCAGCTACTAATCCCATTTCGCTTTCCATGGCACGCCGGCCAGAAAACTTCGACATGCTTGCCCGCGCTTTTGCGGCAGCGGCCGGCTTCGAAGTGCCCTTTGAACTAGGGCAGGGCGCCGGTGCGCAGGCATCATCGGTTGCTCCTGCTGCCCCTGCCCCCGCAAGCCCAGCAGCTGCCCCAACGGCTCCCCCCGCGGCACCAGAAACTCCGCACGAAACTCCAGAAACTCCGCAGCCTGCCCCGGCTGCCTATGAAGAAGTACCTGTTAGCGCCTATGACAACGTTCCCTTCGAGCCCGACCCAGTACCAGCGGCCCCTTATCCAAGCACCAGCGACTCAGGCAGTGCCACAACGGGCGAAGGCCCCCAGGGCGAACTTGAAGTCATGGACGCCGAAGATTTAAGTAAAATGGTCTCAGAAAGCTTTGCTGGTTCTGTCACCTTTGAAGAAGTAGACGAATAGCACGCATTATAAGGAGCACGCTATGGATATGAAACAAATGATGCGCCAGGCGCAGAAAATGCAAAAGCAACTTAACGTTGCCCAGGAAGAAATTGCCACGATGACCTATGAAGCCACGGCTGGTGGCGGCATGGTGAAGGCGGTTGCTGCGGGCGACATGAGCATTAAGTCGCTTGAAATTGACCCTGAAGTGGTAGATCCCGAAGACGTTGAAATGCTGCAGGACATGGTTTTGGCGGCCGTCAACGAAGCGCTGCGCGGTATGGGCGAAGTGTCTGAAGCGCGCCTTTCGGCGGTAACGGGCGGCATGAACATTCCTGGAATGCCAGGTTTTTAGTTAGCGGCTTCGTATGCAGTCGGCTCCCTCCATACAGATTCTGCTCGACGAACTTGAGCGCATGCCGGGCATTGGTGCGAAGTCTGCCCAGCGCATTGCTTATTGGGTTTTGAATTCCGAACGGGCAACTGCAGAGCGCCTTGCGGAAGCTATCGTGGAAGTAAAGGACAAAGTCCATTTTTGCAGCACATGCTTTAACTACGCCGAAGACGAACTTTGCGCACTTTGGGCGTCCCCCGCGCGCGACCAGAGCATCCTGTGTGTGGTGTCGGAGCCGCGCGACAGTCCACCCATCGAACGCACGGGGACATTTAAGGGGCTCTACCATGTGCTCGGCGGTGAACTTTCACCGCTTTCAGGCATTGGACCTGACGACCTGCACATTACTGAACTTATGAAGCGCCTCGGGATCAATGAGGTACAAGAAGTCATTATTGCTACTAATTCAAATGTAGAAGGGGAGACAACCGCCAGTTATCTCGCGCGTCTTATTCGGCCCCTCGGCATCAAGCTTACGCGCCTCGCAAGCGGTCTTCCCGTTGGGGGTGAACTTGAATACGCCGACGAAGTCACCCTTGGGCGCGCTATTGAAAGCAGACGTGAGCTGTAAGGGGTGCGGGGCGCCTCTTTTCCGATGCCGTGAGTTCAAACTTCGCAATTTTTGCTGTTGCCAAAAATTGCACTTTAAAAGTTGACGAGCGTCAAGCGAGAGCGCACGAGTTCAAAATGTCCAGTGAACATTTTGAACGAGCAGCGGAAGCGGTCGGCAAAAGAGGCGCCCCGTACACCTATATGAGAGGTTGTTAATTATGTCTAACGAACTATTTGAATACACGGTGGAGGAGGCGGAGTACTTGCGCGAAGGCTATGAAGCGGCGCAGGCTCAGCTTTCACCCTTCGCTACCCGGCATGAAGATGCGATTTACGAGCGCGAAGACCGCGAATCAGACGCTGTACGCCCTGCCTTTGTGCGCGATGTGGATCGCATTCTCAATAACGCCTTCTACAACCGTTGCATGGATAAGACGCAGGTTTTTCCCTTCTATAAAAAGGACGACCTCACGCGCCGCTCTTTCCACTTGCAGCTGGTGTCGCAAACGGCACGCAAGATTGCTACCGCCCTGCGCTTAAATGTGCCCCTGACCGAAGCCATTGCGCTTGGGCACGATATGGGCCACACGCCTTTTGGCCATGGTGGCGAATACATTTTGAATGACCTGTATCGTGAACATGCGGGGCGCTGCTTTAACCATAACGTGCATAGCGTGCGCTTACTGCGTACGGTAGCGGGGCGTAACCTTTCGCTGCAAACCTTAAATGGCATGCTGTGCCATTGCGGCGAAAAGGCCTTCCTTGAATATCGCCCCGAGCCCTGCGATTCCTTTGAACAGCTGGACGCCATGATGGAGCGCTGCATGCTTGTGCCTGGTGCGAGCCAGGACTTGAAACCGTCGACCCTCGAAGGCTGTGTGGTGCGCATTTGCGACATCTTGGCCTATATGGGCAAGGACCGTCAGGACGCCCTTTCCATTGGCGTGCTTGACGACGAAAGCTATTACGTGCGCGACAACATCTTAGGTACGACGAACTGGGAATTCATCCAGAACGCGAGCGCCAATATCATCAAGAACAGCATCAATCGCGACTACCTGGGCATGGACGAGGAAGTCTTTGAGGCCATTATTGCTATCAAGGATTTGAACAACGAACAGATTTATCAAACGGACGCAGCGCATAAGACACTTGACACCTATATTGCCCCCATGATGGCACGCCTTTACGAGCGCTTCTTGCATGATATTGAAGTGGGCGATGAAAGCTCCTACATCTTCCGTCATCATCTGAATGCGTGGATGCTAAAGGATAATGTGGCCTACCGCGCAGAAGATGCCAACGCCATTGTGGTGGACTATATAGCCTCTATGACTGACGAGTACTTTATCGATCTGTTTAACAAACTCTACCCTGAAGATGCCGTTTCAAAAGACGTTCTTTATGTTCCGTATTTCAAGTAACTTTTGCTATGGCGCGCATGACCCAGGCCCCAGGGCTTTCGAGCCGTTTTTGAACTATTATCCCAGGTCAAAAATACTTCACTTTTTTTCGAAGAGGGCTATAATTACGTCTTGTAGTAAACCACTTCACAGCTAAAAGGTAAAACTGGAAGCTGTTTAGGAGGGTGTCGTCGCAAAGACGACAAATAAGTCCGCAACTGGCCTGGGGAGGAACCGGTTGCGGACTTTTCTTTTCCGTTTTGTTTTGTCGAGCAGCGAAAATACCTGCGGTCTAACCAGCGAAGTATGCCACACCACCTTCGATGAGCGGCTGGTAGACATAGTCGGGGATGTTCTTATAGAGGCCCGCACCTGCACGTTCGGTGTGACCCATCTTACCCAGGATGCGCCCATCGGGGCTCGTGATGCCTTCAATGGCCCATATACTGCCATTGGGGTTGGCATCCATGTCCATGGACGGGTTACCGTCCGCGTCAACATACTGGGTAGCAATCTGCCCTGCCTGCGCCATCTGCAGCAGTAGGGTTTCGCTTGCCACAAAGCGGCCTTCACCATGGCTGATGGGCACGCTGTGGATGTCGCCCACAGCGCACTTTGAAAGCCACGGGGAAAGCGTGCTACCGACGCGCGTGCGCACCATCTTGGACTGGTGGCGACCAATGGTATTAAAGGTAAGCGTGGGGCAGGTGGCGTCGGTTTCAATGATGTCGCCGAAGGGCACGAGACCCAGTTTCACGAGTGCCTGGAAGCCATTGCAAATACCCAGAATGAGGCCGTCGTTTGCCAGCAGCTGGCGCACCGCTTCGGTGACTTCAGGGGCGCGGAAGAAGCTCGTGATGAACTTCGCGCTGCCGTCGGGTTCGTCGCCGCCCGAAAAGCCGCCAGGAATCATGAGGATTTGTGCCTTTGCGATGCGCTTGGCGAGTTCGCTTGTGCTTTCAGCAACAGCGGCGGGGGTCAGGTTGTTCACAATAAACGTTTCGGCCACGGCTCCTGCGCGTTCAAAGGCTGCCGCACTGTCGTATTCGCAATTATTCCCAGGGAATACGGGTATAACGACCTCAGGTCTGGTTATGCTTGGCGTATGGTGAAGCTTCTGTTCGGGTTCGTATGCGGGAACGGGCTTCATGACGCTGCCTTCACCGCGATAGCTGAACACACCTTCAAGCGGCCGTTCCCACGCTTCTTGCAAAGGCGCGAGGTCGATGCTTTCGCCAGCTACCTGCCAGGTGTATTCCTCTGTTGTTTGGCCAAGCGGCGCCATGTTCACCGTGGCAAGGACTGCTGGAATCGTGGCATTGGCGTCGAGTTCCAGTACGAAGGCGCCATAGCTTTGCATAAAGAGCATGTCGCCGTTTGCGATGGCGGGAAGGCTGAGGCCCAGCTGGTTGCCAACGCACATCTTGAAGAGCGTGTCGGCAAGCCCACCGTAGCCGCAGGTGGCTGCAGCAAGCACCTTGCCTGACGCGATGGCTTCTTGTACGGCATCAAATACCTGCACGAGGGACGCCGCATTGGGGCGTAGGCTGCCAGCATCGTAGCGCGGCGCCACAAGGATAACCTGGCTGCCTGCTTGCTTGAATTCAGGGGAGATAATGTCGTCCGTGTGCCCCGTGCCCACAGCAAAGCTGACGAGCGTGGGGGGCACGTCCAGATCTTCGAAGCTGCCGCTCATGGAGTCTTTGCCACCAATGGCGCCCACGCCTAAGTCGACCTGGGCCATAAGCGCGCCCAGGACGGCTGCGGTTGGTTTACCCCAGCGCTCAGGCACATCGCGCAGCTTTTCGAAGTATTCCTGTAGGGTCAAATACATGGTTTCGCGTTTGAAACCCGTGGCAATAAGCTTTGCCACGCTTTCAGCAACAGCGAGGTAGGCACCCGTGTAGGTGTCGGCCGACGTGATGTAGGGGTTGTAGCCCCAGGCCATGCCAGAGACACTGGTGGTTTTGCCAAGAACGGGGAACTTAGCCACCATGGCCTGCGCAGGGCTAAGCTGCGTCTTGCCGCCAAAGGGCATGAGTACCGTGGCTGCACCAATAGTTGAATCGAAGCGCTCCACCAAGCCTTTGCGGCTGCAGTTATTGAGGTCTGTCACGCAATTGTATAGGCGCTCCGTAAAGTTTTCGCCCTTGGGCAGGGCAGCCTGCGCATCGCCCGCAAGGACGTGGACATCCTGGCTCTTGGGCGCACCGTTGCTCGCCAAAAATTCGCGGCTCACATCGACAATCGTTTGCCCACGCCACACCATGCGCACGCGTGCGTCGTCCGTAACGGTTGCCACGGGCGTAGCTTCCAGGTTTTCTTCGCGTGCATAGCACAGGAATTCATCGACATCTTCAGGAGCCAGGGCCACAGCCATACGTTCCTGGGATTCGGAAATGGTGAGTTCGGTGCCGTCGAGGCCGTCGTATTTCTTGGGAACTTTGTCGAGTTCGATAAACAGACCATCGGCCAGTTCGCCAATGGCCACGCTCACACCGCCCGCACCAAAGTCGTTGCAGCGTTTAATCAAACGGCAGGCGTCACCGCGGCGGAACAGGCGCTGAATCTTGCGTTCAACGGGCGGGTTACCTTTCTGAACTTCCGCGCCGCAGGTTTCTAGGCTTTCGACTTTGTGGGCCTTCGAAGAACCGGTCGCACCACCAATGCCGTCGCGGCCCGTGCGCCCGCCCAGCAGCACGACCACGTCGCCCGGGGCGGGTTCTTCGCGGCGTACATGGCTTTGCGGGGTAGCGCCGAGCACCGCACCGATTTCCATGCGTTTGGCGGCATAACCTGGGTGGTAAAGTTCGTCCACGATGCCAGTCGCCAGACCAATTTGATTGCCGTAGCTGGAATAACCTGCTGCTGCGGTGGTAACCAGCTTGCGTTGTGGCAGCTTGCCAGGGATGGTTTCGCTTACGGGAACCGTGGGGTCGGCCGCTCCCGTTACGCGCATGGCTTGATACACATAGCTGCGCCCTGAAAGTGGATCGCGGATGGCGCCACCGACGCAGGTTGCTGCGCCGCCGAAGGGTTCAATTTCGGTGGGGTGGTTGTGCGTTTCGTTTTTGAACAGGAAGAGCCAGTCTTCATCTACGCCATTTACGTCGACCTTTACCTTAACGGTGCAAGCATTAATCTCTTCCGATTCGTCGAGGCCAGTCATAATGCCACGCGCCTTCAAATACTTAGCGCCAATGGTGCCCATGTCCATCAGGCATACGGGCTTGTCTTCGCGCCCAAGTTCGCGGCGTATGGCCAGGTAGCGGTCGAATGCTTCACGCACAACTTCGTCGTCAATTTGTACGCTGGTCAGTTCCGTGCCAAAGGTGGTATGGCGGCAGTGGTCAGACCAATAGGTGTCCACCATCTTGACTTCGGTAATCGTGGGCGGGCGGCCTTCGCTGCGGAAGTAGTCTTGGAACATGCGTATGTCGGCCAGGTCCATGGCAAGGCCACGCTCTTCAATAAAGGCGGCAAGGCCTGCTTCGTCGAGCGCATCAAAGCCTTCAAGCACTTCAACATCGGCGGGTTCTTCGTAGTCAAGCTGCAGTGTTTCGGGCAACTCCATTGTGGCGGCGCGTGCCTCCACCGGGTTGATGACGTAGTTCATGATGGCAGGCAAGTCTGCGCGACGCAGGACGCCGTAGAGCACATAAACCTTGGCGCTGCGCACCGTGGGCCGCTCGCCCTGGGAAATAAGCTGAATGCATTCGCTGGCACTGTCGGCACGTTGGTCGAATTGTCCTGGCAGGTATTCCACGGGGAAGGCCGCCGCGCACCCTTCGATTTCGGCCGTAATGTCGCGATAGCTTATGTCTACCTGGGGTTCGCTAAAGACGGTGGGAATGCATTGTTCGAACAGTTCTTCGCTTATGCCTTCAACGTCATAGCGGTTAATGAGGCGCAGGTTTTCCAGGCGGTCTATGCCCAGGATATCGCGCAACTCGGTGAGTAATTGTTGTGCTTCAACATCGAAACCGGACTTCTTTTCAACAAAAATGCGCGAAACCATAGACGGCCCTTTCTGCCATAAAGCTAGTGCGATTAAACTGCGTTTGGGATTTTCATTCATTATATAGGAAGCCTCTTACTGCATGGCTGCCGTTGTACAATAAAACAAAGGTATTCATTGAAATACAGCCAATAAGGACGAGATGGAATCTGCCGAAAGCCAGCATAGTTTTATTGTTCCCATGCGTTATATGGGTATGGGTCTTTTTATTGTGTGGCTGTGCTGCACGCACATTCCTGAACTGTACCTGGGCCCTGGAGCTTTGGCTGAACAGCGCGATGCGGTTACTTTGGGCATGCGCTATGGCGACGTAGGCGTCCTTGCTTTGTTGGCAGTCTTTGCACCGCGCATCGGGTCACTCAGTAATCATCTGAAACTCTGCGGTATTTTTGCCCTGGTGAGCAGCGTGGGAACTCTTGTGTGTGCCTGGGTCTTGCCTGCCCTGAATGCTTCAAAAGCCCTGTTCACGCTTGCAGGCGCGGTGAGCGCAGTGGGGGGTGCTTTGCTGCTTTGTCTTTGGGCGCAGGTCTATTGTCGCCTTAACGCAACGCAGACCATCGTATATGGAAGCGTGAGTTTTATCGCCAGTTCGCTTGTTTCCTTTGTCATTTATGTATGTGTGCCGCCCTTTGCGGTTCTTTTTACCAGCTTCATGCCGCTTCTTTCTTTTGCTTGTGCAGCTTTTTCCCTGCGCTCGGTTTCGAAGGAGCCACAGTATTCCCATGGCGTGCGCTATCCCATTCCTTGGAAGCTTGTTGCTGTTGCAACGCTTGCGGCGCTCATTTCGGTTGCTTCGAGTGCACTTTTGCCGAATCTAGCGGGCGGATCAACCATGCGTAATGCCGCTACGGGAGCATGCGGCGTGTTGTTGCTGGCATTGGTGGTCGTGTTTCGCGAACGCTTTGATGCTCGCTTGCTGGCCCGCATTGCCTTCCCCTTGGCCTTTATTACCGTCCTGTTGATTCCTTTTGCCGACACGGTGTTTGGTCCGGTGGTTTCGTTTACGGGCAAGCTTGCCTACGTCTGGTTTTACAGCTTTATTCTGCTTGTGTTGTGCGGCGTCTGCAGGCGATACGGAGTGCCTTCGCTGCGTATGTTTGCGACGGTTCGTGCGTGCAGCGAGGCGGCACTTCTTCTAGGCGTGCTCGTAAAAAGTGAATTTGCCCAGCTGCAACAGCTCCACGACCCAGCTTTTGAGGCGGCCTTTGTCAGCTTGGGTTTGCTGGCGCTGGGTGGAAGTGTAGTTATTTGGATGCGCGAGCCAACGGTTAATTCGGACTGGGGCGCCGCAGGTATTGTTATTGAAACGGGTCTTCCGGAAGAAAATGAAGTCATTCGTTTCGAACGTCGTGTGAAGGAACTAAGCGAACAGCATGGTTTGACAGCGCGTGAAGCAGAAATCATGGCCTTGGTAGCGCGGGGGAGAACGCGCAACGACATCTGTGCAGAACTGTTTTTGTCCGAAAATACGGTGAAAACGCACGCGCGTAACCTTTATAGGAAGCTTGGCGTGCATTCCAAGGCAGAAGTGCCTCCCTTGTTTGACTAGGCATTCTTCTATTTTTGCTGCCATATATCAGCGGGAATCGACGGATGGGTGGCAATATCAAGCGACTTTTTCGGTTTTATCTGTTCTTGCTTTACCGCTCAGAAGACCTTCAATTCCGCCATTTGTGTAGAGGATGTGAAGGGCCAAATGAGCGTTTTGCTGCAAATGCCTGACCTGCGGAAACAAAAATTCACCCCCTAATTCACCCGCCCATTTTATAGACGCGCGCGCGTGAGGATCATACGCTTTCTGCAGTATTGTCGAAGCTGTAAGAAAAGGAGGGGAAACCTTATGGACAGCCGAGAGACTTTTGCTCCAAGTCGACGCACGTTCCTCAAAGCTGCTGGCGCGAGCATGTTGGGTGCAGCTGCTGCGGCAGGGGCGTTCGGACGACCGAGCATGGCGCTTGCTGACGAAGACGTCACATCGCCATCGGCGCTTCAGGGCGTGACTGATTTTTCGGGTACCGAAAGCATGTACTCGAGTGTCTTTCCGCGTCCCGTGCGCTACATTCCCGTGCTTGACGTCGATTCAGAAATCGATCGTCAGGGCAAGGTAGCCTACGAGCCAAACGACATTCCAGAAAGCGAAATCGTTCGCACGGAAGAAACTGACGTTTTGGTGGTAGGTTGCGGTATCACGGGAAGCTGTGCCGCGCTTTCTGCTTCAGACGACGGTACCACCAAGGTAATGTGTCTGGAAAAGATGAGCGTGGGACGTGGCATGTTCGAGGGCATGGGGGTGACTGGCGGCCCGCAGATGGAAGAGGCCGATTACCATCCCGATGCTGCCGAAGCTATGGACCGCATGCGTCACGCGGCATACTATCGTGTGCCCATCGACCCCATTAAGTTGTGGGGCGAACGCAGCCCAGAAGCCGCAAAATGGATTCAGGAAAAGTTCGACGAAGGTGAAGGCGAGATTACTTCAGCATTCCTGGAAAACAGGCCGAATGCTCACAACTTTGAAGTACCTCAGACCGAGATTACCTTCTCGAGCCCCCAGTGGAGCGAACAGACCATCAAGAATGCTGGTGGTGCTGGCATCTACATTGTGGCCGACCTGTCGAACACCCTCAGTAAGCGTGAAAACGCTGACCTGCGCTACAACACCCCTGTGGTGAAGCTGGAGCGTGAAGAAGGCGGGCGCGTAACCGGTGCTATCGCCAAGGACGATGAAGGTTACTTCCGCATCAATGCTTCCAAGGGTGTCATCCTGGCAACGGGCGGCTTTGATGCCAACCCTGCCATGTTGAAGGCTTGGTGCCGTCCTGAAGACATTGCTAACTGCGCAAGCTGGTGCCCGAATTACGGTACCACGGGCGATGGTCAGCTGATGGGCCTGGAGGTTGGCGGCCAGATGGACCCGCTGCCTGCTGCCATCATGAACTTTGACTTTGGTAGTCCTGAGAGCTTCTACAGCAGTAACCTTGGTATTACGAGCTTGGTCGCGGGCGGTCTCATGATTAATGAAGAAGGCCGTCGCTTTGCAAGTGAAAGCCTGCCTTTCCAGGCGCGCAGTAACGCCATTGGCGCCCAGCGTCACTACGGCGAAAGCTGCTGGCGCGTTGCGAGTAGCACGCAGGTAGCTGCACCAGAAGTTCTGGATGCCCTGAAGCCGTTCCAGGAAAAGGGTTGGGCTTTCGAAGCCGACAGTCTGGAAGAACTGGCTGGCATGATGGACGTTCCGGCCGAAAACCTGGTTGAATCGGTAGAGCGCTACAACAAGTTTGTCGACGACAAGAAGGACATGGACTTCAATAAGCCCATTAGCGACACCACGACCAAGATTGAAGGCGAAAAGTACTACGCCATCAAGCATCAGAGCTCCATTCTTGCTACGGTGTCTGGCTTGGTTGTTGACTACTACTGCCGCGTGCTCGACTACGACAACGAAGTAATTCCTGGCCTGTATGCTGCCGGCAATGCTTCGGGTGGTTTTTTCCATACCAACTACCCACGTCACATCTTCGGTCCTTCTATCGGCCGCTGTGTGACCTTTGGTTTTGTGTCGGGCGAATCTGCTGCGAAGGGAGTGTAATCATGGAAAAAATTAATCTTAAAGCCCTTATCGTAGCCGGCGTTATCGCTGCAACCTTAGCCTTGGCTGCTGGCTGTGCTCAGCCCGCTGCCTCCACGGCTGCATCGTCTGCGGATTCTTCTGCGGCTGCTGCAAGTTCTGCTGAAGCTACCTCTGCGGATTCCTCCGCTGCAGATGAAGCGAGTGCTTCAGAAGACGCAATGGCAGATGACGCAAGTTCTGCCGAGGCAACAACGGCAGCCGCTGGTGTCTTTGACGAAAACGACTATCCCGCGCATGTGGCAAGCATGACGGCTGGGGAAGGTATTGCTTCGCTGCATACCGCTTGCACCGACTGCCATGACGATGCCTTGGCTTCGCAAATCGCAAGTACTGGTGCTGAAGGTGAGCCAGAGCTTTCATCGCTTTACTATGTCGACACGGAAAAGTGCCAGACATGCCATGGCGACTACGAGACTCTGTCAAAAGCAACCGAATCCTTGGGCGACTACAATCCCCATGCGAGCATTCACGGCACGATTGAGTTCTGTAACGAATGCCACAAGGGACATAGCTCGCAGGTTGACATCTGCGGCGAGTGCCATCCTAACGGTGGCCAAACCATGAAAAACTAACAGCAAGACATGCGCCCGACAGGCTTGAGTCCCCTTGCCAAAGCGCATCTTTCTCTGGTAGTTATGCGCGCCCTCCCCAGCGCAAAAAAGATGGCGGTCCTTTTTTGGGCCGCCATCGCTTTTGTGGACGCCTTGATACGTGCGTCTTCTTGCCTACAAAAGTACGCGCATGCTAAAAGCCTCGCTAGCCCGTGAATACGGGAATCCAACCCATGATAAGCACCACGATAATGAGTACGGGAATGACATGGCTTACATAGCCGCGCAGCCACTTGGGGTACTTCACGCCCGTGCCCTGGTCGGCTTCGGCAACGAAATTGTCCCAGCCCCAACCCTTCTTGCTCGTGCAGAAGAGCAGGATGATAAGCGAACCGATAGGCAGCAGGTTATTCGACACGATAAAGTCCTCGATGCCCTGGATGTCGCCTATGTTGGGAATGGTGAAGCCGCTCCACACGTTAAATCCCAGCGCACAGGGGAGCGAAAGCAGGATAAGCAGCACGCCGTTTACGAGTGTGGCCTTGCCGCGGCTCATGCCCCATTGGTCCATGGAAAAGGCGATGATGTTTTCAAATACAGCTACAACGGTTGAAAGTGCGGCGAAGCTCAGGAACACGAAGAAGAGCGTGCACCACAGTTGCCCGAGCGGCATCTGGTCGAACACGTTGGGAAGCGTCACGAACACCAGACCAGGGCCTGCACCTGGTTCAACACCAAAGGCAAAGCTGGCGGGGAAGATGATAAGACCAGCCATGAGCGCCACGCCCGTATCGAGTGCACCGATGCGCAACGACTCACCAGTGAGTGAGTGTGAACGGTCGATGTAGCTGCCGAAGATGAGCATGGAACCAATACCTAAGGAAAGCGTGAAGAAGGATTGGCCCATGGCCGCATAGGCAGCTTGGCCAAAGCCTGCGATGCCGCTTCCGAACAGGTTGTCAAAGTCAGGCATCAGGTAGAACCGCAGGCCCTCGGCTGCGCCGGGAAGCGTAACCGAACGGATGACCAGCAAAAACATAACGATCAGCAGGGCAAGCATCATGAACTTTGTTACGCGTTCCACACCTTTGCGTAAGCCTGCAGCGCACGCGGCCAGCCCCACAACGCAAACGACTACCATCCAAAAGATAAGTTCGCCCGGGTTGCCAAGCATGGTATTGAACACTTCGCCCACGGCATCGGGGGCAAGTCCATTGAAGGTGCCCACGGCACTTTTGTAGGTATAGGCCAACATCCAGCCAGCAACGGTGGTGTAGAACATCATCAGCAGGAAGTTACCCGCAGTCGCCATCCACTTTACCCAGTGCCACTTGGTGCCTTCGGGTTCCAGCACGTCGTAGGCGCGCGCTGGGCCACGCTGGGCACCACGGCCTACGGCGAATTCCATCACCAAGATGGGCAGGCTGAACGCAACCAGGAACAGGATGTACATAAGCACGAATGCTCCGCCACCGTACTGGCCCGTAATATAGGGGAAGCGCCAGACGTTTCCCAGGCCGATGGCGCAGCCAGCACTGATAAGCAAAAAGCCTAAGCGGCTTCCGAATTGTTCACGTTGTTCCATGGTCAGTCCTTCTTAAAAGCTAATAATTGCGTTTGGAAATTGTAGCCTAATTTATACCGAGCATTGCGAAAAAGCTGCAAGGGTACTTTTTCTCTGGTGCATGACATGAAGAGGCCGTGCGCTATACTAGAAGAAAGTATTGAAAGGAACCACCATGACACACCGCACTGTAAATCAGGCACCCGAAGAAAACCCGCAGATAGAACAAATCTTAGAAGCGGTTCTTCTTCAGGCGCTCGACATTGCCAAAGAAAAGCTTGACGAGGGCGAGCTGCTCGTGCCCTTTACTGCCTTGGCTGTGGGCGAAACACTTTTCATTGAAACGCACCCAGCGGAAGATCCTGATGACTGCTTTAAGATGGCACAGCATACGGTTCAGCACGCAAGTGGGGCGCTGGCCTATGCCTTCTGTTACGACGGCTACGTGGACACCAACGATGGTGAGCTGGATGCCATTATTGCCGAAGGTGGCATTCCCGGCTCTGAAGTGGGGCATGCCGTGGGCTACCTGTATACCGTTGAAGGTGAAGGCGAAGAACGTAAATTCAAGATCGAAGATAAGCCGCTCTATATTGGGCAAGCCCCCAATTTCATGGAATATACGCTCCTTGTGACCGAAGACGAACTTGACGAAGATGATCGTGGAGAACGCGATGATGACGAAGGTGAAGGTGCGGGCGAAGCGGGCGTGGACGGCGAAGCAGCTGCCGATCTTGACGACGAAGAAATCTCTGTAGACGACAGAGATGAAAGTGAAGAGGATGACGACTAAGTTTTCACCAGGCGCTTACTATGAAGATAATGCGAAAAGGGACCTTCTTAGTTGAAGGTTCTTTTTTGTGCGCTGGACCTGCGCGGGGAGCTTTTTGAGGCTTGCATGATGAATTTTTATTATGCAAAAAGGTGGCTCTGGGCAGGCTTTTTGCAAGCAAGGCGCTGTGTAGAGTGAAAGCTTTATCTTCTAGACTCATTGGGCGAGGCGAGCGTTGTGACGCAAACGTGAAGGTGCCGCATTCCTTTTCTTGCATGCGCAGGCTGGGTTTGATACTATACCCAAGCTAATCCTGCTTCGGGTATAGCTTCATCACCCGAAGCCGCATGAGTCCAGAGGAGGTGAGCCGATGAAGTCTTATGAATTGCTGTATTTTATGGCACCTACGTCTGACGACGAAGTTCGCACAGCTGTTTCCAGCCGTATAGAATCTACCTTATCCGCTGCGGGCGGCACGGTGGACAACGTCGAAGAGTGGGGCAAGCGCAAGCTGGCATACGAAGTAGACGGATTGGCTGAAGGTGACTATGTTTTGGTCGACTTTCACGCTGACCCCGCCCACATTGCCGAACTTGACCGCGTTCTGCGCATTACCGACGCCGTCAAGCGTCACATGATCGTTTCCCGTACGGATCGCGACTAGGCGATCGCCACATTTTTCCTGACGTATAAGCATTCGCCAGGACGTAGCAAAGGAAGAGACTATGAGCATCAATCGAGTAATTATTAGCGGTAACCTTACCCGCGACCCTGAACTTCGCCAGACAGCAAGTGGCCTGCCCGTACTGGGCTTCGGCGTGGCGGTGAACGACCGTCGCAAGAACCAGCAGACTGGTGAATGGGAAGACTATCCGAACTTTGTAGACTGCACCATGTTCGGCACGCGTGCTGAAAGCGTGGCAAAGTTTTTGAGCAAGGGAAGTAAGGTTGCTATCGAAGGCAAGCTCCGCTGGAGCCAGTGGGAGCGCGACGGACAAAAGCGTAGCAAGATTGAAGTTATTATTGACGAGCTGGAATTCATGTCCAGCCGTGATAGCGGATCGAGCGGCGCTTCGTCAAACTATGTTGCACCCCCCGAGGCCCCTGCGGTTAATGCCTCCGTCTACGACGAAGACATTCCTTTCTAGGAATGAGATAAGAGGTTAGAAGACTATGGCCGACTATGTAAAACAGCCGCGTAAGAAGTATTGCCAATTTTGCAAGGAAGACGCTGGCTACATTGATTATAAGGATACGCAGATGCTGCGTAAGTTTGTTACCGACCGCGGCAAGATTAAGCCTCGCCGTGTAACGGGCTGCTGCACCCAGCATCAAAATGACATCGCCAATGCTGTTAAGCGCGCACGCCAAATGGCTCTGATTCCGTTTGCCGTGCCTGCTGTGAGCGGCCGTGGCGAACGTAGGCGTCGCGACTAGGGCAGGGGGTAAAAGATGAAAGTTATTTTGCTCCAAGAGCTCAAGGGTACCGGTATTGAAGGCGACGTCGTTGAAGTTAATGCAGGCTATGCCAACAACTACCTGCTGCCGAACAAGCTTGCCGTGCAGGCAACGCCGGGCAACATGAAGCAGCTCGAACAGCGCCGTCACAACATCGCCAAGCGCGAAGAAGAGCGCATGGCTGCAGCGCATGAACTGAAAGAAAAGATCGACGGTCTTTCCGTGGATATCGAAGCACGTGTTGGCGAAGAAGGCCAGCTCTTTGGTTCGGTTACGACACAGATGATTGCCGATGCACTTGAAGCCCAGCATGGTATTCAGGTTGACAAGAAACTCATCGACCTGAAGGCCGCCATCAAGACGGCGGGCGAGCATGCTGCTGTAATTTCGCTGCACCGTGACATCAAGAGCGACATCAAGCTCATTGTGGGCGACGCAGAAGCCATTGCTGCTGCCGTAGCTGCCGCTGAGGCTGCTGCTGCTGAGGCTGCTGCCGCCGAGGCCGCTGCTGAAGCTGCTGCTGCCGAGGCTGAAGCTGAAGCAGAGGAAGCGGAAGAAGTTGCTGCCGAGGCTGCCGAAGCTGCTGACGCAGAAGAGGCAACCGAGGAAGCCGCCGATGCAGGCGAAGAAGCCGCTGAAGAAGCTGCCGAAGTCGAAGAAGAAGCCGCTGAAGCAAGCGAAGAGGCTGCCGAAGAGTAAGTCGAACAAAAATATTTTTCCACCGCCTCGGGTGGTGGAAAGTGTGAAAAAGCCCTCTTTGCACAGGTAAAAAGCAAGGGGGCTTTTTGCATGGTGGTGAATAATTTTTTTGTTGGTTTTCGACCATAAAAAACGCACATGACCTGCGCTTTATATGCGCTAGGATAAGCCATACAAGAAGTATTGAGGTGTTAGGCGCACCAGGCAATTGAAGGTAGGAAGAATGGCTCCATACGCAGAAGGCAGTAGTTCGGCTCACAAAGAAATCCCTCAAAACATAGAAGCGGAAAAGTCGGTTCTAGCGGCATGCATGCTCAGTCAGCTTGCGCTCGACGAAATTACAACGCGCCTTATACCTGACAATTTTTTTCGCCCCGCACATAAGCTTATTTTCGAAGGCATCATGAACTTGCATGTGCGCAATATGCCCGTCGACCAAATATCGCTGGCAGAAAACCTGCGGGCAAGCGGACAGTTGGAGGCTGCCGGTGGCCGTGCCTACTTGGTGGAACTGGCGGACAATAGCTTTGCGCTGACGAACTGGCTGACTCATGCCGACATCGTCAAGCGCACCTCAATCCTGCGCGACCTCATTTACGCATCAGCCGAAATAACGGCTCTTGCCTACGACGCCCCCGACAACCTTGACGAAGTCGTGGAAGAAGCAGAAAAGTCGCTTTTTAAGGTTACCGAAAAACGGGTGTCGTCGAGCTTCGCACCCATCGACACCTTGCTCGAAAGTGCCTTTGTTGAAATTACTTCCTTGGCAGACAGGAAAGACCACATGGCAGGGGTGCCCTGTGGTTTTAAAGACGTGGACAACCTTTTCCATGGTTTTCGCCCAGGCGACCTCATTATTTTGGCGGCGCGCCCTGGCGTGGGAAAGACTGCCCTGGCGCTTAATATGGCAGTCAATGCGGCCAAGGCAGGCGTGCCGACCACCTTCTTTAGTTTGGAAATGAGTGCTTCGCAGTTAGTGCAACGTATCATGTGCTCTGAAGCCAAAATCAGCCTTGAAAAAGTGCGTGCAGGCTTCATGGGTGAACAGGACTGGCAAGCCTTGGCTGATGCCGTTGGGCGCCTTTCGCAACTTGAACTCTATATTGACGACACTCCGTCGCTCTCTATTTTGGAAGCACGTGCGAAGGCTCGCCGTGAACTGCGCGACAAAACCCAGGGCCTTATTGTGGTGGACTATTTGCAGCTCATGAACCCACCCGCCTTGCGCAGGCAGGACAGCCGCGCGGTCGAGGTGGGCGAAATCTCGCGCGGTTTGAAGGTGCTTGCCAAAGAAATGAACATGCCCGTTCTGGCACTTTCTCAGCTGAACCGCTCCGTTGAAACACGCGGCGGGCGCCATGGCAAAACACCCCAGCTTTCCGACTTGCGCGAATCTGGATCCATCGAACAAGACGCGGACATCGTCATGTTTATCGACCGCGCTATGAACGAAATTGAAGCCGAAGAGGACGGCCGCCCCGACGCTGGCACGGCTGAACTCATTGTGGCCAAGCACCGCAATGGCCCCACCCGGACCATCACCTTGTCATGGACGCCAGAATCTACCACCTTTGGTGACTACTTCGACACATCGCGCTACGCTGGTGCCGTTTAGTTTTGCGGGCCGTGCAATCGCTTAAAGGCATAAGGAGCATATGAGCAAGCGCGTAACATTTCTTCATGCGGCAGACCTTCATTTGGGGGCGCCTATGCGTGGCTTGCGCGCTCTTTCACCTCAATGGGCAGACGAAGTGGCACAGGCGATTCCCGCGGCTTTCGACCGCTTGGTCGAAACCGCACTTGAACGCAGCGTGGACTTTCTCGTATTGGCAGGCGACATTTTCGACCAAGCTCGGCCATCCTATGCCAACTACTTGCGTTTCGCCCACGGCTTGGCGCGCCTGGATGAGGCGGGTATCCCGACGTATTTGTGCACGGGAAATCACGACCCCTATACCAGCTGGCGGACGGACTTGGTCGACCTGCCTTCAAGCACGTACCTGTTTCCCGCAGACAAGCCAGGCTTTACCTGCTTCGAAAAAGCGGGGGAGCCGCTCGTCGTGTTTGGGGGGCGCGGCTTTTACAACCAGGTTTTTGAATCGGGTGCCAATATTGCCGAAGGAATTGACCGCAGCGCGGCAGAAAGCGCTTGTGGGCGTAAGGCTCCTTTTGCCGTGGGCGTCATTCATACGGGTTTGAATCTTGACCCCAACAAAGCGCCCACCGACCCGAAAGCCCTGCTTGATACGGGCATGGATTATTGGGCACTGGGGCATATACATCAACCCTTGGTAGACGACGAAGAAGACCCCCATATCGTTTTTTCGGGTTGCATCCAGGGGCGTGACGTCAATGAAGCGGGTGCTCGGGGCTGTTTTTTGGTGACCCTCGAAGAAGGCAAAGCCAACCGCGCAGAATTCCTTCCGCTGGCAAGCATCGTTTGGCAGACGCTCGATGTGGATACGTCAGCCTGCAACACCGTCGACGATACTGCCGCCGAGGCAAGCAAGGTGCTCTACCGTGCCAATGGAAGTGCCAAGTGCGACCGCATGGTGGTGCGCCTGCGCCTGGTAGGACAAACGCCGCTGCACAGCGTTTTGCAAGAGCCAGGCATGATGAGCGACCTTCGCGAACAAATTAATGCGGCACATCGGAGCTTTTTCTGCGACAGTCTGCGCGATGCTACAAGGGCGCCCTGGGACAAGGAAGCTCTGCGCGCGGAGGGGTTGTTCCCTTCGGTGCTTCTTGAAACGGCCGAGCGCATGAAGGCAAACGAAACTGAATCGCTTGGTTATATACAGGATGAATTCATGCGGCTCGACCTCAAGCTGCCCCGTGCCCTGGGCGAGCGCATGGAAGGCCTGCAGGACCAAGCAAGCGACATGGCGCTCGATGTTTTGCGTTGCGGGGTGGATGTATGAGCAAGGCACGCAAGGCATTCGGCAGCCATTACTTGCGCACGGTACACATTGATGCCTTTGGTAGCATCTATCAGCGCAATATCGGTCCTTTTACCGAAGGGCTGAATCTGGTGTATGGCGCCAACGAGGCAGGAAAAACGACAGCGAGCGCCTTTATTGGCGGTGTCCTCTTTGGTTGGCCCGATGGCCGCGGGTCGCGCAATCCCTACAAGCCAGCTGGTGCGCATCGTTCGGGTTCGCTCGTGTTTGAAGCACGCGAAGGGGCTCATGCGCCAGCTATTGAGTGCCGGCGCGAAAAGAATACCGAAGGCATTTTGCCCGACCCCGAACCCTTTGTGTTAGACGACATTGATGAAGCCACGTATCGCAGTATCTTCTCCCTCAATTCCGATGAACTCTTGGGTCTTGGTGGAGGGGCCGACATCGCTTCGCATCTGCTGACGGCAGGTGCGGGAACAGCAACGTCGCCTGCGCAGGCCCTTGGCGAAATACAGGGGCGCATTAATCAATGCTTGTCGCGCTCGGCGCAGTTCCCCGATTCGATTCCAAATATCGAAGACGCCATGGAACGTACGCGCGAAGCGCTTGAAGCAGCGGACGCAGAAGCACAGACCTTTAAGCAGGAGGCACGTGAATACGAAGAACTGCTGCCGCGTCTTGAAGCAGCCAAAGTGCAACTTGCTCAAAAAAACGAGCAGGTGGAAAACCTGGCAACGCAGGCTAAGGCCATCGAGGGCTTGTTTGAAGAACAGCAGCGCCTCGATGACGAGCATAACAATCTCATTGCCCAAGAAACACAATTTGGCCAGCAGCCACCTCAGCAGTTCGATACCCTTGACCTGGATATAGACAATGCTCGTATGCGTGCCCTGCGTGAGGACTTGGACGAGATGCTTCTTCGCCAGGCGCAACTTGAGAGTGAAACTCAGCACGCCGAAGATGACTACGCGCAAGCTAAGGCACACTTTGCTGCCCTTGCGCAAAGCGGCGCACACGAACGCCAGCAGCAGGCCGAAAGCCGCCGGCAGCGTTATGTGTCGCTGCTCAGCATTGGTTTGCCCGCAGTGTTTGTGCTTGCAACTTTTATCATGCTTATGATGATGCGCGACACGCACGATACGCTGTTTATGGTTGCAGCTGTCGTCTTTGGCATTGCGGCACTGCTCTGTGCTTTCTTGCTGCCTCGTTTGCTTATAAATAATGAAGGTCAGCGTTCTGCCGAAGAACAAGACATCGAACAAGCAAGGAACAATCTCAATGAAGCCGAGCAGCGTCTTTCCGCTGCGGCTGAAAAGCAAGATGCCTTCGCTTCCCAGATTGCCCAAAGCCTTGAAGCGGCGGGCTTGGGCAAGGCTGATGGCGACCTGCGCTATGCCCGGGCTCTGCTTGATGACATACGCGAAGCCCGCAGCAACCAGCAGGTTTTTGAAGAACAGCGCAACAATGTGTTGTCAGCGCGCGCAAGCCTCGACGCTGCCCGCACGCGCAATGCGGACCATCTACAGCAGGCCTATGCCAGCATTGGGCTTGATGAGGGTGTTTCGCTTGGGCATATTAAGGCGCAGCTTGCACAGGAGGGCGAGGCGCGTCAAAAGCTCAGTGATGAAGTGAGTGAACTTTCGCAGCGGCTGGGGCAGTTGCAAACTGACCTTGACCGTGCCGAACACCTGCAGGACTTCGACCGTCTTAAGCTTGAGGATGCACAGCTTGTAACGCGCCTTGAAGAAACGAAAAACGAACTTGCTCAATTGTTGTTGGTGCGGCATTTGCTTGAAGAGTCCATAGCCGTTTGGGAAGACAAAAGTCAACCCGAAGTCTATAGGCAGGCAGGCGAATTGCTTTCGCTTATGACAGACGCATCCTGGGTGGAAGTGAGCATGGATGCGCAGGGCAAGGTGGTTGTGGCTAACGCCTTTGGTCAGACACGCGAGCCGCAGTTCTTGTCCCTGGGCACCCGCCAGCAACTCTACCTTGCTTTGCGTATCGCCTTGCTTATGACAGCGGAAAACGTGGGGCGCTGCATTCCTATTATTGCCGACGACATTCTGGTCAACTTTGACGCTCGCCGGCGCGTTGGTGCGGTTTCCGCTTTGCAAGAGCTTTCGAAGACGCGTCAGCTTATTGTATTTACCTGCCATGAAGAGGTAGTGCGCCTCATGCAGGAAAACTGCGAAAAGCTAAATGTAGTGGAACTGTAATGTGTGCCATGCTAAATATGGTGGAACTGTACTACAATGTGTTGGTTTGATTCAGGAAAGGACAGCGCATGCCATCAACCGTGCTTGTAGGTGCCCAATGGGGCGACGAAGGTAAAGGGAAAATCACCGACCTTATTTCTTCGGATTATGACTATGTGGTTCGCTTTCAGGGCGGCAACAATGCTGGACACACGGTGATAGCCGACGGCAAAAAGCTTGCCTTGCGCTTGACGCCTTCGGGGGTCATGAACCCTGCATGCACCCCTGTTATTGGTAACGGTGTTGTGGTTGACCCGCGTGTGCTGGCGAGCGAGATGGAAATGCTTGCCGAAAACGGCATCTCAACCGAAAAGCTTGTTATTAGCTGCGACGCCCATGTCATTATGCCTTACCACATCGCGCTTGACGGTGCCCAGGAAACGCGCCTCGGCAAGCACGAAATCGGTACTACGAAAAATGGTATCGGTCCCGCCTATAAGGACAAGGCAGGACGCACGGGCATTCGCATTCAAGACTTGCTTGACGAAAAGATATTCCGCGAAAAGCTTGAAACGGCACTCGATTATAAGAACCAGGTCTTGGAAAAGATTTATGGTCTTCCCACCTATACGCCCGATCAAATCATGGAAGAGTACCTGCCCTATGCCGACCTCATTCGCCCGCATATGGCAGAAACGGCTCAGCTGCTCAATGAAGCGCTGCGCAACGACAAAAACATTTTGTTTGAAGGGGCGCAGGGGACCTTGCTCGACATCGACCACGGAACCTATCCCTTTGTTACGAGTTCTAGCTGTTGTGCGGGTGGCGCACCCACGGGCAGTGGCGTGGGGCCAAAGGCTATTACGAAGGTACTCGGCATTACCAAGGCCTACATTACGCGCGTGGGCTCCGGGCCTTTCCCCACGGAACTTAAGGACGAAACGGGCGAGCTGCTGGGCAAAGTGGGCGGCGAATTTGGCGTAGTGACCGGGCGCAAGCGTCGCTGCGGTTGGTTTGATGCGGTTATCGCGCGCTACGCTGCCGACGTGAACAGCCTGACCGACATTGCGCTTACGAAGCTCGACGTGCTTTCCGCGGTCGATACTATTAAGGTATGCGTAGCCTACGAAGCCGACGGCAAGCGCTACGACTATTTCCCCATGCAGCATTCGGTGCTCTATCCGAAAAATGTCACGCCCATCTACGAAGAACTTCCCGGGTGGAAGGGTGAAGACATTACTTCGTGCCGCAGCTTCGAAGCACTGCCGGCCAATGCGCAGGCCTACGTGCACTATTTGGAAGACCTCGTTGGTGTGCCCATGAGCATTATTGCCGTTGGGCCCGACCGCGAACAAACCATTTTCCGCGAATGGAGTTCTCGATAAAGGGAAAGCACGCCCCGCGTTGGTAGGGTGGGGCTAAGTTCCCAGCTTTTGTTGAACTGAGGAGTTGAGAAAAAGTTGAACATTGCAGTACTTGGTAGTGGTGGACGTGAACATGCTATTTGTTGGGCGCTCGCGAAGTCGCCCAAAGTGGACGCGCTTTATGCCATCCCTGGCAACGGTGGTACCGCCGCGGTGGCAGAAAACGTGGCTGGTCTTGACATATGCGACGCACAGGCTCTGCTGGGTTTCGCCCAGGACCGCGCCATCGACCTTGTTGTTATAGGTCCAGAAGCTCCCCTCGTCGCGGGTATGGCTGACGCCCTGCGTGCCGCAGGCATTGCAGTGTTTGGGCCCGATGCCCAAGGCGCCGCACTTGAAGGCAGCAAGACTGTGGCCAAGGAATTCATGGACGCCAACAATATACCGACGGCCGCCTATGGCAGTTTCACGAACAAGATCGAAGCCATCAACTATGCGCGCCAGCTGGGTGCACCCTTGGTCGTGAAGGCCGACGGCCTGGCTGCGGGCAAGGGCGTTATTGTTGCCGACGACATGGAAACGGCCGAAGAAGCTATCGAAATGTGCTTCGACGGCGAATTTGGTGAAGCTGGCAATCGCGTGGTGGTTGAAGAATGCCTCACGGGCCCCGAATGTTCGCTGCTTGCTTTTGTGAGTGCAGGCAAGGCTTTCTGCATGGCAACGGCCCAGGACCACAAGCGCGCCTACAATGGTGACATGGGCCCCAACACGGGCGGCATGGGCGTGTATTCGCCGGTACCTATTGTGACCGACGAAGAAATGGCGACCATGGTGCGCGTGATGGAAGAATCGGCAGCGGCTACGGCTCGTCCTCCCTTTGAAAACGACTACCGCGGTGTGCTCTATGGCGGCTTTATGCTGACGCCCGAAGGCCCCAAGGTCTTGGAGTTTAACGCGCGCTTTGGCGACCCGGAAACGCAGGTCATCTTGCCGCGCCTCGAAACGGATTTGGTCGATCTTATGTATGCCGTTGCAACGGGCAACACAGAAGACATTCATCTTGAATGGTCGCCGCTGTGGGCCGTGTGCGTGGTGCTGGCAAGCGAAGGCTATCCAGGCTCTTACGAAAAAGGCAAGGTCATCCTTGGCCTTGACGAAGCAGAAGCACTTGAAAACGTGACGGTTTTCCATGCTGGTACTGCACTCAATGCCGACGGCGAACTTGTTACCGCAGGCGGTCGCGTTCTGAACGTGGTAGCCCTTGGTGAAAGCTTCGACGAAGCCCGCGAGCGCGCCTACGAAGCCTGCGATCTTATTAACTTCGAAGGCAAGCAATACCGCACCGACATCGGTGCCAAGGCAGCTGCTGGCCGTTCTTCCTGGGAATAGGGAAGGCTGGCAGTACCCCTTGCTAAGCGAACGCGCTCTCTCGAAAGTAGTTGCTGTATTAGGCGACCAAATTTTGCGGCTCAAGCCCGTGAAAAAGAAAACGCCATCTGTGCCCAATCTGGGACGCAAGTACATGCTGTATGCGCACGTCCCTTTCTGCGAGCGCCTGTGCCCCTACTGCAGTTTTAATCGCTTTCCCCATGCAGAAGACCGCGCCATTCCTTATTTTGAAAACATGCGTGAAGAAATGCGCATGCTCGCGCGCGCGGGCTACGACTTCCACTCTTTATATATAGGTGGGGGAACGCCTACCATTATGGTTGACCAACTTTGCGAAACCATCGATTTGGCACGCGAGCTGTTTTCGCTTGAAGATGTGTCAACGGAAACAAATCCGAATCACCTTATTCCCGAAATCCTTGAACCTTTGGCCGACCGCATCCAGCGCTTGAGCGTGGGGGTACAAAGTTCCAATAACGCCTTGCTTAAGGCCATGGACCGCTATGAAAAATATGGCTCGTCCGAAGAAATATTTGAACGCATCCAGCATGTGGCTCAGTATCCCTTCACCTTTAATGTAGACATGATCTTCAACTTCCCCGCGCAGACAGAAGATATGCTTATCGACGACCTTGCCTTTGTTATGGAAAGCGGCTGCAGCCAGACGACCTTCTACCCCCTTATGGCGTCGCCTTCGGTGGAAGAAAAGTTGGCCGAAACCGTGGGGCAGGTGGACTACGTGCGCGAGCAGCGCTACTACGACATAATCTGGCGTTCGCTCACCGATGCTGGCTTTAGTTTTTCGAGCGCGTGGACCTTTAACCGCGGCACGGGCGATGCTTTGGTGGACGAGTATGTGGTTAAGGCTGAAGAATATCCCGCCATCGGAAGTGGCGGCATTAGCTATTTGGGTGACACCTTGTACGTGAATACCTTTTCCCTGCGCGAATACAATGCGGCTGTCGGAGCGGGCAAGCTCGCGCTGATGGGGCAGGTGCGCTTGCCCAAGCGCGGGCAAATGCGCTACCGCTTTTTGATGCAGCTCTTCGGTTTGCGTTTGGACAAGCGTCAGTTTAAGGCAGATTTTGGCATGAGCGTGGAAGCGGGCCTGCCCATAGAAATGGCCTTCATGCGCGCCCATGGGGCTTTCGCCACCGACAATGAAGACGAACTTACGCTTACTCCTGTGGGGCGCTACCTCATGGTGGTCATGATGCGCCAGTTCTTCATTTCAATTAACACTTTGCGCGACCAAGCGCGTGCGGCCCTTCCTGAAGAAGAGCGCGATTTGCTTTTCGGGGAAGGGCTTATGGGTATGCCGTACACCCACTAGGAATGAACAAAGACCACCAAGTTAGTTACTTTTGTTGACGAACGGTCATCTAAATGATACCATAGCGGTAACAATTGATACTGCGTTGGTATCATTTGGGGTTATGGTAAGAGGGGGACGTTCAACCCCAAGGAAAAAAGAAAGGGGAAAGGGCATGGATGTTGAATTATTGGCACGGTTTCAGTTTGCCTTCACGGCTTTCTACCACTACCTGTTTGTGCCAGTCAATGTCGGTCTGGGTCTTATAGTCGCACTCATGCAAATGCGCTACTCTAAGACTCGCAAGCCCGAAGACCTGGCAATCGTGAAGTGGTGGACGAAGTTCTTCACGGTTACGTTTGCCATGGGTGTTGCAACGGGTATCACGATGGAGTTTAGCTTCGGTACCAACTGGGCTAACTACTCACGTTTTGTGGGTGACATCTTTGGTGCACCGCTTGCAGCAGAAGCATTGCTTGCATTCTTTATGGAGTCCACGTTCTTGGGCGTTTTACTCTTGGGCCGTGGCAAGGTAAGCGAAAAGTTCATGACGGCTGCGGCCTGGCTCGTATTTTTGGGCTCGGCATTTAGCTGCTTGTGGATTCTTATCGCGAACTCCTGGATGCAGACGCCCGGCGGTTACGCAGTAGAAGGCGGTAAGGCTATTCTGACCGACTTCTTTGGCGCTGCGTTCAACCCATCAACGGTTGCGCGTTTTACCCATACGGTTGACGCACTCATTCTTATGGGTTCGTTCATCGCCATCGCCATTGGTGCGTACCATCTGGTAAAGGGTGAACACAAGTACTTCGGCCAGCGCCAGATTCAGGTGGGCGCCGTTGTTGCTTTGGTTGCATGCATCCTCATGCTTCCGTTTGCTCATATGCAGGCTTCTGTGGTTGCGAACGAACAGCCCGAAAAGCTGGCTGCGATGGAAGGCCAATACGAAGACGGTCCGGCACATCTGTACCTGTTTGGTGTGGTTGACGAAGCCAATCAAACCGTTAACGGCATCAAACTGCTTGACGGTGGCACGTCCCTTCTTGCGTGGGGCGACGCTTCGCGCGAAACCATCGGTTTGAATACCGCTAAGGAAAACTTCGAACAGCGCATCGCTGAAATTCGCGGCGATTCGAATTACTTGCAGAACGGCGAACGCTTCGTCCAGCAGGTTGGATCGACCGAAGAACTTGCCGTAGACGCTACGGCTCCCGTGCAGATTACCTTCCAGAGCTACCACCTTATGATTGCTCTGTACAGCTTTATTGTGCTTTGGGTCATCTTTGCACTTGTTGTTCGCAGCAAGATTAACAAGGGTGGTGCATTGCCACAGGGTCTGCTGAAGGCGCTCTACATTGCACCTATCTTCCCCCTCCTGGCTATTGAAGCCGGTTGGTTTGTTGCCGAATTTGGCCGCCAGCCTTGGAGTGTGTGGGAAGAACTGCTCGTTGCCGACGCTATTTCGCCAGCCGTTGACAGCATTCAGCTGATTATCACCATGCTGCTCTTTGCTGTTGTGTACTTGCTGCTTCTGTTCCTGTTCCTGAAGAATGCCTTCCGCATTGCCAAGGAAGGTCCAGAGCCTGTTGCTATTACTGAAGGGGAGGTGGCCTAGCATGGATGCGTTGTCTTTCTGGAATGTATTGTGGTTTATCCTCATCTTCGTAGTACTGGGTGGTTACTTCATTCTTGACGGCTTTGACCTGGGTGTGGGTGCTCTGTACCCCTTCCTGGGCAAGGACGAACGGAAGAAGGCCATTATGCGCCGTTCTATCGGCCCGGTTTGGGACGGTAATGAAGTGTGGCTGCTTACCGGCGGCGGTGCCCTGTTTGCGGCATTTGCTCCCGCCTATGCCACAACCTTCTCGGGTTACTACCTGGCTATTATGCTCGTGCTGTTCTGCCTGATTGTTCGTGCAGTTTCCCTGGAAACGCGCAGCAAGGACCCCGAGCATGCCAAGCTGTGGGACATCTTCTTCTTCCTGGGTTCTGCCCTGCCTGCATTGCTCTTTGGCGTTGCGGTAGGCGACACCATGATGGGCGTTCCGCTGGACGCACAGGGTAATATGGCCCTGCCTTTCCCCATTAGCTTTGTTTTCCTGCTTCGTCCCTTCGCACTGGTTGCTGGCCTGGTTGGCCTGTGCCACTTCCTGCTGCTGGGCGCAAGCTGGCTGGCTGTTAAGACCGAAGGCGAACTGCACGACCAGGCTGTCGCGCTTCGTCCGAAGTTCGCGCTGGCTGAAATCGTTCTGCTGGTTGTTGGTGCTGTGCTGTGGTTTGCTGGCATGGCCATCGATCCACAGGCTGGCGTTCTTGGTGCCATCTGCGGCATTGCTGCAACACCTGCCCTCATGATTCTGTCCTGCGTGTTCGGCGTTGTGGCCCTGCTGGCAGTATTCCTTACCTACAGCTGGGGCAACAAGGGCGAAAGCGACCTCAAGGTATTTATCGTAGCTGCCGCTGCTTGCCTTGGTCTGGTCTTCTGCGCTGCATTCGCCATGTTCCCGAACTGGATTCCGGACAGCCTGATGGCCAACCCCGTAACTGTGGGTGGCGCCGCTTCGGAAGACTTCACGCTTATGTGGATGACGGGTATTACCGTTGTTGGTCTGCCGATCCTGCTGTTCTACCACTTCCTTACCTATCGTGCCTTCGCAGGCAAGATTACGGATGCCGATCTGGAATACTAATTCTTACTCGGTCTGATAGGATGAAAAGAACCCTGCTGTTGAAGTGAACCCCGATAGTTGGACCGGAAACAAAAGTTTCCGGTCCACTTTTTATCATGGGGGTGATGGTATGAAATACGATTTGTCGGTGAGGCAAGCAGCTATCGACCTGTTCGAA
>JAFUCE010000175.1 GCA_017459805.1 Eggerthellaceae bacterium
ATCCTGGCCAGGTTCGAGCACACCCGTAAGCACCTTGATGTAGCTTAGGCGGCCCACAAAGGCGTCTGTCGTGGTCTTGAATACGAAGCCAGCAGGGCTGCCCGTTTCGTCGATGGCACATTTTTCGCCGTTGGTAAGGGCGTAAGCGGCATGTTCACGCGGGTGCGGGAAGAAGGTGGCAATGTCTTCCATGAGCCCCTGAATGCCCTGCTTAATAATGGTTGAACCCACATACACCGGCACCAGCAGTTCCTGGTTAATGGCATCGTGGATGCACTTTTCGATTTCTTCCTGAGTCAGCTCTTCGCCGTCCAGGTATTTCATCATAAGCTCTTCGTCGGCTTCCGCCACTGCGTCTACCAGCTGGTCGCGGGCAGTGTTTGCACGGTCGGCATATTCGGCAGGAATATCTTCCACACGCTCTTCCGTGTCGGATTCGCCAAAGTAGCGCGCCTTCATACGCACCACGTCGATAACGCCCTTGAAGTCCGATTCCTGGCCAATAGGAATGGTGAGCGGCGTCACGCGCTTACCAAAACGCGCCTGCAAAGCAACGAGGGCGCTGTCGAAGTCAGCATGTTCGCGGTCGATGTGGTTAATGAAAATGGCGCCAGAGATTTTCATCTTCTTGGCTTCTTTCCACAGCTTAGTCGTCATGACCTGGGGCCCATCCACTGCGTCGACCACAAAGAGGGCCGTTTCAGCTGCGTACATGGTGGCAATGGTGTCGCCGATAAAGTCAGGAGAACCCGCCGTGTCGAGCAGGTTAATTTTGTAGTCCTTATAAGGAATAGGAGCAACTGACGTGCTGATGGTGAACTTACGGCGAATCTCTTCGTCGTCGTAGTCCAGGTAACTCTTGCCGTCGTGGGTCGTACCCATACGGGGTGTCTTGCCAGAAACGAACAGCATGGCTTCCGCCAATGAAGTCTTTCCGGCGCCGTCCTGGCCGACAAGGGCAATGTTGCGTACGTGCTCAGAAGTAGGAGCAGCCATAAGTACCACCAACTTTCGTGTCTTTGGCGGTCCGTTGGAGTACATTTAAGCTGCGATTAAACGAACCTTTTTCTACCGATGAAAAGCTGCCCTTTAGTGTACCTTAAAAATGCAGGTATTACGCGCGAAAGACCTAAGTATTTTAAGCGTTAGAAAACAAATCTTTTTCTCGTGCCAGCAGAGTATTCTTCGTGCCATAATATGCCCTAAGTGGAAACCGAATAGGTAAACGTAAGAGAACGAAGGGACGTATTATGCGAAAAACACTATCGAAACAAAACATCACTCTCGCGTTATCCATCCTTTTATTACTTGGGCTTGGAGTATTTCTTGTAGGCTGCGCCTGCTCTTCAAGCGGGACTGCAGCAAGCAGCGCATCTGCATCGGCCAGCAGCGCCTCCGCTTCGGCGAGTGCATCAAGTTCAGGCTCTTCAAGCTCCGAAGACATTATGTATACCGTTCCTAATGTCATTTCGCTTACTCAGTCAGATGCTGAAAAAGCTATTCTGGCGTCTGGTTTGCGCCTGGGTACCGTTAAGCGCGAGGCGTCTGAAACAGTGCCGCTCGGAAACGTTATTTCCCAGGACCCGAAGGGCCTTACCAACGCAAAGGCCAACTCGAAAGTTAACTTAGTTATTTCATCGGGCAAGCCTGAAAAGAAGGACGTAACGGTGCCCGACCTTAAGGGCAAGACTCGTGCCGATGCCGAAAAAGCCTTGTCAGACGTAGGTTTGGTAGGCGTTGCTTCAAACCCCGAAGAATCAACAGAAGTCAATCCTGGTTGCGTGTTTAAGCAATCGGTTGCAGCAGGAACGAAGGTTAAAGAAGGCACCAATATTGCGTTTACCGTTGCGGTCGCTCCCTCAGAAGCCGAAGTGCCTAACGTGGTTGGCAAGTCGCGCGATGACGCAAAAACCGACATCGAGAAAGCTGGCTTCGCCTTTGACGACACCGTAGTGCATCATGACACCGTAGCCGAAGGCATGGTTATTTCTCAGTCCATTAACGCTGGCGAAAAGGCACGGGTTGGTACAACTATTACCGTTAAGGTTTCCTTAGGTCCTGCCCCCGTTGAAGAAGTTTCCGTACCAAATGTCATGGGCTTTAATTGGCACGATGCTGAAGCCGCTATGCAATCCGCTGGGCTTGCGGTGCGCTATACGGGCGACCCAGCTGGTACGGTTACCGCACAAGACGTTGCAGCAGGCACAAAAGTTGCAAAGAATACCTTGGTCACCGTTACCCTCACCACCGTGGTTGAAACGGTTACCGTTCCAGATCTTTTGGGCTATTCAACATCGTACGCAGAAAATACCATTAACAGCTTAGGTCTGATTTTCGACTTCTCCGGTGACTACGATGGAATAGTTGTTGATCAATGGCCCGAAGCAGGCGAAGAAGTACCCGTGCGCACCACGGTTCATGTCACTTCAGAAAATGTCGCACCCGTCATCGACTGGACACCTGCAAGTTCAGCGCAAAAAGCTATTAATGGCGCTGGTATTTCAGGCTTTAGCACCTTGGACGGTATTACCATCGGTCAGATTACATACGGTAAGCCAAGTTACTCGTATTCAAGCGGTATGGTCCAGGCGCTCTATGAATCGCCCGCAACAGGTCTCTATATTCGCAAGGGCGAAGGGACATATTACCAGCCACTTACCGACCGCGATCTGAACTTCCCTGCTACCTGGCAGCAAAACATCAAGGGACTCAATGTCCAGTGTTACGGGCCCTCTGAAGGCCAAGCTACCGTTGTGCTGTGGGAAGTTGGCGGTACTGCCTATGGCATTACTTACCAAGGCTATGGCGGTGAAGAAATGACCTTGAGCGCAGATGACGTTTCGAGCCTGATTAACGGCATCCAATAGCGCAAGATAACACAGAATTACGCAAAGGGGTTGCAGCAATGCAGCCCCTTTCGTTTATTACCAGGCAGGGTTTACTACACTAAAACGAGGATAACCTAACGAGAAAGCCCAAAAGTGTACAAAAACTTATAGTTCACCTGCGATGCGGGCGGTGGCAGCAGATACTTCTGCCCGCGCACGCTCAACGTCGATGGTTGGCCACACGCCGTCACGGTAAAGCACGCGCCCGTCCACCATGGTAAGGCATACATCGGACCCGTGACCTGCATAAACAATATTTGAAACCATGTCGGTTTCTGGCGTCCAACTCGGGCCGCTCGTGTCAAGCACGCAGATGTCGGCGCGCATGCCTTCTGTAATTAAGCCGCAGTCTTCACGCCCCTGCGAAAGCGCACCCGCGCGAGTAGCGATTTCAAGGGCTTTTGCAGGCGGCAAGACCGTAGGGTCCTGCGCCGCCCCACTTGCCACAAGCGCCAAAACGTAAAGATCTTGGAACATATCAAGGTTGTTATTGGAAGCCGCACCGTCGGTGCCCAAAGCAACCGTAATTCCTTCATCAAGCAGGCGCGGCACACGAGCAAAACCACTCCCCAACTTCGCGTTTGAAACTGGGTTGGTAGAAACCGTCACAGCCTTGTCGCGCAAAATGGCATAGTCGCCTTCTTCAAGCCACACGCAATGAGCCGCGTTCGTAGGCACGTCGAAAATGCCCATAGCCGCCAAATATTCAACGGGCGTTTGTCCGCCGTGACGTTCTTTGCACGCTTCGACTTCGGCGGCAGTTTCGCTTACATGCACCTGCATACACACGCCAGCATCAACCGCTGCTTCAGCGAAGCTTGCCGCAGTCGTGGGATTGGACGTATATTCAGCATGCAGGTTAAAGTCCACACGCAAGCGCCCATCATCGGCCATATGGTATTCACGCAAAAGGCGCGCGTTTAGTTCTGCCATGGGTAAATCCTGGTAAGGCACGGGGTCGAACGAAAGCAGTGTTTCACCCAGGTTTATTTTCATGCCCGCCCTGTTGCACGCGCGGAAACGCTGGTCGGCGTGGTAGTACATATCGGAATAGCTTACCGTGCCATAGCGCAGCATTTCAGCAATCGCGAGCGTGGTGCCCCAAAAGTTGTCGAGGGCTTCCATCTTTGCCTCAAAGGGGAAAATGCGGTCATTCAGCCAGCTTTGCAGCGGCAAAGCTTCGCCCCAACCGCGCAGCAAAACCATGGGCGCATGGGCATGAGCGTTATACATTCCTGGCATGAGCAAACGATTCGCCCCGTCATAAACTTCACCGTAGCGTTCAGCGTCCCAGGGGGCTTCATCACCCACAAAACTAATATGGGCACCCTGTACACCCACCCACTTATGCGGCTGGTATTCAAAATTTTCATCAATGATGCCAATGTCTGAAAACAGCATTTTCGCCCCACTTTCCGTGCAACTCAAGCAATATGCTACCATGCTTAAAAAGATACATTGCGAGAAAGAAGGAGAACATGACCGAAGAAAGCAACGCACCCCAGGAACTGACCGAAGAAGAAAAAGCTCTCTTGAACGCCAGCTGCCATAGCGGCGAAGCTGCTGGTCCAACGGTGCTCGAGCCGAATGAGCAATCAAGCATCAAGCATGTTATAGGCGTGGTTTCGGGCAAAGGCGGCGTTGGGAAAAGCCTGGTTACCAGCCTGCTTGCCAATGAAGCCAACAAGCGTGGTTTCAAGGTGGGTATCCTGGATGCCGACGTTACTGGCCCTTCCATTCCCAAGTCCTTTGGATATACCAACCCGCTCACGGCTGACGAAAAAGGCGTATTCCCTGGTCAAACCCAAAGCGGTATTAAGCTTATTTCAACCAATTTGATGCTCCCCGCTGAAGACATGCCCGTGGTCTGGCGCGGCCCCGTGGTTTCAGGAGTTATCAAACAATTCTTTAATGAAGTTAACTGGGGCGACATTGACTACCTATTTGTCGACATGCCTCCTGGAACGTCTGACGTGCTGCTGACCGTTTTCCAGAGCTTGCCCGTGGACGGCATTATTACTGTTTCTGCACCGCAGGAACTGGTTGCCATGATTGTGGGCAAGGCCGTTAATATGGCTCAGCAAATGGATGTGCCCGTGCTTGGCTTGGTCGAAAACATGGCGTATTTCACCTGCCCCGACTGTGGCAAAAAGCACTACATCTTTGGTGAACCGCAGGGTGCAGCTGTGGCCGAACACTACGGCATTCCTGCTCATGCCACCCTCCCTATCGACCCTGCTTTTGCAGCTCTTGTCGATGCGGGGAAGATTGAGGAATACGATGTAGAGGGCGCACTCGACCCCATTATTGAACAGATTGCCAAAACGGTTGCCAAGTAAACGCAGGTAAGCGCGTGCTTATTGCCGTCCGGGCGTGCTTATTGCCGTCCGGGCGTGCTTAAATACCTAGGTTTTCGTTTTTCATTGCTCCTTCGGTATGTTTGCCAGCTCTTTAATTCTATCTGAGCTTGCAATCGAGGAGAGGATGGAATCAGCACGTTGGTAATAAGCCTGCCTTATCTCATCAAGCTCGTGGTGCTCTTTAGCGGCATTTTCGTAGTAGTCCGAATACGCCTTGAGCTTTACGGCCAAATATTGGCAGGCGTCGTCGTCAACTCCTCTTTCTTTGAGAATGGTCACCTGGTTTTCAAATGAATCCAGCTCGGCAAAAAACCTGCGTGGGGCGAACGAATAAACAAGCGATTCTTCTCGCTGCACATAGTAATATATAGCGTTGGAGCATAGAACGATATCCTTCGCGGCAAGACATGCGCTAAGCAGGAATGTAATGTCTTCAGCATTTGTGGATTGTCCATAGCGCACGTCTCCGTTTTTAAACAACCGGGTACTGTATAGCGCCGTCTGATGCTCGTAGGTAAAACTGCGGAATAGTGGAATTCGCTTTGATTGATGTTCAAGGATTCTTTTATTGAGTTCTATTTTATGTGGTATTACAAGGTCTGTGACACCATCGATTTTGCGGCGACAGCCCTTGGCGATATCATGCCCACCATCGGCTGTCGCAGCAGCGTAAAGTAATTCATAGAACTCGGGAGAAACGTAGTCATCAGAGTCGATAAACGACAGGTAGTCGCCACGTGCGGCTTCGATACCGCGGTTGCGCGATGGCCCCGCCCCCAGGTTCTCGTCGTTTTTAAGAATTCTGACGCGGTCGTCCTGGCTTGCCCAGGCCTCCACCTTGTCCATCGACCCATCCGTCGAACAGTCGTCAACAAAGATGAATTCCAGGCCGTCTAACAATTGCTGCTGAAGGCTGTCGATGCAGCGGTCAATGAAAGTACCAGGGTTGTATACGGGCAGGATAACCGACACCCGCACGCTACCCTCACCTTCGAAACGCACTCCTGGAGTGGTGAAGCAGGCACTTTTATAAAGAGCATCAACATAAGAATTAAGCTCGAGTGCACGATGCCATTCTGGCAGCCGACTGAGTGTCTTTTCGAGTGCATGCCAGTAGCGCTCGTACTCATCACGAAGATGGTTGCCATAGCGCGCCTCGGCCCTGTAGCAACTTGTATAGTAGCGGAGCTTATCGGCAAGATACGCGTACGCGTGCGAGTCGATACCCCTATCAAGAAGCGCATCTATCTTTTCGTCCAAACCAGCGATTTCATTGTAAAAGCGCTGGAGCGAACTTGTATTGATCGCGGAGCCCAACCGCTGAAAACAATAGAAGTACTCGGCACGGGGCTCCAGCACGATATCCTCGCTACAAAGACACACGCGAAGCGTAAAGGTCGTGTCCTGTGACTTGCGAGTCGTTCCATAGCGCACGCCTTCGTCTTCGAATAAACGGTTATGGTATATGGCAGTCCAGTGATCGCCGGAAAACCTACAGAAGAGTGGAATGTTATGTTTTTTCGGAGCAAGAAGTCCATTTAAGCGTTTGCCATGGGACCTATCCTCCCTCCCATCTGTATCGACATTAACCTGTAGGCCCTTGGCAATATCATGTCTGCCGTCGGCTGTTGCAGCCGTGTAGAGTAGTTCAAAAAACTCAGGGGGCACGTAGTCATCGGGGTCGACAAAACCAAGATATTCGCCACGCGCAGCCTCAATACCGCGGTTGCGCGATGGACCCGCCCCCAAGTTCTCGGGATTTTGAAGAATGCGAACACGGTCATCCTGTCTAGCCCAAGTTTCTACTGCCGCCATCGAGTTATCCGTCGAGCAGTCATCAACAAAGATGAACTCGAGATTGCCCAACGTTTGTCCCTGCAGACTATCGATGCAGCGCTCTATGTAGCCTTCCACGTTATAGACAGGGATGACAACCGATACCTTTACCTGCCTGTCCGCGGTACCTGCTGCATGCACCTTCGAAGCGGCAGTGCCGTTCCCTTTACCGCTGCTTCCTTCATCCGTGCCTGTTGCCTTAGACATCAAGCGAGCCATATGCTTTTTTAAATTCATCGCGTAACTCTCATTTCGTGAACCTCGAAAATAATTATAGTGGAATTGTTGCACTCCTTTTCTAGCTTGATAGCTATAAAGGCTAGTCACAGGTCGCCCATGGTGAGTTAGCGAGGGTGCGGCCTGGTGAGCGAAATAAGCCCGCTCCAAGCGCAGCGCGATAATCATAGCGCTCCGGCAAGAAATAAGGCAGTTGGTGTCTAGAAATGACGGAGTTGTACGGGCTGGGACTCAAAAGTGGCAAGAAATGACGGTATTGTACGAGTTGAACTAGAAAAATC
>JAFUCE010000176.1 GCA_017459805.1 Eggerthellaceae bacterium
GAAGAAGGGATGCAGCCCGGACAACTCGGCGGGCTAGGGGTTCTTCGGCCGGCTCAAGAACGAGTTCTTCTACTACCGCACCTGGGCTGGCGTCACGTTCGAGGAGTTCTTCGCAGAGCTCGGAGCGTACATCGAGTACTATAACGAAGGGCGAATCAAGCAGTCGCTCGGCTGGAAGAGCCCGATGCAGTCCAGAAGGAGCCTGGGCCTAGCCGCCTAGGAAGTCCAGGACAACGTCCGCACCCCCCAGTGTTGCGTTAAAGAATTCAATCAACCGAGACAAAAATATGGGAGAAATAAGACGGTAAAGCCCTTAGTTTTGTGGCACAATGGACAGGTAGCGAAAATCAATGCAGCTTAAATACAGTAGGTGCTTTAAAGGGGCGAGATAAAACCTATGAATTTAGAAGAGCTGCAATCAAAGGCAAACGACATCCGTATCGACATTGTGCGCAGTGTAGCCGAAGCGGGCAGTGGTCATCCCGGTGGTTCGCTTTCTTCCGCAGACATCCTCTGTGCACTTTACTTTGGTGGCGTGCTCCAGCACGACCCACAAAACCCCACATCAGATAATCGTGACCGTTTCATTTTGGCGAAAGGTCATGCGGCTCCTGCGCTCTATGCAACGCTTGCAAATGCGGCTTACTTCCCCCGTGAAGAACTGCTCAGTCTGCGCAAGTGGGGGAGCCGCCTTCAGGGCCACCCCGATTGCCACCTGCTTCCTGGCGTGGAAGTATCCACTGGTTCGCTGGGCCAAGGGCTCTCCATCGCAGCCGGTTTAGCCTGCGGTTTGCGCGCACGGGGCAATGGCGCGTGCGTGTTTACCCTCCTCGGTGACGGCGAATGCGAAGAAGGGCAGGTTTGGGAAGCGGCGATGTTTGCTGCACATGAGGCCTGCGGCAACTTGGTCGCTATTGTGGACTCCAATGGCCTGCAAATTGACGGTGATGTAGCTGATGTAGTGCAGGTGGGTACCCTGGCCGAAAAGTTTGAGGCTTTTGGTTGGCATGTGCACGAAGTGGACGGCCACGATATCGCGGCTCTCATCGAACAGCTTTCCGCATGTAAAGCTGAAGGAGGTCAGCAACCACACGCCATTATTGCTCATACAACCAAAGGTAAGGGCGTCAGTTTCATGGAAGGCCAGGCGGGCTGGCACGGCAAAGCGCCCAACAAGGACGAACTCGCTATTGCCTTGGCTGACCTTGGGCTTTCCGAAGAAGAAATCGAAAAATCGCTTGCGGCAGTACCGAAGCTGGACATAACAGATGCCTTTAATACCCTCATTACCCCAGAAGAAAACGAAGTGAATGGTGCTGCAACAGCGCCTCAATTTGCCAGCGAAGATGAAAAAGCAGTCAAAAAGGCAACCCGCGCTGCTTTGGGCGAAACCCTTATCGAACTTGCTGGCGAAGGCTTGCCTATAGCGGCCGTCGACGCCGATCTGGCAGGGTCAACCACCCTCGGTAAGTTTGGTGCTGCCTATCCTGAAGCCTTCTATAACGCAGGGATTGCTGAACAAAACATGGTTGATGTTGCAGCGGGGCTTGCATTGGCGGGCAACGTGGCATTCACGGGCAGCTTTGCGGTGTTTGGGACAGGCCGTACCTATGACCAAATTCGCAACACGGTCGCCTATTCCAAGCTCAACGTAAAAATATGTCCTACCCATGCGGGTGTTTCGGTGGGGCCTGACGGTGGCAGCCATCAAATGCTTGAAGATGTGGCGCTCATGCGCGAACTGCCGCATATGAAAATTCTTGTTCCTGCAGACTATAATGCTGCAAAATCGGCTATTCGGCTTGCGGCAGCTACGCCGGGGCCTGTTTATGTGCGCATGGGCCGTGCTAATGTTCCCACGGTTTACGCCGAAGGAGCCAAACTTGAAGTGGGTCGTGCCTATGTCTTGCGCGAAGGCAGCGACGTCAGCATTATCGCCAACGGTGTCGAGATTCGTGAAGCCCTTCTGGCGGCTGAAGAACTCGCAGAAAAAGGCATATCTGCCGAGGTCATCGACGCTTTTTGTGTTAAACCTCTCGATGCGCAAACCATTATCAATTCCGTCAAGAAGACTGGTCGTGCCGTTGTGTGCGAAGAACATTCTATCTATGGCGGTCTTTGCTCTGCCGTCGCTGAATTACTTGCACAAAGCTACCCAGCACCCTGCGCTTTTGTGGCCATAAAAGACATTTTTGGCAAGAGTGGCTCATTTGAAGAGCTTATGGAGCAATTTAGATTGAATTCTGCGGCAATTGTTGAAGCTGTGGAGAGCTAAAACGCGTTATAGTCCGTTCTGCTAAACTTCTTTAGGTTGTCTCAGTAACCTAGTATTTGAACGGAGTATTCTGTGACAGAAGCTAAAAGCCAAGGGGCGCGCCATAGTGCTGCCCAAGCAGGCGGGCAAACTTCTCGCGTGGCAAAGGCAACGGCGGACTTAAGTACCCAGCTTCCTGACCTCGATGTCGAAACAGTGGGGCAGGTAAGCGGAACGCCAGTTATTACCTTTGACCATGTAAGCAAGGTGTATCCCGCCCAACCATCCAAACCGGCCCTCGACGACATTTCTATCCAGGTTTATGCTGGCGAATTTGTGTTCCTGGTAGGGCATTCTGGTTCGGGCAAGTCGACCTTCATTCGCATGATTATTCGAGAAATCAAGCCAAGCGAAGGTCATATCTACATTGCCGATGAAGACCTGACGACCATGCGCAATTGGCGCGTGCCTTACCTGCGCCGCAATATTGGTTGCGTATTCCAGGACTTTAAACTTCTTCCGAACAAAACGGTGTTCGAAAATGTAGCCTTTGCTCTCGAAGTAATTGGCAAGAGCCGCCACGTTATTAAAACGCAGGTTCCTGAAGTGTTGCGCCTCGTCGGTTTGCAGGACAAGCTTAACAAGCGCCCCGACCAGCTTTCTGGTGGCGAACAGCAGCGCGTGAGTATTGCGCGTGCCATTGTTAACCGCCCGCCGCTGCTTATTTGCGACGAGCCGACGGGTAACTTGGACCCGCAAACGTCCCGCGGCATTATGGATTTGCTGGAACGCATTAACCGCACGGGTACCACGGTACTCGTTGCCACCCACGACCGCGAAATGGTGGACAACATGCGCCGGCGCGTTATCGCGTTGGACAAGGGCCGCCTGACGCGCGACCAGGACAGGGGGGTGTACGGTTTCGATGTCTAGTCTTATCTACTTCTTTTCCGAAGCCCTCAAAGGTTTTGCTCGTAATTTGTCCACGGCGCTGGGCTCAATCATTACTATCTTTCTTTCGTTGCTCATTATCGGCGTCTTCTTGATTGCCGGTATGGTCGTTTCAAACATTCTTGAATCGGTGGAAAGCAAGGTTTCGATTACGGCCTATATTGCCGACGACGCTAGCGAAGCAGACATTCAGTCCCTGCAACAGTTCATTGGTGGGCTCGATGGCGTGGCAAGCGTTTCCTTTACTACTAAGGACGAAGCGCTCGAAAAATTCAAGAACTCCATGACCAGCAATCCTGAAATTGTTGACCAGCTTGACGGCCAGAACCCACTGCCGGCTTCGGTTGACGTGGAATTGTCCGAAGCTCAAGAGGTTGAAGCCATCGCGTCAGCAATTGAAAACAATGAGATTTTCCGCAAGATTTGCGACAACCAAACCGAACCAGCGGATTCGCTCAAATATGGTCAAAAAACCGTTGAGCGTCTGTTTAGCCTTACCAACTATATTCGCTATATCGGTCTTGCCTTAATTGCGCTCCTTATCTTTATTGCCTTTGTGTTTATCAACAACACGATTCGCCTATCTATTTTGGCGCGCCGCAAAGAGATTGCCATTATGCGCTTGGTAGGTGCTTCGAACAACTTCATTCGCGGGCCCTTCCTTATGGAAGGTACCTTGCATGCCATCATTGGTGCGGCCCTGGCTATCCTGTGCCTGCAGCTGTTGCGCATGTTTGCGATTCCGCATGTTCAAAGCACGCTCCAGTGGTTGCCTATTGACATTTCGGGGCAGTCCTACCTGCTTATTTATGGAATACTGGTTATTGCTGGCCTGATTATCGGCTTGCTGGGTTCAGCGCTTGCCATGCGCCGTTACTTGAAGGTGTAGTGCAACTTATAGGACGCGAATATGACCCGCCGTTCGCAAGAAAAACTACGGGTGCAAGCATCGCACAATAAAAGGCTGATCAGGGTTTTGATCAGCCTACTGATTGCTTGCTTGCTTTTTGCGGCCGGTTTTTATGTGCGCGGAAACGTTGACTTGCTCACACGGCTTGGTTTTGATACGGGCAAGAATACCGATACAACAAACCCTGGGATGACGGTTTCTGGTTCGACCTATGATTCGCTTTCTGCCCGTGTGGCTGAAGTGCAGGGCATCTTAGACAATGCCAGTTTCGACGAACTTGAACTTGAGGATGCCACCGAAAAAGTGCTGGCAACGCTTGCCGATGTTGCCAAGGATCCCACCCTTCGTTATTACGATCAGGCTCGTTACGCTGAATACCTCAAGGATGTTTCGGGCTCTTTCGCCGGTGTTGGCGTTCTTTTTGCTGAGTATCAAAACAAGGCTTATGTCGTTGACGTTTTCGAAGGTTCGGAAGCAGCAGCGAAGGACGTGCAGTCAGGCGACTTCGTGGTGGCCATCGATGGCGACCGCGGCAATAACGAAGGCTGGACGCAGGCCGAAACGGTCAAGGCAGTTTCGCGCGACGCGGGTGAGTCCGTGGTTTTGACCTTCCGACGTCCTGCTACACTCGATGCTGAAGGTGGGGAAGAATACACCGTTACGCTTGAATGCTCTGAAGCCGCGAAAGAAAATGTCAGCTCGAAAATGCTGGAAGGCACCATCGGCTACATCAAGCTTTCCCAGATTACGCAGAACTCTGATGACCTTGTTCAGGACGCCATTGTAAGCTTGCGTAAAAAGGATGCACGATGCTTCATTTTGGATCTGCGCGACTGCCCCGGTGGTTTCTTGACGCAGTCGGTTGATATTGCATCGCATTTTATTAAGAGCGGTGTGGTGGTTGAAATTCAGGCAAAAGATGGCTTGACCACGCGCAATGCTGATGGACAAACGCTTACCGACGCACCTTTAGTGGTGCTCGTGAACGCTTCGACTGCTGGTACTGCTGAAGTTTTGGCGGGTGCGCTCCAGGACAATGGGCGCGCTACCATCGTGGGGCAAAAGACCATGGGTAAGGGCACGGTTCAGTCTATCCAAGAGCTTTCCTTTGGCGGGGCCATTCGCTATACGTCGGCCTACTACAAGACGCCGAATGGTTATGAAATTGATGGTAAGGGAATCAGCCCCGACATTCAGGTTTCGAAGGCCGACGGCGGCACGGATAACCAGCTCAATCTGGCTGTCGAGACAGCTTTCGACTTGATTGGCGGCCGCCCAAAGACTGAAAAGGCGAGCTCAAGTTCATCAAGCAATGCTTCATCTGAAGGTGAAGCGCCCGCAGAAGGCGAAGCACCCGCAGAAGGTGAAACGTCCGCAGAAGGTGAAGCGCCTGCAGAAGGTGAAACTCCTGCTGAAGGTGAAGTTCCTGTCGAAGACGAAGCACCTGCAGACGAACAAGCCGAAAATGCCAATCCCTAAAGCCTCGTAAAGGCACGCCTCATGGGAAGAAAACGCAAGTCAACGCGACGAAGCCCCCAGGCACGACCGCGGGGTATCCTCGAAGTTGCTCCCGATGGTTTTTGTTTTGTTTCCACCGCTGAAGGCGAATTCTTTATTCCCGCTTCAAAAATGGGTGGTGCTTTTGATGGCGACCTCGTTGAAATTGCCCCCGCGAAAGTAAACACGTCCCAGCAAAAAACAAGTTCTTCAGGAGCCAAGAAGCAAATCGGCTTGCGTCCAACTGCCCGCGTGTTGCGTGTTATCAATCGCGCGCACGACACAATTATTGGGCGCTATGAAGTGGCCGATCCCTTTGGAGTGGTAGTACCTGACGACCCGCGTATTCCCTTCGACATCTTTACCATGCGCTCCGACAACCCCGACATCAAACACGGTTCCATTGTGCGCGTGCGTATGATCGAATATCCCTCGCGCAACACCGCCGCTACGGGCCATATCGAAGAAGTGTTAGGTCTCGAAGGCGAGCCTGGCATGGACATTGAAGCTATCATTGCGCGCCATAAGCTTGAAACTAAGTTTTCAGATGCAGCACTTGCAGAAGCCAAACAATTACAGGTTGACGCGGAAGCTGCCCTTGCTGAAGGTTATGCAGATGAACGCGACCGCTTTGTGTTTACCATTGATCCCTTCGACGCTCGTGACTTCGATGATGCTATTAGTGTTGCCGCCGTTTTACCAAACGGCGGACTAGCCGACGCTGCAATCCAATCCGGCGGCACATTAGGCCCTACTACGGCTCGGCCCGTACCAAAGTGCGGGCACATCGCCGAGAGCGGGCCTACTGCACTCGCCGGATTGGATTTCGCTGGATCTTCGACTGCTAGCGGCTCAACAATGCTTGAGAACAGCGGAACGAAACAGTGGCGGATAGGCATTCACATTGCGGACGTGTCGCATTACGTTAGTTGGTCCAGCGCCGTGGACGCTGACGCGCGCAAGCGTGCCACGAGCGTCTATTTGGTCGACCGCGTCATCCCTATGCTGCCTGAAGCACTTTCGAATAATGTGTGCTCGCTGGTGCCTGGGCAGCCGCGGCGCGTTATGACGCTCGACGTTGTCGTCGATGAAAACGCAAACATATACAGTGTGGATTGCCACCTTTCTCTTATCGAATCGAAGGCGCGTCTATCCTATGACCAGGCTCAGCTCTATATCGATGCCCATCGCGTAGGGCATGATTGGCACGAAGCAGCTGCACACATGGCGCAAGAACCAACTCCTCAGGGTGCTCTGCCTGTTGATACTGCTGCTCACGAGCAGATATATGATGCGCTTGCGGTGCTTCACCGTTTCGCTCAGTCGCGTATTAAGGCGCGCGAAGCAGCAGGTGGCATAGACTTTTCAACAACTGAAGCCAAGGTACAGCTCGATGAACTCGGCCAGCCCGTGAGCGTTTCGCTTCGCAAGCGCACCGACGCAACTTCGTGCGTGGAAGAGGCTATGATTCTTGCTAATGAGTGTGTGGCGCGGCGCCTGCAGCAAACGCAAACCCCCGCGCTGTTTCGTGTCCACGAAGCTCCGTCTGCAGATGCGCTATCCGCTCTTATTCCCGTGCTTCAAGAATTCGGCTACGACAAGCATTTGAGCTTGGAAGATTTCGTGGCGGGAAAACCACAGGCCCTTCAGGAGCTTCTTGCGCTTTCCCGCGGTAAGGCGGAAGCGCCCCTTGTTACAAACTTACTTTTGCGTGCCCAGCAGCGGGCGCACTATAGCGCTGAATGCCTTGGCCACTATGGGCTCGCAAGTGCTTCCTACTGCCACTTTACGAGCCCCATCCGCCGCTACCCAGACTTGGTGGTCCATCGTATGTTGCGGACCCAACTTCTGGGAAAGCGCGAAACCTATACGCAAGAGGTGGATAGTTTGCCCTGGCTTGCCGAACATTCATCAAAGATGGAGCGCATCGCTGAAACCGCTGCTCGCGAATCACAGGAACTCAAGTTGGTGGAATATATGCAGCAGTTCGTGGGGCAGGACTTCGAAGGAATCGTGTCGGGTGTTACCACCTATGGCCTGTTTGTTCAACTGGAAAACACTGCCGAAGGCCTCGTGCCCCTGCGTAGCCTTGGCACCGAATACTTCTCCCTTGATCTTGCTGCCCACAAGCTCATTGGGCAGGGCTCAGGCCAGGTCTTCCGCCTCGGCCAGCGTGTAACCGTGCGCGTCCAGCCTGCCACACCACATGCGCGCAAGCTTGAATTCTCTTTGGTGTAGTTTTGCTCAACAAGCGGTTTTATCTAGCACCCTGCGTTGCCTTCGACCTAACAAGAAAGAAAGGCCCCCAGATTTCTCCAGGGGCCTTACGCTATGGTTTGTTGACAAGTTTATGCGCCGAGCCTAGCTCATTTTAAGTGCCGTTGTTCCTCCCGTAAGGGCTTTTTCGGCTTTTGTACCTACCGCCTTTGTTCCGCCAAATA
>JAFUCE010000009.1 GCA_017459805.1 Eggerthellaceae bacterium
AGCGGGCAGGGATGAACGAAAAACCCGTCCCCTGTTCACGCCTGTGCTCTGAAACGTCGGCAGCCCGCGGGGTTCGCGCGGGCTGCCAACTGACGTATAGGCTCGCGGCTGAGTTCGGGTGGCGCAAGCGCACTTGCAGGGGCTTGAACACTCAGACCCCGCCGCGGGGGCCGCTTGTGGAACATTGGAACATTCGTCCTGTGGAACATTCGTCCTGTGGAACATTCGTCCTGGACTAATGTTCCAACGATGCGGGGCGGGAAGACAAAACCCCCGCCCCTTTGTCTGGTTCTATAGACTGGCCTTCACCAGGCTGTCCATGACGGCCTTGGGCACGGCGGAGGTGCCGCCGAAGACGTAGCCGTAACTGATGGACGCCTTGTTGGACTTCACGAAGGCTTCGGCTTGGGCTGAGTTGTTAGCGTCTGCCAGGATGAGCACACTCGTATTCTTACCGCACAGGGCTGCACCTGCCAGAGCGTCCTTCCAGCCGCTCTTGTTGTCGTTAGAACGTGCTACACCAATCTTGTTGGCGGTCATCTTGATAGCAGGTTGGAACTTGATGGAAGCGTACTGGTAAAGACCGCTGCCGCCACCCGTGCCGTTCTTAAGAGAACCTGTTGCCCACTCGGCAATCACACGGGCCGTCTTATAGGCGTCAGCACCCGCCAGGCGCGTGATGCTGCCCGCAGCAATGCCAGCGGACTTGAGCTGCGTCTCGATGTCCTTGGGCAGCGCCACCGGGCCGCCCACGATGATGGCCTTCTTGAACTTGGCGCTCTTGATGTAGTTCACGGTCGCCGTGGAAAGCTTCTTGTTGGACTCGGCGTAGAGGATCGGGCTCTTGGTCGCATAGGCATACGGAGCGATAGCAAGCGCGTCCTTAAAGCTATTTTGTGTAGCGATAATGACGGTGTCGCTTCTTCCTTTCACGAGCTTAGCGCACTCAATAGCACGAAGCGTCACAGGCGTTGCTGCAGGAGCACTTGCTTGTGTGCTTACCACTGAAGGTGTGCTGGTTGCCGCTGAAGTCGTAAGAGCAGGAGCCGCACTAGTTGCTGACTTACTTGAAGTCTTAGATGCGCTGGCATTAACACGCTTGACCGTAATAACTAATGCCTTTATCTGCTGTTCGGTATTGGCAGAAACTTCTGCGGTGGAGCCAATGAGGTAGACCGTTTTCACGCCCATGCGCTTAAGTTCGCTCTTCGTCTGCTCCGACAGGCTTCCCTTGCCCGTGGTGAGCATCGGTGCGTTATAACCACCCGCCAGTGCCGCAGCTGCAAGGCTATCCTTGAAGTCGGCGTTAGTGGCCACGATGGCTACGCTCGCCTTGCCATACTCCGTGGTAATTTTTTGCATGGTGTCAAGGGCGGTGTTGCCCCACAGGCGCTTCCAGGACTTGATTTGGAAAGTGGCCTTCACGGTGCCCGTGTAGCCACTGTCCGCCTTAGCGGTAACGGTGGCAGTGGCAGTACCCACCTTGGTGTTGTTGGTGTAAGCAACCGTGTAGTTACTCGCTGCAACCGTCTTGCCGTTGGCGTCCTTCACCGTAACGGCAGGCTTCAAGGCCTTGCCCGTGTAGGTTTGATTCTTGGCACTGGCGCTTTTCAGGGCTACCAGCTTCGCAATGTCGGCCACCGTCTTCGTCTGCTTCGCAAACGCCTTGTTCTTGAAGGTGGCTGTATAGGTAGTCTCGCCCTTGGCTGAGGCGGTTGGTTGCTTGCTTACCTTGGAAGTGGTGTTTACCGTCTCGGTTTCCTTCTCGCCGCAGGTGACGCACACGCGCGTGGCCGTAACTTTCTTGTTGTCCTTCGACCACGTGTACGTCGCCGCGCCCCAGTCGTGTTCTGCCTCGTAGATCTCGAACGCCAACGTCTTGGCAGCCTCGTCGCTGTCGGCCCATTTGTAGTGAGCGGGGTCCTTAAGTTCCAACACGACGTCGTAGGAGCCAATCTCTGTGCCACCCACGTTGGCCGTCACGGTGTAGAAATCGCTCTCAGCCACATCGGCCGTTTGTTTTTTGCCCGTGAAGGGCTTGCCGGGGATGACGGGTGCGTCGACGATGGCCTTGTCCACTGCCAGAGGTATCGTACGGATGACCGCGTGGACCTGCTCGTCATAGCCCTCTACGTCCGTGTAGTCGTAGTTCGCGTCGTCCACTGCGAGCACCGCCGTGTAGCCCTCATCGCCCACAGCAGGCACGGTTTCGGGTGCGGCCCACGCCCAACCCTCGGAAAGCTCGACGTCTGCCAGGGTCTTGTCCGGGTCGTAGGCTATCGCCTCCAGGGCTGGGATGACCACCTCGGGCGCCTTCGCTTTGGCAACATTCACCTTCACGTCCACTTCGCTGACCGACTTGTAGTTTGCCTCATCTTCCGGCGCGAAGTTCACCTTGAAGGTGTTCTCTCCGACGTTGCCCACACTCGTGGTGGCCTCGTCCACCCACGTCCAGGTGCCCTTGGTGTTACCCTCGGGGTTCTCGAGCGCCACGTCGGCGAGGGTCTGGCCGTAGGTCGCCTTCAAGCCTTCGGGCGCGGCGGCAACAGGGTCGGCCTTGGCGATTTCGTAGGCCACGTGCGCGGTCGCGGCGGCGTCATCCTCGCCGAGCGTGATCTCCGCCCAGTAGGTACCCGCGTCTGTCGGAGCACCCTCGAGCGCCTCGCCGGTTTTCTCACCGGACTCGTCGGTCTTGTAGTAAGCCACCTTCGCCTCACCCTGGAAGCCGTCTTTGTCAGTAATGGACGCCTCTGCGCTGATGCCTTCGCCTTCTTGACCATAGGTCTGAAGCGTTGGAGCAGCTATGGTCAATGTCGCCGGGGTCTTGTCGTAGCCGTGCGTGCAACCGCCCACGCAGCTTATGGTGATGGTGTCGCCCTCTGCCGTGTAGGTCCACTTGTGCTCGTGGCAGGAGAGAGTGTAGACAACCCTGGTCGTGCCTTCTACGTTCTCTATAGACCTGCTTATTATCGCTGGGTCAACGTCTGCCATGTCGGCCCAGAAGGCTGGGCGCGCATAGCTGCCATGGGCCGGAGATCGTTTGGCTGCCGATCCGTCGGCGGCCATGTAGCCAACCTCGGTACCGTCCTGGACGGCCGAGCGCAGCCACCAGTAGGACGCGTCGTCCGCGCCGCCTTCGCCGTAGAGCCTCGCGACGCGGTCGCCCTTCTGCTTCATGAACTCGAGGGACTCCTCGTCGGAAAGGAAGAAGACTGTATCTTGTTCAGTAAGGATGTTTTCGCTTTCCGCAGTCGTGAACGCGCCGCCGGACGCCTGCCCTTCGGGCACAGCATACGCTTTGTCCGACACGTTGCCGGGCACGTTATTCACCGCAAGACCCTTGATCTGGCCCAGGACGTCCTCGCCAAATGCGGCTGCCCAGGTCTGCGCGGTGCTGCCCTGCCATGCGTTGCCGCTGCCGAAGACGACCCTGCCGAAGGCGTTCGACCCCTTGCCGCCTGCCCACAGGTACTCAGACATGAGCAGCATCTTGCCGTCCTCTACCTTGAGCACGCGGAACATTGGATTGCCGCCGTAGGCCTTGCCCGCGGCTGCGGAGGCCGAGAGGTCGATGCCCGTGGCGCGGATCGCGTCGCCCACACGGATTGTGTAGCCAGTCCCAGGAACATCGTAGGACGCGACGGTCAGGCCTGCCTCGGCCTTCTGAACGGCCGCCTTCTTCGCGGCGATCTGTGCAAGGACCTCCTTGGTCTCGGCGACCGTCGAAGGCTGATGGTCCTCTGCAATACAGGCGCTTCCTGCAGTCACCGCGTCGGTTACGGCCTGCTTGGTCTCGATCGTGTAGCCCTTGGCAACGTAGTCGCGGGCGGCCTGTGCATGATCGATGACTGCCTGGAGGTCCGCCTTGGCGTCTGCCACCGCCTCCTCGAAGCTCTTAATGGTCTTAGGGCTGGCGTCAGTGAGCACGATGATGTGATCGAGTTTCAGGTTGATGGCCGGCCTTGCGCCATAGCTGGCAGTGGTTTCGCTGGCATTTTGCGTCTCACCGTTTGCGCCCACGTAGTCGGTGCCCGAACGGAGCCACCACTGTCCAGGATTCGAGATCTTGGGAATCATCCTGCTCGAGGTGTCCGACCAGTTGTACTTGGCATATTCTGCCGTCGAAAGGAGGAAGGCTTTGTCGGCAGCACCCTCGCCCGTCCCGTCGAGCCCGCCAGCTGCCGCGACCCCCAAAACCGCGGTCTTGGCGCTGTCGTTGATCCTGTTCGTGTAGAAGTCTGCACACCACTCATCGCTGCCGTCGAACGTCGTCGAACCCTGGCCATCCTTAGCGAGCAGGAGCATACCCGGTGCGGTCTGCCCGCCAGCCTCAAGCGCCTCGGCCGTCGCGTAGCCGTTCGTGCGGTCGGCGTCCAGGACGAGCCATTCCATGCCTGCAAACTTCACGGTCTCGTAGTCCGCGATGCCAAGACTGGCCGCATCCGACTTGCCCGGCACGACGCCCGCCTTACCGTCCTCGTCCACGGCCCAGCCGTCGCCGAGCATGGCGCGGAGTGTTTCTCCCGTCTCGTCGGTCTGCGTGCCCTGCACCTCGCCGTAGGCCGTCTTGTAGTAGCAGTTTTCGATCGTGATGTTGTTGGCGTCGTACACGCGCGAGAAGGTCCCGCATCCGGTAAAGACGCCTTCTTCTTGCTTGGTTCCAAATTCGCCTGCGTTCAGGCAGTTCTCAAACGAGCCCGTTCTCACCCCGGGCCATCCTAAGAGGCCGCCGCTGTGGGTGGTTGTCTCTCCTGCGATGCTTCCGTCGAACAGGCAGTCGGTGAAGGCCGTGTGCGACCCCTCGGTATCCGCTCTCGCGACGAGTCCGCCATGCGTGCCATCTCCATTCCTGGAGCTTTCGATGGCGACCTTGCTGCGGCAGGAGACGAACGACGTGTTCCCTCTCGCATCCGCCACGATGCCGCCCGCGAACTGGTTCGAGGTCTGTATGGTGCCAGCAACCGTGAGATTGATAAACCTTGCGCCATCGACGTAGCGGAACGGCGCGACGTAGCTATCGCCGCCCATATAGTTGAAAGTAAGCGTGCGGCCGTCGCCGTCGAAGGTGCCCTTGAAGCGGTTGCCGTTGGTTCCCGCCATCGTGGACACGGAGATGTCGGCGGCAAGGCGCACCACCTTGCCCGCAAAGGACGTGCCACTGTTCACCTTCGCAGCGAACGCGTCCCACTCTTCCGCGCTCGATATGGTGTACACCTGGTCGCTTTGGTCCTCGCCCGCACCCGCTGCCTGCGCAACAGTCACCGTCACGCAGACGGGTGTGGTGTCGTTGTGGTTCTCGTCGCCGGCAACCTTGTACCAGACGTAGTAGGTGCCAGCGTCGGTCGCCGTGGGCACATCTTCAGCGTAGGCCGAGTTCGCAGGCTTGTTGCTCGCGTTCGAGCCAAGGGCGTAGACCATCGTGCCGTCCACCAGCTCCGTGCCGTCGACCGTCACGAGCGGACGCTCGGCGCCGTCTGCGGTCCAGCCGTTTGCGCGCACCATGGCGGGCGCTGTTGCGGCCTTGGAGATGGTCACGGTGACGTCCTGGGTCGCGACCTCGCTGGTTTCGGTCTCCGCTGCCGTCACGACAACATAAGCCTTGCCATCCGCGGGGACCTTCTTGATCGAGAGCACGCCCGTGGAGGCATCCACGTCGATATAGTCTTCGCTTCCGGCCTTCACGGCGTAGCTAATCTCGCCAGTGCCCTGTGCGGGATCGGTCACCCGCCCGCTCACGGCCTTGTCGCTGTCGCCGTAGGTGGCTTCGACATCTTCGGCTTCGATGGTCTGCTTGTCCTTCTCCGACACGTTCACTGTGATGATGGCCGGCTCAAGGGCCTTGTAGTTGTCGTCTTCCGCAACCGTGACGGCAACCTTCACCGTTCCCGCCGTGTCTCCGGATGTCAGGACGCTGCCGTCGAGGGTGCAGCCGATCGCATCGCCGTCGAAGGCGTAGGTCACGTCTCCGCTCGCTGCGTTCTTCGCCACGTTGCCGGCCAGATCGATGGTCTTGCCGCCCTTGGTGACGCGCACCTCGCCCCCTACGGTCGCGGGGTTGTCCGCCTTTCCGATGGTGTACATCACTGTAGCGCTTGCAGAGTTGGCCTCGGTGCCAAGCGTTATCACAGCCAGATACGTGCCCGCGTCGGTGGGGGCGGCAGGCAGCTTGTCGCTTACCTGGGCGATCTCTCCATCCTCCAGCGCGAGCACCTCGAAATACTCCACTTCCGCGTTGCCCTGGATGTTGCCCTCGTCGGTGATGACCGCATCCGCGCTGATGCCCTCGCCGGTCTGCCCATACGTGGTCAGCGTCGGAGCATCGATGGTCAGCGTGGTCGTGTAGTCCACAAGCTTGCACTTGTGGTCTATGTTCTTGCACGTTGCCGTGATGGTGTTGCCATTGGCGGAATAGACCAGTTCGTGTTCGTGCGCGGTGAACGTCTTTGTTGCCGGGTCAAAATTGACAGCCGTCAAGTCCAGCTGCAAAGCGGGGCGGACGCCGCATACATAGGCGAAATTGGTAATAGCCTGCATATACCAGCCCGTCGAACTATCATTTATGTAAACTTTGTTGCCGTCTGACCAGCGCGTCCACCACTCCTTGAACCCCAGTCTGCCCACTTCATTCGCCAAGGCAAACTTCGATGGGTTACTACCCGGCACCATGTAATCGTCATATCCCAGAAGATACAGTTTGCCGTTCGGCGTATCCTTCATTGCAAAAGCGACACTCTTGAATTCGCCCGTCGCAACAAGGTCGTCGAGATACGCTTTCACCTCCGAGTTTTCGTAACTGGTTTTTTCACCAGCGAAGCGGCGGCTGCCAAAGCTGTCGTCCGCAGCGAACAGCGTCACGCTCTTCTTCTCGGGGTCCATGGACTCGTCTTTTATGATGACCCACTTGTGCCCATTGAAGTAGACCATTTGCTCGTTGACGTCTATGCCGTCGTCATCTGCGGGTATAAGGCTCGTGTACATATTGGGGGCAAAGGTTTTCGTATCGGCCACATACATCACCGCCGACATGTCCAACTGCACAGCGGGGCGGATGCCGTACGAGTTCGTAACAGAGCCCACGCCCACTTGGCCTTCGGAGACATGTCCGTCGATGGTGCCCCACGCATACATCGCCTGGTCATTTGACTTACCCGTGCGCAGCCACCACTCCCCGTTCGAGCAATCTCCATCCGAGAAGTCTGCTTTCATAACGCTCGTCGGGGCATTCGAGGCTTCATCGTAGCTAAGGAGATACAGCTTGCCGTTCGGCGTATCCTTCATGACCCCCGCGACATCCTTGAACCCTTCGTCTTGGGTGAGCAGATCGTCAAGATATGCCTTCACGGTAGAGCTGGCGTAATCGTTGCTCGAATCGCTGAACTTCGATACGCCGAAGCTCGTATCCGCCGACAGCAGCGTGACGGTTCCCTCCGTAGGGCTCGTGAGGTCGTCCGCGATGACATACCACTTGCGCCCGTTGAAGTTCACCTGCTTTTCGATCAGCTGCTCGGCATTGTCGTTGTTTGTGGGGAAGATATTCGGATACTGCTTGATCAAAAACGTCTTCGTGCTGGAATCGAAGACGACGCTTTTAAGGTTCAGCTGCAAGGCGGGGCGAAGGCCGTAGTCTGAATTGGGTTGATGGCCTGCCGGCAGGACCATTCCGTAATCTCCATTCACGTAAGCCACTTTACCGGAGTCTGTGCCGGGAGAGCGCAGCCACCAGTGAGATGCATTAAGGGGTATCATCTGCTTGAAGTTGATTCTTCGCACGTTTTCCGGGAGCTGCGTAGCCTCATCTGTGCTCAGGAGGTACATCTTGCCGTATGGGGTATCCCTCAAGGCCGAGGCGACGTTTTTGAACTCGCCCGTATTGACCATGTCCGTGAGATAGGCTTTTACAGAAGACCTGTCGTAATCGTTAGCACCCGCATCGCCCCATACAATCCAACCGAAGCCCTTGTCCGCCGCGAGCAGCGTCACATAGCCTTCCTGGGCTCCCGTGGAGTTGTCCTCGATGATGTGCCACTTGTGGCCGTTGAAGGTCACCTGCTTGTTCGCCAAGGCACCGTTGTCCTCGCCGCCCGTCGGGATGAGGTTGGTGTACATCTCCGTTGCGGCATACGCCTGCGGAGACGCCCACAACAGCGACACGGCAAATGCCGCCATAATCGCCACTAGGACAGAGATGGCCTTGCTGGAAATAGATTTCGCGCTCATGATGAGCCCCTTTCACTCCCATACGTCAGTCAAACATGCCTTTACGCGTTAGCCAGAATAGTTCCGGCTAATTTCAGGCGGTAACGCAAAGGCTGAAAACATTCAGTAACCTGCGCCTTTCCCGCCAAGTATGTTATACCGCCTTATGCCTTCTTACGCAAGAGGGGATTCCAGAATGGAACTCCCTGAGACGCCGGCAGCACGCGGGCACCTCCACTCGGACCCATGGCACCACCTATGCGAGAGCTTGCCCCCTAAACAGGATGAAAAATGTATTCGACGGGCGTGAACAGGGGACGTGAACAGGGGACGGGTTTTTCGTTCATCTTTACGTGAACAGGGGACGGGTTTTTCGTTCATCTTTACGAATGGCATCTTCTAATTCTCTGAACAGCGGGCAGGGATGAACGAAAAACCCGTCCCCTGTTCACTCGTAATCACTTTGATGTAGGAGCTGTGCTTTCTCTGCACCAGCTGCTCCAGATATCCATCTCTATTGATTCTCATTAATAATCGACTTTCTCTGAATATATGCAGTAAATATCGAATAGACGTTGATAGAGCAAGTAGTAGAACAGCAGTGTGGCTGAATCAAGAGTTATTCGATAATTACGTAACAACTGTAGTAGAAATCTGGCCAGTTACGCAATGCCGAAGAGACTAAAAGGCTCTCAAAGGCCTTGGGGGCACGCTTACACGAAAGGGGACTGTTTCTATTTAGGAACGCCTCTTGCAAAGCTTTGTGCTCTGAAACGTCGGCAGCCCGCGGGGTTCGTGCGGGCTGCCAACTGACGTATAGGCTCGCGGCTGAGTTCGGGTGGCGCAAGCGCACTTGCAGGGGCTTGGCCACTCAGACCCCGCCGCGGGGGCCGCTTGTGGAACATTGGAACATTCGTCCTGGACTAATGTTCCAACGATGCGGGGCGGGAAGACAGGAACATTCGTCCTGGACTAATGTTCCGGAACATTCGTCCTGGACTAATGTTCCAAACCCCCGCGCCTGGCTGGTCGTCTGCGATCCTCTGTCACCCTTCGAGTTCAGAGATGTAGCGTTCGGCGGCAGTGGCGGCAGCGGCACCGTCGCCCACGGCCGTTGCAATCTGGCGAAGGTACTTGGAGCGCACGTCGCCCGCCGCAAATACACCAGGGGCAAGCTGCATGTTGTCGCCCGTGTGCAACCAACCCTTTTCGTCCTTGCCGATGCCTTCTTCAAAGCCCACTTGGCCTTCAAGGATTTCGGTTTCAGGGTCGCTGCCAGTAAAGAAGAACACACCCTGACAGGGCACTTTTTCCTTTTCGCCCGTGCGCGTGTCTTCCAGCACCACGCCCTCAACTTCTTCTTCGCCATAGACTTCAACAATCTGGCTGTTAAAACGCACGGTAATCTTGGGGTTTTTCATGCAGCGTTCTTTGGCAATGGCGTTGCAGGACATGTCGCCGTCCTTGCGGCGCGACACGATGGTAACGTGGTCGGCAAACTTGGTAATGAACTGGCTTTCTTCAACAGCTTGGTCGCCACAACCAATGACGACAACCTCTTGTCCTGCATAAAATTCAGCATCGCAGGTAGCGCAATAGCTTACGCCGCGGCCCGTGAATTCGGTTTCACCCGGAAAGCCAACAACCTTCGGACGTGTGCCCGTGGCAATAATAACCGCCTTGGCATGATAGATAACCTTACGGGTGGTAACGATTTTATCCGTGCCAGAAAAGTCCACGCTACGCACACCTTGGTTGCGAATTTCTACCCCAAACTTGCGTGCGTGCTCCTCCATTTTTTCCATCAGGGCGGGACCAGTCGTTTCCCCCGCCGACGGGTAGTTCACGATTTCGTTGGTCGACGTCACGCGCCCACCGATGCTCCCCTTTTCAAGAATGACTGTTTTCAGCAGTGCACGCCCGCCATAGATGCCCGCCGTTAAACCCGCGGGACCTGCCCCGATAATGACGAGGTCGAAATATTCTTCTGTCTGATTAGCCATTGTTTTACCCCTTTTTCATCGCAACTATTTGCGTGTTCCCCTATATTCAAGTGCCGCATCCACAAAGGCTGGAGCCCATTCGGGCGTCGCAATCGCATTTGTATGAATATATGCCGCCACCGTACGGCCTTTGCAAAAACCGTCGTGCTTGTTTCCAACACCGCTGCCCCGTTCGTTGAGGTAGGCATACACCGGCTTTTCTTGCTTATCTATAACGAGCGAATGATGATGCTCGTGCCCATTGATGGTCGTACCTTCTGCCAACCACGGATGGTCTGCCGTGGTATGGGCAACCGCATAACCATGCCCCTGGCGCTTCGTCATCATTTCAACTTCGAAGTCGAAAGCGCCCGCCATGTCGTATGCTTTCCCGTCAACGAGAAGCTTCTTTCCTAGATACATAAGCCCACCGCATTCGGCGTAGCAGGCAATACCGTCTTCGATGCGCGCCCTCACGCTCTCACGCAGGCTTGCGTTTTGCTCCAGTTCGGCGGCAAACACTTCGGGGAAGCCACCGCCAATGTAGAGCCCATCTGCTTCGGGCGGCACTTCGGCGTCTGCCATGCTGTCGATGTAGATAAGCTTCGCGCCCGCAGCCTCCAAGGCGTCCAAGTTTTCGCGATAGTAAAAGGAAAAGGACTTATCGCGCATAACAGCGATGCTTACTTCCTCTTGCCCTGAAGCAGCAAGCTTGGGAGCTGCGGGGAACTCGATTGTGTTCGCATCAAGCGCTTCCGCCCTGCCGGCAATATGCAAAAGGAGGTCGAGGTCCACGTGCTCTTCGATGACCTCTGCCACGCCATCGAGGAATTCGTCGGCCTCGTTTGTTTCCAGAGCCGTAACCAAACCCAGGTGCCGGTCTGAAAGCCGCATGCGGTCGTCGGTAGGAACAGCACCGATAACGGGCACGCCGCAGTAGTGTTCTATGGTTTCGCGGAGGCGCGCTTCATGACGCGCATTCCCCACGCGATTAACGATGACGCCTGCAATATGCACGTGCGGGTCAAAATGGATGCACCCGAGCACGAGGGCGGCGGTGGTACGCGTCATGCGCGTAACGTCTATGACCAAAATAACGGGGGTCGAAGTCTGTTTGGCAACTTCGGCAGATGATGAGCTGCCTTCCAAATCCGATCCGTCATAAAAGCCCATGGCACCTTCGATAATGCCAATGTCAGCTTGGTTTGCCGCATCACAGAGCACGGCTTTCATGTCCTGGGGTGTCATGAAAAAACTGTCCAGCGTGCGGCTCGCTGCACCCGCCGCAAGGGAGTGCCAGCCAGGATCGATGTAGTCTGGACCTTTTTTGTAGGGCTGAACTTTGATTCCGCGCTTTCTGAGCGCCCGTGCAATACCCGAAACAATAACGGTCTTGCCGCATTTACCATAAAGCGCAGCAACCATAACCCGCGGGTATGCGAGGGTCGTTTCTTCCATGAATCAAAGCCCTGAACTACCCCGCCACCTGCCTGCACAGGCGGCGGGAGTATAGACAATACGGTGTGTAAATGCTCTTACACGCAGCCGGTCGGCTTCATGAGGCCAGCAATCTTGCAGGCTCCCTTGCCAGGACCGCTGGGGAAGAGTTCGTAGATTTCGGCGTTGGAAAGGCCGGTGTCCTTGAGCATCTTGCGGACCATGGGGGCGGTACCGAAGTCAGCATAGTACTGGCGCAGATAGTTGATAATCTCCCAGTGCTTGTCGGTCAGTTCGACTTCTTCGGTTTCAGCGAGCTTGTAAGCTACTTCTTCGTCCCACTGAGTTGCGTCCTCCAAGAAACCGTCTTCGTCGAGTTCCAGAGCGCGATCGCCTACTTGTAATGTTGCCATCTTTCTCTCCTTTTTAACGTTTCCTACACTTCACATTATGTATCCTACCACCGTTTTGGCGGCACAATAACCTTTGTTACTCAGCTGCTTCTTCAGCTGTTGTTTCGGGCGCAGCCTCGGCCTCGGGGGCAGGTGCTTTTTCTGCTGCTTCACCTGCGTTTTCGGCAGCTGATGCAGCGTTTTCAGCCGCATTTTCAGCGGTTGCAGCACCTTCCTCGACGGCCTCTTCTGCTGCCTTCGCAGCTTCCTCTGCAGCTTTCGCAGCTTCTTCGGCTGCCTTCGCTGCCTCTTCTTCAGCTGCCTTACGAGCGGCTTCTTCCGCTTCACGTGCCGCACGTTCTGACTTGGCAGCTTCTACCGCTTCTTCCATTTCGGCGCTCTTAAGCTCTTCGGCCAGTTCGCGTGCAGCCGCGCTCTTCTGAACAGCTTCAGGCTGAGCAATGCCTTCGCGCACCGCAAGTGCTACCTTGAACAACAAGGTGAGCACGAAAGCGCCAATCGCAAAGGTGCCAACAATAACCATAATCTCGTTGGGATGCGGAACATAGTCTATGATTTCACCAAAGCTGTTAGGCACAAAACCAGCCAGAACAAAATTGATACCCTTGTCCATCCAGCAACCCAAAAAGACGCACAGAAGCGCAATGATAAGCAACCCACGAGTCTGGCGCCACTTTTTCACCAACAAGATAACAATGCCAATAGCAATGAGCACTGCTGCCGCCCACATGAAGGGCACGAGCTGGTTGTGACCATGCACGCCAAACAAAATGTAGGCCAGCGGTTCCACGTGGTGGGGGCTGTTGCCATAGAATGCCGTGAATATTTCAAGCATAAAGAAGAACACATTGGCAATAATGGCGTAGGCCACGGTCTTGGCAACGGTGTCCACCGCTTTGTCGGAAAGCTTATAGTCCGTAAACTTGCCCATGATAAAGGAAATAAGCAAGAGAAGTGCTGGGCCGGCTGCAAAAGCCGAAGCCAGGAAGCGACAGGCTACAATGGCGCTCGCCCAGAAGGGGCGACCCACGTTACCGCAGTAAATAAAGGCCGTAACCGTATGGATGCTAATAGCCAGCGGAATGGCAATAATGGCCAAAACATGCACCCAATGGGCAGGCTTTGTTCCCTTACGTTCGGCCGCAATAGACGTCCACCCAATAATTATGTTCACGAGCAGGTAGCTGGAAAGCACCACCATGTCCCAGAACAGGATTGAATGGGGCGTAGGGTACAGGACCACGTTAAAAATACGAGCCGGATAACCAAGGTCGACGATAACATTGAGCAGGGCCACGAGCACGGCCGCCACAGCCATGAATTCGCCAAAGATAATAAGCGGGCCGTATTCTTTGTAGTCGTGCAGGTAAAGCGGTATGGCCACCATAACACCCGATGCCGCCACGCCAACAAAGAAAGTAAACTGCGCGATATACAAACCCCAGTTTACGTCTTGGCTCATGCCCGTCAATTGCAAGCCGTTAACGAGCTGGTTGATATAGGCCAACACGCCAATGCCAATAAGCACCAAGAGGGCAAGCAGCCAGCCATAATAGAATTTAGAGCCCTTCAAAACTTTTTCTAGCATGCCTACTCACCCCCTTCCAAAAGGTCTTCTTCGAAGAGGGTGCCTTCACCACCTGTAAACGCATTGGTATAGAGTGCCGAGTCGTCGAAGATGTAGTACACATTCGGGCCTGTGCCCAATTCCACCCTGCGACGAATCGAGAAGGCTTGCGCAAGCACCTGACGAATTTCGCTGTTTTCGTCAGTCAGGTCGCCAAAGGTAATGCAACCATAGGCCGCTTGCACACACACGGGCACTGAGCCCTGGTCGATAAGTTCGTAGCACAGGGTGCACTTTTCCACGACGCCTTTGCTGCGCGTAGGATAGCCTGGGTTCATGGTCGCCTTGTCCACGTAGGGGCGCGGGTCCATGAAGTTAAGATTACGCGCACCATAGGGGCAGGCCGACATGCAGAAGCGGCAGCCAATGCAACGATGGTAGTCCATCATCACAATGCCGTCGGGGCGCTTGAAAGTAGTTTGCGTGGGGCACACGCGCACACACTGTGGGTCGGTGCAATGGTTGCACATGACCGGATAAGCATACGACGCCGTTTTTTCGTCCACGTAGGTACTAGCAATGTCGCTGAAAGCTTCTTCGTAACTTTGCGTCCATATCCAGTCGATAGAATGCTTCGGGTCATCAATCTGGGGCACGTTGTGGTAGCTATGGCACGCCGCAATAATGGTGTCGATAAATTCTTGGCCGCCCAAGGCGTCGAGCATGCTCACATTAATAGCAAGGCCGTACTGCTTGCTTTCAATACCTTTGAAGTCGGACTCAAGCTGGCTGTGCTTTACTTCTTCGAGCGTACAGCCGTTGAGGGCGAAGAGGCCACTTGCGCAAGCGATGGCACCCGCCTTTACGAAGTTGCGCCTGGTCAAGGAGCGTTCAGAATGCTGCTGTGCTGTCATTACTGCTGCCCCCCTTCCACTTGCGAAACGTAGTCCTGCCACAAGGCTTCGTTGTTAGCGTCTTCGCGCCACAGGCCGAAGGAGTTATGGCAATCCCAGCAGAAGGGTTCAACACCTTCATAGGTATGGCACCTATCGCAGAAGTCTTCTGGATTGGAGTGGCAGGCCAAGCAGGTGTCGTCGAGACTTTTTTCGTACCTCGTGCCGTCGGTAGCCGTATAGACAATGTCGCCATTGCGCACCACGTCGTTGCGCCACTGGTCGAGCAACTGCATGTGCGATGACTTCATAAATTCCGTGTCTTCTATGCACTTGTGTTCTTCCAGCATATTGATGGCAGGCGTGTTGTAATCCAGTTCCAGCGGAGCCTTTGGACTCACGGCGTTTGCCGCAAACGGAAGAAGTGCGAGCACGCAGAAAACAACGATAAAGGCTATCATTCCAGTCTTTTTCATTTAGGCTGCTCCCTCCTCTCCGTCGTCGGGGCCGGCAACAGCAGCCACCGCATCCGCGATTTCCTTGTCTGTGCGCGCGGAAGGTAATTCTTCCTGGCGCAAGTTTATGGTGCGATGGTCGTTTTCATCCAGCACGAGCGCATTACCAACCAGTTCATGCAGGCCAGTCACACCCACACCGGGGTTCCAGTAGTCCATCAGCGCTGGCATCGTAGCGCGGTCGATGGCGCAAATATTCGCGACCATGTTCACACCGAAGCGATCGACCACACTGCGCACAGCTTCAGCACGCGGGAAACCACCGCGCATGCGCAGTTCCATGTTTTCGCCCGCGTTCAAGCCCGAACCACTACCGCAGCACAGCGTCTTTTCACGGATAGTTTCATCAGGCATTTCATAGAAGTGGTTGCAGACATGCTTGAGCACATAGCGCGGTTCTTCCAAAATGCCCATACCGCGAGCCGTGTTACACGAGTCGTGGAAGGTAACCACCAAGTCGTCGTTGCGGGACGGGTCGAGCTTAATCTTGTTGTTATAAATAAGGTCGGCCGTGAATTCGACCATATGCACCATCTTAGTGGATGCAGCATTTTCAAACACGGTACCCGTAATGGGTGACACGGGCTGTTCGAGGAAGTCGGCCGGACCGTTCCAGGTGTCCATGTATTGCTGCATCAGGCGCCACATATGGCCGCACTCGCCACCCAAGATCCACTTTACGCCCAGGCGTTCAGCTTCAGCGTAAATCTTGGAGTTGAGGCGCTTGGCCATTTCGTTACTGGTAAAGAAGCCGAAGTTGCCGCCTTCCGACGCATAGGTAGAAAGCGTGTAGTCCAGGCCCAAGTGTTCAAGCAACATGATGTAGCCCATGAAGGTATAGGTGCCCGGCTCGGCGAAAAGGTCGCCCGACGGACACACGAGCAGGATTTCGGCACCCTTGCGGTTGAAGCTCGGTTCGAAATAATGGCCCGTTACCGTTTCCAGGTCGTCCATCATGAATTCGACGTTGTCAAGGATAGCGGGCGGCGTGAGACCCACATGGTTACCACGCATGTAGCAGTTCTCCACCGGGCCAGCAATCCAGTCGGTGTTCAGGCCGAGCAGGTTCAGCAGTTCGCGGCCCATGATAGTGATTTCTGCCTGGTCAATGCCGTAGGGGCAGAAGGCAGAACAGCGACGGCATTCCGTGCATTGATAGAAGTAGTACCACCACTCTTTGATGACGTCTTCGGTTAGGTCGCGCGCACCCACGAGGCTACCAAACATGCGTCCGGCACGAGTGAAGTAGCGCTTGTAAACCGAACGAAGCAGTTCAGCGCGCAGCACGGGCATGTTCTTCGGGTCGCCCGTGCCCATATAGAAGTGGCACTTGTCGGCGCAGGCGCCGCAGCGTACGCACACGTCCATAAACAGCTTGAAGGAACGGTACTTCTCCAGGCGGTCCGCCATGCCCTGAAGGATGATGGCCTTCCAGTCTTCGGGCAGACCCCAGTCTTCGTCGGAAGCCGACCACTTATGAGCATTCGGCATGTTTACTGCTTCAAGCTTTTCAGGTTTAACCGCATGGCAGAACATGCCTTCTTTAAATTCGGTTGTGGTATCCATCCAGCCTTGCGGTGGAAGGGAAAAATCGAAGTCCAGCATTTCTGTGCGATTCGGTAACTTAGCCATGTCTAGCCCTCCGAATCCTGTGTTGTGGCCGCTTCGGCAGCAGCGCCTTCTGCGGCACCTGCGTTGGCACCTTCTGCGGCATCTGCTTTAGCACCTTCCGCTTCTGCGGGCGGCTCTTCTTCTTTTACGTGTTCAAAGTCAAGCGGCAAACCGAGCGCTTTCATCTTTTCCCAGTTTTCGTTTTCGTATTCTTCGTAGGTATGCTTCTTCACCTCGTAGTTCCACGGATTCACATGACGCACCGCACGGCTGTTGTTAGCCATGTTGCGCGTGGGCGAGAAGAACACACCTCCGGCATGCATGAGCTTGCTCCAGGGGAAGTACACCAGCAGGCAGCACACCAAGAACACGTGCACGTAGAAAATGGGCTCGGTCACGTTAGCAACCGGCTGGAAGCTGACCAGGCCGAGACACAGTTCTTTGACTGCCGACATGTCGACCTTGGTAAAGTAGCGCATGATAATGCCAGCGCATGCGATGCCTAGCAGCAAAAACAGCGGGAAGTAGTCGATGGCCTGGGAAATGTAGCGGATGCGCGGCACCACCACACGACGCAGGAAGAGGAAGGTCAAACCTGCCACGATTCCCAGGTCGGTCAAGTAGATGACGGGCAAGCCAATTTGAAACATGCCATCGATGCCTTCAAGGGCGCTAATCCAAGCGGGAATAGGATCAAGGAAGAGGCGGAAGTGGCGCAGCACGATAATAAGCATGGACCAGTGGAAGATGAGTGCCCCCAGCCATAGCCACTTAGCTGAACCAATGGCGATGCCATCTTCGGTTTTTTCGGTTGAGGCATTGCGGAACAGCGAACGGAAGAGCAAGACTTCCAGGGCCATTCTGCCAAACACGCCCGCCTTCGAAGACGGATTATCCAACTTGTTTTGCTTTATCCAGGGCAGGCTTTTTTCCTGACCAGCGGTGGTAGGAATGCGGAAAGGAACCGCAGAGCGCCCCCAGTTAACAATGCGGATAATGAAACCCACGATAAAGGCTGCAAACGCAAGATACGGAATGATTATTCCGAAGAGCGTATACAGCGAAAGCGGGCCGGTACCGAGCCAGGCAATGCAGGCGAGCACACATACCGCGATGAATGGACCTATTATTTTCACGATTGTGCACCCCCTTCGCCCGTGTTGGAACCGTATGCAAGCTTTTCAAGCATTTCGTTCCTCTTCTTCAGTTCATCGTTTGCAATCGAACTCAACTTTTCGCGCGATTCAACATAGGCGTCAAACACGCGCAAAATGCACGCCTTAAGGCGGTCGTTTACCTCGTGCGCAAGGCGGTGGTATTCCGCACTGCCCAGTTCTTCGATAATGAGCTTGCGCAGTTCGAAGAAACAGGCAAACGAAGTAGAAGGGGCCGTGACGCGCAGGGCAATGATTCGTGCGAGGTCGTCCAATTCGGCAAAGGCTGCTTCTTCGCCTTCACCTTCAACAACATAGTTCACGACCGCCTGCGCCACATTGTGCACGTGGTACGCAGCAGGGTTATGGAAGCGCCCTGCAGCCACGTTTTCAGAAAAAGCTTTGTCGCCCACAAGTGGGTCGATTAAAACTTTCCATTGCGAAGCTATAGATTCTATCGTGGAACTTGATGCCACGATACCCCCTTCTCAAATAGCCTTGAGCGAACACACTCGCTTGCGCTCACTTAAGGCCTACCCCTCAAGCAAAGGCATCCGCCTATTCGGGCGGAGCAACCTTGCCCTTCAGCGCTACGAAGGTCGTGGTGATATAGAGATACTCAACCAGGTCTTCCGCAGCAAGTTCTTTTACCGCCAAGTCAACAGCGCCCTTGGGTACGTCAATGGCTTTAGCGATTTCCTTGCTCTTGGCCTTTTCTACGGTGTCGAGGTAAGCAAGAACAGCTTCCTTTACCTTGGGATCTGCGGGGCCCTTATCCATGGTTGCCTCCTAAAAAGTACGTACTCGGCATGCACTCACATGCCCTTTTTCCAAATGAGCGCCTAGGCACCCACATTGGCTAGCTTCATTATGGAATAGCTTAACTATGAATGTAAAATACGATAATTTCATTACACTATTACGCAAGGTTATACCTATATTTTATGTACTTTGACCTGGGCTAATGCCAAGATAGTTGGAATCGGTCAGGCGGCTTCGCAACATCTCTATTTTTGGCGCGTATTCAGCCACAAATTCAGGGTTAGTTTCAGCCATAAGGTCAAAGGCTTTTACCAAGCTTGGCTGGAACACCATTTCATCAACGGCTGCTTCAAAAGCGAAGGAAAAGAAGTCGCCGAAGCGTTTTGGATTGCCCGCCACCACGGCCACCACGATTTCTGGTGCCGACCACGCAATGTTGCCGCCTTCTTCGTTCATGGCCCAGATTTGACGTCGCATGGTTTCCAAAAAGAATTCGGGCATGGCTGCGCTGCGCTCCTTGGACAGGAAGCGAAGGACGCGTATGGTTTCATCATGCAAAGGAGCCTGGGGGTCGTAAGCCAAGCGCACGAGAAAACGGCGCGTGGCGTCAGGGTCTTCGTCAAAAGAAGCAAGGAGCGCGTCATAGGCGCGCCCCTCTACCATCTGTTCTATAAGCTTCTTGGTGACTTTGGCCACAATGCTCCTCTTACATCTTGAACGCAGCGGAAGTACGGAAGGACTCGCGCGAGAAGATGTAGTCGTCGATGAGTTTGTCGTTGAACGGAATGCCCGTCACGCTGAAGAAGCGTTCCCAACCGATGCGGTTGATCCATTCACCCAAGCGCTCGCCCGGTTCAGCACCCGCAATCCAGCATTCCACAATGTTGCGAATAGCAGCCACGGTTTCAGGCCAATGCGGCGCAGAATTGGGCAGGAAGGGAATAACCATGCGGCTGAACTCCGGATTGCTGCGAGCGTTGGCAACCTTACCACCAACCATGATGGCGATGCCGTCGTTTTCAGCGTCGAGGATGTGCATACCCGGCGACATGGTGTAGCAGTTGCCGCAGTACATGCACTTTTCTTCAACAACCTTAACGCTCTTCTGCGTCGGGTCAGGGCGAATAGCGCCCGTCGGGCAGCAGGCCACGAGCGACGGAATTTCGGTCGTACGACGGATGGTGTCGTGGTCCATGCGCGGAGCGGTACGGTGCACACCAACGATGGCGATGTCGGAGCAGTGGGCAGCGCCGCACATGTTCAAGCAGCATGCCATAGCAATGTGAAGCTTGTTGGGCAGCTTGTCTTCAACGAAGAATTCATGCAGGTCGTCCATGACCACCTTCACGATGCCCGAAGCGTCGGTTGCGGGGGTGTGGCAGTGCACCCAACCCTGGGTATGCACAATGCTCGACATGGAGTTGTGCGTACCGCCAACGGAATAACCCAGTTCGTTCACCGCATTGATGATGGGTTCGATGTTTTCTTCCTTAGTGGTAAGGAATTCAACGTTTTGGCGCGTGGTAAAGCGCAGGTAGCCGTCGCAATACTTGTCGGCCACGTCCGCAAAATCGCGGATGGAGTCGACAGCCAACAGGCGGGGCGTCCCCACACGAATGGAATAGAGAGCACCCGCAGGGCCAACATGCTTCAGCACGCCGGGACGGGGGTATTCGTGGTATTCCCACTTGCCGTAGTTTTCTTGAATGATAGGAGGAATATTCTCCTTATAATCGATAGGGCCCTGGTCTGTTAAAGCCACTTTGTTCACCTCGTTTTCTATAATCGTGCGCAGCTGCGCGAAGTTTCAACTACTCGTTTTAGCCTTCGGCCGTTTTGCCAATTTCTTCAGGCTGCCAGAATACATAGGGGTTTGAACGTGGCTTGTAAACCATTTGCGGGACCGCTTCGATGTCGAGGTCGCGCAGGAACTTGCCCATGCCAAGACGGTAGATGGTTTCGCCCAAGCGCTCACGCGTCTTGCCGTTTTCGTCCCACCAGTCCCAGATTTCGTTGCAGAGTTCCTTGAATTCGTCGTAGGGAGCTTCCATCTTCATGAAGGGGATGAGCACCCAGGACATAAAGGCCGACTTCACGATGGTGGACTTCGCACCAATCATGATGGTGGCGCCGCGCTCTTTACCAATCTTGAGGGCCTTGCCCATGACATTGATGCAGTGCATGCAGCGTGAGCATTCAGGATTGTCGATAGTCAGTTCCTTCTTTTCAGCGTCGAAGCTCATGCAGCCCGTGGGGCACTTGTCCACAACAAACTTCTGGATGTTGAGGCCACCGTCGGCATATTCAGCAACGGCTGCCTGGTCCACCTGGATGGCGTCGCGCCAGGTACCCACCACCGAAATGTCGGCGCGAGCCTGGGCGGCAACGCAGTCGTTAGCGCAACCAGCAAATTTGATCTTGGACTTGTAGGGCCACATGGGGCGATGCAATTCGTCCTGGAATTCGTTAGTAACGTCGAAGCAGGCGTCCAGCGTGTCGTAGCAGGCGTGTTCACAACGGCCTGGGCCTACGCAGCAGCTGGGCGAACGAAGGTCGGAACCAGAACCACCCAAGTCCATGCCCTGTTCGGCGAATTCGTCGTAGGTAGGCTGAAGCTCTTCGGTGGTTAAGCCGAGCAAAATAATGTCGCCCGTTGAACCATGCATATTCGTCAAGCCAGAACCGTGGCGCTCCCAAATATCGCAAATGGTGCGCAGGGTGTCGGTCTTGTAGAACCAGCCGCTCGGTGCGGCAACACGCATGGTATGGAATTCACGCAGTGCGGGGAATTCATCTGGCAGGTCTGAATAACGGCCGATAACGCCGCCACCGTAACCTTTTACACCAACGATGCCGCCGTGCTTCCAGTGACCAATCTTTTCTTCGTACGAACGCTCGAGCTGCCCCAGAAGGTCCTTGCTCATTTCGTTCTTTTCGGCCGCACGCTTTATTTCTTTAACAAAGCTTGGCCATGGGCCGCTTTCTAGCTCGTCGAGCAGAGGGGTCTTCCCTACTTCAGCCATCTCTCCTCCTTCATTTACATATACATAAAGCCCGGCACTAAGGCACCGGGCTTTTAGTCCCTACATTTCGGTAATGGTAATTGCGTCGCTTGGGCAAACCGTGGTGCAGGTTTCACAACCCAGGCATTCGGCTTCGTCGCCAGAAACAAATGCATGGCCGTCTTCAAAGCCAAGGATGTGTGCCGGGCAACCTTCTGCGCAAGAGTCGCAACCGCTGCAGGCGTTTTCGTCGATCGATACTATAAACATGAGTAGCCTCCTTCTCTTTGGCTATAGCGCGTATCTGCCTACACGCTTTTTCTCAACTTACATTTACCACGGTGTGCACGCGGTTGCAAATATATATAATGAATTGTGGTATTACGCTAAGCTATTACAAAAAATACCACGTTTAAACTGGTGTTTCATGGTGAGCTCTGCCCCGAAATAAGACATTTCGGGGCAAAAATTTACTATTCCTCCAAGAACTCAAAGAAGGGCTTTTCCATACTTACCAAAGCGTTCACCATCAGTTCAACGAGGCCTGAGTACTGCACGTTATATTTCGCAGTAATCTTGTAGTCCTTCAGCAGTTCGCGGATGGTACCCTTGCAGTTCGAGCACGGTGCGCACACGTACTTCAGAACGTCGGGGTTTTCGAAGTCTTCGCCGAAGGCATTAATGATTTGCTCGAGCTTCTTGCGCGCACTCACGTGGTTCCTGAAGTCCGAGAAATTCTGGTTGTTCATGATGGCGAAGCCCGAACCGCCACCGCAGCAGTAATTGTCGACACCGTGGGGCGTCATTTCGCGGAAGTCGGTGGTGCAAGCACGGATAATTTCGCGCTGGGGCTGCACGATGCCCATCTGGCGCACATAGTTGCAGGGGTCATGCAGCGTAACCGGGAAGTTATTCTTCGACGGGTCAAACTTCAGGCGGCCTTCGCGCACGAGCGTAAGCATAAGCGGCAGGAAGCTTTCCACGGGGACTTTGTCTTCTGCGGCAAACATGCGGTCCGCACTGACAGCAATAGCCTTGTGAGCATGGCCGCACTCGCCCATGACAATGCGCTTCACGCCCAGCTTCTTAGCAACCTCGAACTGCTTAGCGGCAATCTTTTTGGCCTGGATGTCGTCATACCATGCGCCATAGTTTACGCCGTCATAGGCACACATTTCGCTGGACAGCGTCCAGTCCACGCCCGCTTCGTCCAGCAAAATGGCGAAGGCAGCGGGGTTATCGGGCCAGGCAATAAATTCGCCGGCATTGTGAATAAGCAGAACGTCGGCGCCTTCCTTGTCCATGGGGAACTTGAAGGAACGACCGGTGCGCTCTTCGATGTCTTCTTCGATAAATTCAGCGGTGTCAACAAAGGCTGGGGTGGTCATACCCGTGGTCGAGCCCACCTTGAGCTGGAGTTCGGTACCCTTTTCATGAATGGCCTTCGGCGCAATGCCCATTTCCTGGCTAAAGATCTTGCGAATTTCGCGAGCAGCCAAGCCGTTGTCGAGGCCCATCGGGCAGGCCTGGGCGCAGCGGCGGCAGAGGTTGCAACGGTAGGACAGTTCCGCCAGACGCGCAATGGTTTCCCAATTCAGTTCGATATCGGCGCCCACAAAGCCACCGAGCATCTTGCCAGCGGTAGTGAAGTGCTTCTTATAGATGCGACGCAGAACGTCCACGCGGAAACTGGGACGATAGATTTCGTCGCCATTGCTTTCTTCGTAGATATGGCAAGCCTCTGAACAGGTATTACACTTGGCGCAGAACTCCATGTTCAAAGCGAGGGGCTGCACGGCATTCTTGTTCGAATCCTGGAAGAGCTTTTCAAGGCCCGAAAGGAACTTGCGAACAAATTCTTCCTCTTCCTCCTTGGTTTCAGGACGCTTGAGGGTGTCAATTGCCACAAAGCCGTCGAGCGAAGCGCAGTAGGTTTCGGCCCATTCGTCCTTGAACTCCTTGAATTCAGGTTCCAAGCTGGCATCGAAAGTGCTTGGCAGGGGCTTGAGGTCGTCCGTGGGGGAAAGGACGGCAACGTCGCGACCAAGGTCGCGCGGGCGTAGATGCTTAGTATCCTTAGACATGATTTATGCCTCCTCTGCGATTGGCTCGGGTGCGGGTGCTGGTGCGGGGCTTGCATGTGGTGCGCTCCACTTCACCGTGGCGCCAGCAGCATTGGATGCCTTGACGGCACTGTTGACCGCGTTACCCGGCAGGTTCGGTTCGTTGTTCCACAACACGGAATGGAAGGTGAAGAACTTGCCTGCGTAATGGCCCATCTTGGAAGCGGGAATGTAGAGCATCATGATTCCCAACAGGATCAGATGAAGCACTACGATGCCAGGCAGTTCGGCAAAGTTGAAGGTCACAATGGAGCGAGCAACTTCGAAAACATTGGCAGCGCTTAGCCACGAAATGATGCCCGTGATAAGAACCGCTGCAATAAGAATCAAGTTGAAGTATTCAATGGGCGTAGTGTAAGCCGCAAGCGATGCGTCGGTCAGGCGGCGTATGAGCAAGAGGAGGCAACCCAGCAGGGCGCAGCAAAAACCGATTACCCCAACCACCGTTGTTATGGTTTCAAGAACGGGGGATGCCACAAAGGCCGCAATAAGCAGCAAAACCGAAAAAAGCATCATGAAATAAATGCCCCCGTGGAAGAGCATGGATGGCACCCACAGCGATGGTTGATTCATAAAGAGCTTACGGATGAAGAACATCTCTTTGCCCATGTCAACCAGTTCGGCCACATGATTAATGGAACGCGGCTTTTCCCACCACAGGTCTTCTTCCATGTATGACCCGCCGTATTCACCACGCCCGTTACCTTCCTTGGGCACGGGGTAAAGATCGAAGCGCGAGTGTTGATTGAACTTGGAGTATTTTGCAAACTTTGCGGCACTCAGGATTAAAAACCCTATCACGGCCAGGAGAGCAAAAATTGAAGCTACTGAAGCCATGGGTCCCCCTTCCAACTTGCGTTGTAATAAACGTCCTTTTCACGTGTGAAAATGAACACTTACCTCCTGTTTGACAGAGTAAAGCAGGAAATGAGGGGTGTAAAATGCTGAAAAGCAATTACACCATTACGATTGACTATGAAAGCCCCCTCCTGTATCCTGGTATAGTATTTTTCTATAGAGGGGGTCCGCATGAGTTCACTTGAGCAATTCCTCGTTTTTAAGGAAGTGGCCGACGCGGGCAATATCACTCTCGCTTCTAAACGCTTGCATATTAGTCAGCCCAGTGTGAGCGTCCAAATTCAGAATTTGGAAAAGGAATACGGCGCCGAACTTTTCAATCGCACTAACCGCGGCGTAACCCTTACCCAACCAGGGAATATCCTCTATGAAAAGGTCACGCAGATTCTGCGCACCATTGACCAGGCAAAGGAAGAAATTCACGATTTTTGCCTCCACCAAACTGCGCTTATCCACGTAGGTGCCACGCTGACCATTGGCGAATACCTGCTTCCGCGCATGATGAGTTTTGCCATGCACGATGCCAGCATGCCGCGCGTAAGTGCCCACATTGCCAACACAAGCGTTATTGCTAATGAACTGCTGGACGGGAAGCTTTCCATTGGGCTGATTGAAGGGCCGATTAAGGACAATAAGGACATCACCCTCAAACAATTCTGGAGCGATGAGCTGGTCGTGGTGGTTCCCTACGACCACCCCTGGGCGAAACGCTTGGAAATTACTTTCGACGAACTGGTGGATGAGCCCTATATCACACGCGAAAAGGGCTCGGGCACGCGCCGTGTAGCTGAAATCAGATTGGCTAACGGCGGCTTCGATGCCGATCGCCTGAGCATATTCATGGAGCTTTCTTCAACAAAGGCCATCAAAGAAACCGTGGCGGAGGGCTTGGGCTTTTCCATCCTTTCGGCGCTCACGGTCCAGGAAGAATGCCGCCGCAAACGCTTGACCATGCTTCGCCTTCAGGGCTGCGTGCTTACTCGCCCGCTCAATTTGATTGTGCACAGCAACCGTGCGCTTCAACCCGAAGAGCAACAGTTTGTGGACATGATACTTAACGAAAAACTTCTGTCGTCCATTTTCCCAGCGCCCTTCTTGCCAGAACAGGCGCAAGCCTTGCAAGATATGCCACGCATTAACGGACGCGACATTACGCTGATGGATGCCCATGAGTCGGACAAGGCCATCATGTTGCCCAACCTACCGCTGGAGGACGCCATTCCCGGCTGGGACGAGCTGCCAAAGAAGGAGCGCATCATTTGCGCAATCTTGCAGGAGTATCAATCGCAGAACAGCGCGGCGCTGGCCAAGTACTTTGGCATGACGCAACGCGATGTGCTCTACCTGCTTCACGATCTTATCGACCGCGGGATTATTGAGGCCTATGGTGGGTCGAAGAATCGCCGCTACCGCTTCACCGAAGCAATCCTCGGAGATTAAGAGGGGCAGCTACACTCTATTGCATGCGCTTCGCTTTTTTAACGGCGAGTTAAGCGCGCAAGTGAAGGGCGCTAAAACTAGGGCGCTCTTCACCACATCCCGCCACACTCGGCCTAGTAATTAGACTAGCGCCCTTCTTATAAGCGCGCTTCCTTTCGCCTAAAAGCTCGACCAAAGCATGCAACAGAGCATAGCTGCCCCAGGTTGGCGCAGTAAGTCAGCGAGGGTGCGCTTAGCTGCCCTAGGTTGGCGCTAGTAAAACAGCGTCGGTGCGCCTGGCGAGTGCAATAAGCCCGCTCCAAGCGCAACGTGATGTTCATAGCACTCCAGCAAGAATTAAGGCAGTTGGTGGCAAGAAATGACGGAGTTGTACGGGTTGGAGCTCAAAAGTGGCAAGAAATGACGGTATTGTACGAGTTGAACTAG
>JAFUCE010000010.1 GCA_017459805.1 Eggerthellaceae bacterium
AACAAGCCTTCGTCTTCACGTTAATGCTGCGCTGGCAATTATTTCGAGTATCTGGCGATTTTAAAGCAGCACGTTCAACGAGCCACAAAAAGCGACTTCATAATGCCTGGTCAGAAGGGTGCTGCTTTAGTCTATGCAAACACTAGATCCAAACATCGCCAGATACTCGATTTTTTTGCCAACCTACAACTGCGCAATCGCGTTCTGCACCGGGTGACAGAGGGTCAGGTCTTGTGTCACCTTAGGTCTTCAGGGTGACAGAGGGTCAGGTCTTGTGTCACCTTTTGGTCAGGTTTTAGAGCTTGGCGTGCATGAGGAAGCCGCGGCGTCCGCCTTCGTCAACTACCTTCATGGCTATGCGCGTATAGAGTTTCAGCCCCTTTAGTTTGCGCGCCTCGGTGAAGAAGGGGCGCGCTTCCACCAGGTCGATGTCGCACTCACGGGCGAATTGCGCAGGGTCGTCTATGCCGAAGCCCAGCTCAGCATCGGCGTTACCCGTCTTCTTGATGTAGTCGTTGGCGTACTTGATGGCCTTGTGCGTCATGGCGTCGAAGACAATGTTCGCGCCACTGAAGCGCCGTTTCGCTTCGGCCAGAAAGCCGCGCACGCGCTCGTCGTCGAAGTATTGCAGCACGCCGATGACAGTGATGAAAGTAGGCAGGCTTGCGTCCACTTCGTCGGCCCAGCCGAAGTCGAAAAGGTCGCCACCAAGCAGGCGCTCGTCTATGTGTTCGCCCAGCACCGCACGCCGCGTCTCGATTACGTCGGACAGGTACTGCTCAAAGAAGGTGGCGCTGCCAGGTGCAGGCTTGACGCGGAAATACAAGGTTTCCAAGCCGCAGCCAAGGTTCACGATATTGCAGGGGCTGTGTTCGGCTATGAAGTTGCGCACCATGTCGTCGACGATGCGGAATCGCGCAGCACCAGCGAAGGCAAAGTACTCGCTTTGCTTGGCCACAATCTCATCGTAGGGCATTTCGGGTTTGAGGGCCAGGGCGGCTTCGTCGAAGAAATAGTCTGGAAAATGCTCGGAAATGTAGATACGCGCAGTCAGCGGGATGTAGAGCGTGTCTTCAACACCAGAAAGCTTGCTCATGGGAGCTCCTTGTTGTCTAGTTTGATATAGATTATAGTTAGTATAGTCTAACAAATGGCGCGGCGCTTCCCTGGAGGGCGCGTGGTCTTTGACGCCTGTAACGCCCGCGGCGCCAAGATGATGACGAAAACCGTCATCAAGGAGTTTGGCGGCACCGATGTGAAAGCGCTCTTCTCGCTCGAGGACTACCACGACCTTGAAACGTGGAGCAGCGGCTTTGCCCAGGTTAGTGCTAAGAGCTACATGCGCGGCTACCGCGACATCTACAAGCATGTGGGTTTCATGCACAAGCGTCTTATAAACATGTGCGACAGCATGGTGAAGATGGTCATAGTCCGCATCGACTTCGCGGCTTAGTTGACAGAAGATGCCACGATTGCCTGACCTGCCCGCCCTCCTGTGCGTGGATCTATGATATACTATTATTTAAAAAAAAATAATAGTAGGAGATAGTCATGCATGGCGGTGCGCTTGCAACCGAAAACCTCATCGAGATTCTTCGTGAAATTGACGAAGAGGCAACTCTTGAATTGGGGGAATCAAGACGCTTTCAGATGATTATTGTTGGCGGTTGCGCCCTCATCCTTTCTCAACTCACGCAAAGAACAATCACGCGCGACATCGACGCTTTGCGCTGCGATGCTTCTCTTGCCGAAATCGTCGCACGTCATCTCGAGGTTAACACGCAAGTAGGCGTGTACGCGGATAGGCTCCCTGCTGGCTTCGAAGGACGCCTCGTGCGCTTGCCAGTCGAGTCGCAGATCGTTGACTTTTATCGTCCTTCCAACGAAGACCTCGCTGTAATGAAACTCTATTCCTGGCGCAGGCAGGATAGGGATGACCTCTTGAATGAATCTATGCTTTGCTCTCTCGATTGGTCTTGTTTGGAAAAGTTAATCTACGGACCAGGCGAGGCGAAAGCTTCGTGCGGCACGAAACTCGTTTACGAGCGTATGGTGAAAACATATGAGCAGGATTTCTTGCCGCATGCTGCTAGGAATGCAAGGCGTGCGGGATTCGAACAGTGGAAACGGAGCGGCAGGTGAAGCGCACGTTTAGAAGATGGCTTTTGCGCTATTGCTGCAGCTTGACGGGCGTGAGCACTACGAGCTTGAAAAAGCTCGCCTCTGCAGTATGCGAACATGCGCCTCATGCAGCAGAGACAGTATTCCTCTATGCGCTAGATCTTGGTAGAGTGGACGATCTTGCCAAGAACACTGAGTTTGAAGACGTGTGCGAAGGGTGGGAGGAGATGCGCTCTCTCTCTTCGGAGTACTCTGGTCGCGCAGAGATGTTTTTGCGCGATAGGCGAAACGCTCTTCCCAACCGCTATAGGAAGGTGCTCGATGCTTACGACAGCATAGAGGCAAACGCTGCTAATGACCGACGCGTGATTGCTATGATGGCGCAGAAGACGCGTGAGGCTCTTGAGGCTTCGGGTGCGACACGCTATCGACTGGCGAAAGATCTTGGCATCAACGAGGGCAATCTCTACGCTTGGCTCGCAGGCGACGCCGCAAAAATGAGTAGGCAAACGGCGCGCCGTGCGTGGCTCTACGCTCGGTCGCTGGTATAAAGCAACGCAGGGAACAGTTCTGTGCGTTGACGAAAGGTCGGGTCTTATGTCAACCTATCAACTTGATAAGCCACGCACCCAGTAACGCGTGTGATAGTTTGTCTTAATTGCTGCTTGGGAAAGTGGTCGATGCGTTCTACGAGGCTCTTTCACGATGGTTTGGAGATAGCCGTGCAGAGAATGCGTGCAATAGTATATGCGCTTCTGGCAGCGGTGTTTTATGCCGTCAACGTACCCGCGTCTAAATGTTGTGGATACTCTTGTTCGTCAGCACGAGCACGCCCATGTGCACACTTTTGTGCATACGCACGACGGAACAACGCATAGGTATACGGTAATTCATCCTCATGCGCATAAGCACTATATATCAGAGGGTAGACATGGGCACGGCCACACGCAGGAAGAACTCAGTTGATAAAAGTTGACAAAAGCTGACCTTTTGTCAGTCGGAAAACCCCGTGCTCATCTTCGACGAGCCCACAAGCGGCTTGGACCTGGTGCACATGAAGCAGGTTGCCGAACTGCTGCGCACTTTGGCACGCGACGGCAAGGTGGTGCTCGTAATCACCCACGACACCGAACTCGTACGCGAAGTGGCCGACCGCGTAGTCGACTTCGACAAAGCTTAGGTCGACAAGTGAGTTGACGAAAGACCTTTTGTCACACGTTGACAAAGGGAAGTTGACAAAAGACCTTTTGTCACGCATGCTCGCGTCGCGCGCCCCTGCTTGCATCCCGCCGCATGGTGCCAGCAAACGACAGGGCAATGGGAACCCAGATCGCAGCCATTACCGGCCACATGTACCGCTGAAGGCCATTAACAGGAGAGGCAATGCACACCAGAATGCTTATGATAAGCGGAATGGCTGCCATAATCTCTTTGGGTTGACGGCGGACAAGAGCTGAACATAGGCAGAGTAGCAAAACCCAGGTAAAGAAGCCGCAGCGGTTCAGGATATTCAAAATGGGTACGTTGGTCACCAGCTCGGCCCAATCCCTGGTCACTTTGCGCGCGGCTTTGGTAAAGGGCAAGTAGTCATCGTAAGCGAGGGACTTGTTGATTGCGAATTTCGTGTAGTTTTGAAAGCAAGCACGAGTGTTGCTGAAATCGGTAAAAGAATAGTAACGGTAGCTATTGTGCAGTGGTGCCTCGATAAACGGTCTCGGGTGCTGTTGGGCTAATTCAAGGTAGAGCTTAAGGAATGCGAGTTGTTCCTGCTGCGTTGCGTTATTGTGAAACGTCGCTTTCACTGGGTCGGATAATTGAGGGTCGTACTCGTCCTTAATAGTCTCATAGTCCAGTACGCCATTAATCACGCTCTTCTCAAGAGGGGTGATTTCAGTATCGTATTCGGCAACGTAGCGCGCGACCTGCTGCACAGGGATAGAGAGCGCCTCTGCAATCGGACCAGGTTTCACTCCTAATGCGGAATAGAGCGGTCCTGTCACCAAGAAGAATACAAGAACCACGGAGGCAAGGCTGGCAGCCTCCTTCGCCCGAATTCTTGGATCTTGCCTCAGAAGAAGCAGCGGGATGGCCGAGAGGATAAGGACATGGATTCCGTTGTTGCGGCAAAAGCACATCCCAAGTGCCCCAACAGCGAGCATGACAAACTCCCGTAAGCCAGGTGCACCATCAACGCCTTTTGGGCCAAGTCGATTCTCCGGCGATGTAGCCAGCACGCATCGTGTATACGCCAACACGAAAAGTACGAAAAAGCCCGTATAGGGTGCGTCTTTGATGATGCCCTCTACCATCATGCCCCAGGTGGGGTACAAGGCGAAAAATGCAATCGCACCGAAAGTGAGCACGCGCCTTCGGGCCGCTTCGTCGACGAAGCGCACAAGCTCGGAGAAAACGAGTGCAGTAAAGACGAGCTGTATAAGCGTAAGGACAAAAATCCCGCCAATGTCGCCGACGCCTACAGCGCGTGCGACCGTGATTATTGCGCCGAAGTACAGCGACAGGACTGTCGGATGGTGTGTGTTCAGAGACGCAGCTCCAAGTCCTTGGTTTATCTGGAGTACCGTATCGTAAGGAACGGATCCCGGGAAGTTGCAGACAACATAGGGGGCCCAGGCTAACACAAACACAAGGAATACCGGCCAGGTCCTCATTACCGTTAACCTCGCACGTCCGTGCTCTCTGGAATGCCTTACAGCGAAAGCGGCAAGGCAGATGCCGACATAGCCTCCAAGGAAATAGAGGGCAAAAAAGACCAACTGCTTGATGGCCTGACGGGGCTCATCGAGCGTTGCGAAAAGCGACCCGTAGTCCCTGAAGCTGTCGCCTATGACAAAGCAAATGGCAAAGAGCACGGCGAACAACACCCGCAGGCGTCGTTCCCGCCTAGACGTGTCAAAGATGGCATGCAGGAGCTTGGAGCATTTGGTTTTCAAACGAGTTCTCCAGTATGGTGATATATCAATTACTAACGCATTGTCGACAGCAAAACCATCGACACAAGTATCTTAACGTACTGAGCGAGAAGTTGTCAGAAACGCAGGAAGAGTTCTGTGTGTTGTCAGCCTCAGCAACACAGGGGACAGTTCTCGTGTTCGCTTTTCTCGGGCGCTGTTCTTGCGCTGTTCGGCACGCATTCGGCGGTGTTCTTCGCAGGCGCCTTGGTGGCGATGATTGCAATAGCCTGCTCTCTTGTTCTGCGAAGCGCTATCGGGGATGCGGGGGATGCAGGGGGACGGCTCTAGTGTGTCATTCGCGCACTGGGGTAAGCCATATAGTCCAAATCGGCACTGAATGATATGCTAGAACCGTCCCTCTGCATTCATGCGCATAAGCACTATATATCAGAGGGCAGACATGGGCACAGCCACACGCAAGAAGAACTCAGTTGATAAAAGTTGACAAAAGACCTGACCTTTATGATTACCTGAACCTACCCGGGTCTTTTGTCAACTTTTTATAGTGCTACAAAAATAGACTTATAAAATGCAAATCTCTAGATATTGTGGTACCTGTAAGGCTGGGCACAATATTTGGAGAATTTGTGAACACGGCTTTTTTTCACCCCTCGGGGGGGGGGTTAATCACAACAAAAAGAGTAAACTGCTTCCCCAAAGCACTAAATATTGTATTTAACGCTAAAAAATTGGACCACTAAACAAAGGAGAGTGCTTATGAAACGGGCGAAGAAGCTCTTGTCGGTGCTACTTGCACTGACGCTTTCGGTATGGGCGATTCCAAATTTTGCTATAGCAGATGACTGGGGTGGCCAAAATGAATCCCAAGAAGACATAGCCGTACAGCAACAAAACGCTGTACAACCGCAAGCAGCTGAAGAAGCTGCTGCTGCGCGTGCTGCTGAAGCTGCGGCCCAGCAAGCTGCTATAGACGCTGCTGCTGAAGCTGCCGCACAACAGCAAGCAGACCAGCAGGCGGCCATAGATGCTGCGGCGCAAGAGCGCTACGCTGACAATGGCGCTTGGAGCGCGGTTGATGAAGCTGTGGAGCAAGGTGAAGCAGAAGGTGAAGCAGAAGGTGAAGAAGCGCAAGACGAAAATGCCGACTTCCCTGCAACCAGCTTTACCTTAAGTGTTGCTGGTGGCACTCTTGCGGTGTCGGCCCCTGCAGGCGCCCTACCAAAAGGCGCATCTGCCCAGGTGAAGGCTATAGAAGGCGAAAGCGCTGCACAGCTTGCTGCCCAACTCCCCGCATCTATGAAGGGTGAGGGCACAGGCGAAGCACTCGTGGGTGCACCTCTCTTCTTCGAAATTATCTATACGTTGGATAGTGAAGAAGGCGTAAAAACCGTAACGCCCAAGATTCCTGTCCAAGCAAGTCTAAACGGCTATACTGCACAACTCTCCCATGTAGCTTTGTATGGATATGCAGATAGCATGGCAGTCGCCATTGCCGGGCCCGTGGCAGCTGGCGAAGCTTTGCAAGGCGCAACTAAAGCAACTCAGTTTGCTTTTGCTCAGACAAACACTCAGACTGCTGAAAAAGCTGAAGCGGCTGAAGAAAAAGAAAAAGATGCAAAAGACGATGCTAAAGATGCGCAAGAAACCAAAAAAGAAGCCTCGAATCAAAAAGCACTCGATGCAGTAGATAAAGCTGCAGCAGTCTATATGCAGATTATGGCTTCGGCAGGCTTTGAAGTAGACGAAGAAACTGCAAAAGCCCAGATAAGCCTCGAAAAATTGTTCCCTGCTACCAGCTTGAATGGTGCAGCAGGCATAACAGTGAACGTGCAGGCTCCTGAAGGCGCGCTGCCCGCAGGTGCCCAGCTTGCCGTAAGCGCTGTGGCAACTCCGGTTGCGGTCCTGGAAGTTGCTGGCGTGGAAGCCGCAGATGCCGTTTCTATCGACGTGCACTTCTTTATGCCAAACGATCCCGCAACCGAAATCGAGCCCTACGCTCCCGTGAACGTAACCTTCTCCAACATCCCGCTCGAGGGCGAAACGGTAGAGGTCTACCATGTGGCTGACAAGATTGCTGAAATCCCTGCTGAAGGCGCCACTTTGGCCCTCGACCAGTTCTCGCCGTACACGTTTGTGGCAACGCAAGGTCAGGATGTTGTCGGAAAGACCATTGACGAAGCAACCCAGCTTACTGTTTGGAATCAGGAGCTTAAAATCGGATCTACTGGTGTAAACAGCCTTGATATCAAGACGGATAGAACGGTAGCCGAATATAAGAATACTAATCCCTCCAGCCCGAATTACGGTCAAGTTTTCGACATCAATCCGGCAACGTGGGATGTAGCAACCAATGGGTCGTCTGTCGAGGTTGATAGCGACTTCGTCATTACGGCAGTGGCTCTTGGATCTACCGATATTACGCTCACTCATAAGAAAGAACCTGCTGATGGTTACTGGGATAGAGACGATATTAACCTCACGGCCACCTTCACGGTGACCGTCAAGGGCGATGTCACCTACGATCCGAACGGTGCAACGGGTTCTCAGATGACGATAGAGCACGACACCGACGCCCTTTACAACGGCAGCGACTTCTCTAACCCTGGCGCTCAGCTTATGGGCTGGTCGTTTGATCAGAATGCCACGACCCCCGATTATCAGGCGGGCGAGAGCATTCCGGAAGAAGCGCTCAATGGTCAGGTGCTTTACGCTATTTGGACCAACGAGCTGGTCAGCATTAGCGCTACCAAGGTGTGGGAGGATGACAGCGACCGCGATGGTTTGCGCCAAGATGCTAATCTGAAGCTCGAAGGCCGCACCACGTCCGGCAGGCTAGTTTCCACAACTTCTGGTACTGCTACCACAGAAGATAGTAATACGGTTAGCTTCGGTTCGAAGGCTCGTTATTTCCAGGGTGAAAAGATCGTCTGGACGGTTACCGAGGACGCAATCGAAGGCTACACCCCAACCATCGATCCCGTAAGCGTTACCACCGATGACACAACAGAGCCGGTTGTATTCACCATCACCAACACCCACGAGCCCGAGAAGATCACGATTAGTGCAACCAAGTCTTGGGAAGAGGAGAACGGCGACACCTCCCATCGTCCGGCCGAGCTGAACGTATCCGTTTTGGCTGATGGCACGCCCATCAACGAGCAGATCGCCCTTAACGATGGCAATGGCTGGACCAACACCATCGAGGTGTTCAAAAACGAACAGGGCACCGAGATTGAATACACCGTAGAAGAAGATGACGTGCCCTTCTACCGCAACGATGGCGTAACTGGAGACGTGGAGAACGGTTTCACGCTGCACAACGTGCTTATCCCCAACACCACCACCGTTACCATCAACAAGGTGTGGAGAGACGCCAATGACGCAGATGGATGGCGTCCCGATGTGGTCGACCTGAGGCTGATGAACAATGGTGAAATTGCCAAGCAGACGAATCTGCGTGCGGCCGACGACTGGACCATCACCTTCACCGATGTTCCGGTATACAGCGACATCACCGACCCCGACAGCATCATCGACTACTACGTCGAGGAAGCGAACAACTACCCGTATGTCGTCACGACTGAACGCGAAGGCGACGGCATCGACGGCTACACCTTCACCGTGACCAACACCCTGACCGACGCTGGCCAGATCGACGTTCCCGTGACCAAGGTTTGGAACGACGACAACAACCGCGACGGCAAGCGTCCGACAAGCGTCGACGTCACGCTGAGCAGCGCCGATGGCGAGTTCGGCACCCTGACGCTCACCGAGGCCGACGGCTGGAAGGGCACTTTCGAAGATGTCCCGGCCTTCAACATCGAGACTGAAGAAGAGATTGAATACACCCTCACCGAGGGCACTGTGGAAGGCTACGACGAGCCCGTAATCGAGGGTAGTGTGGCCGAAGGCTTCACGGTTACCAATACCTACAAGCCTGAGACCATCGACTCTATTCCTGTGACCAAGGTCTGGAACGACTCTGACAACCGTGACGGCAAGCGTCCCGAGACCGTCTACCTGCGCCTGTACAAGGCCGACGGCACCTACATGAGCAAGCAGAAGGCCGTAAGCGAAGCTAATGGCTGGACCACTGAGTTCACCAGCAGCCAGAAGACGCCGATCTACAAGTACGAGAACGGCGAAGAGATCGAGTACACCGTGAAGGAGTCCACCGCCAAGTCTGGTGCAGAAGTTGTGCCCGCCGGCTACGAGATGACCGTCTCCGGCAACGCCACCGAAGGCTTCACCGTGACCAACACGCACAAGCTCGAGACCCGCGAGATCACCGTGACCAAGGTGTGGGACGACGCCGACAACCAGGATGGTGTACGTCCAGACGCAATCTACGTAGCTGTCTACGACGACGAAGGCAACCGCCTGCGCCAGCGTGCCCTCTCTGAGGCCAACAACTGGACAACCACCATCACCGCTGAGCAGCAGTACAAGTACAAGGAAGGTGCTGTAGGCGAGGAGATTCAGTACACCGTTGAAGAGTCCTGGGTTGAGGGCACTCATACGCCTGCAGATCCTGACGGTAACTACGAGCTTGTAAGCGTTGAAGGCGACATGGAAGCCGGCTTCACCATCACTAACAAGCACGTGCCCGAGCTGGTTGACATCAACGTAAGCAAGGAATGGGACGACGACGACAATCGCGACAGCAAGCGTCCTGAAGAGATTACCTATAGGCTGATTGCCGATGGTGAAGAGGTGGCCGTGGGCACCACTACCGCAGCAGATAACTGGGAGTACAGCTTCACCGATATGCCGGTCTACAACAACGGCGCCACGATTGCCTACACGATTAGCGAAGAGTACATCGACGAATATTACATGGAGCTGAGCGACCCAGACTACCAGGTTGTGGAAGATGGCAACGATCAGCTTAACTACACCGTTACCAACACCTACGATCCCGAGAAGACCACCGTTACTGTGGTAAAGCGCTGGGAAGACAACAACGACCAGGACGGCAAGCGTCCCGAGAGCGTAACCGTGTCCCTGCTTGCCGATGGTAGCCCTGCACTGGACGAGAACAACGAGCCTATCACCGCTGAGCTGACCGCAGCCAATGCTTGGGCCCACGACTTCACGGGCGTGTGGAAGTACACCAAGGACGGCGATGCCAGCACGGAGATCAAGTACACGGTTGAAGAGACCGGTTACAAGATGTCGGCGGACGACGCGGACGTAACTGAGGGCACTCCCGAGGGCTACGAGGTAAGCTACTCCGACTACGCCGACAGCGGCTACATCACCATCACCAACACGCATGTTCCCGTAATGCTGCTGTTTGACCTCGGCAAAGAGTGGGTTGACGACAACAACCGCGACGGCATCCGCCCCGAGTCTGTAACCTACGAAATCACGAGCGCCTATGTGGACAACGGCACAAATGTCATTATCCAGAAGCAGGACCTCGTACTTTCCGCACTCTCGAGCGACGAAGACCCGAACCACTGGTCGAAGAGCATTAACCTGCCGAAGTATGCCGATGGATTCGAGATGGTCTACGTTGCCCGCGAGAAGGCGGTGGAAGGCTATACGCCCGACCAGGATCAGATCGTCATGGAGCCGGTTTACGACCCCGAGGCTGGCCAGGACGCTGAACCTGGCAAACAGCAGTTCTTCACCAACACGCATACGCCCGAGACGGTCGAGATTCCTGTGACCAAGGTCTGGGACGACGCCGACGACCAGGATGGCGTGCGCCCGAGCGAAGTGTACGCAGTTGTGTATGCCAACGGCGAAAAGGTTCGCCAGCGCGCCTTGAGTGAAGACAACGACTGGTCGACGACCATCACGGCACAAAAGCAGTACAAGTATGAAAACGGCAAAGAGATTAAGTATGAGGTTAAAGAATCCTGGGCAAGAGGCGAAGTAACGCTTGAAGATCCTAACGGTAACTACACCTCTGAAATCACTGGTTCCGTGGCCGATGGCTTCACCATCACCAACACACACGAGGCTGCAACCGCCAACCTAACCGTTAACAAGAAATGGGACGACGCGGACAACCAGGACGGCAAGCGTCCTGAGTTCATCGAGCTTACGCTGGCTAATGACGATGGCACCGTGGCCACCACCCGCGTGGGTGCTGCTAACAACTGGCAGTACACCTTCGAGGATCTGCCTGCCTACAAGGACGGCGCGCCCATCACCTACACGGTTACAGAAGCGGAAGTCGAAGGCTACGAAGCCGACGCAGCCCAGTACTCTGCAACCCTCGAGAATGGCGATACCAGCGTCACTATCACCAACAAGTACACCCCCGAGACCATGACCATCGAGGTATGGAAGGACTGGGATGACGAGGGCAACTATGACAAGAAGCGTCCTCAGGCCATCCTGTACACCATCTTTGCCGATGGCGTGGCCTACAAAGACGGCGTGATGACCGAGAGCGATGCGGTTGGCGGCCTGCCCGACAACTGGAGCGTGACGATCGAGGATGTCCCGGTCTATCAGAACGGCAAGAAGGTTGCCTACACCCTCGCTGAGGATCCTGTCGACGATTACACGACCATCGTCAGCACGAAGATCGTCGAGGACGGTTTCTATCCCAACAGGCTGATCTTCCTCGTCACCAACACCTATGAGCCGGGCATGACCACCGTCTCCGTCCAGAAGACATGGGACGACAACAACAACCAGGACGGCATCCGTCCCGATACCCTGACCGCCAAGCTGCAGTTCCGCTGCCCGGCCGACAACATGAACGACTGGCTGGATCATCCTGCAGGCACCGTCGAGCTCAATGCTGAGAACAGCTGGACCGGCAGCTGGGATGTCCACACCCAGCGCGTGGAGACCGGCAGCGACCTTGAGTTCCGCGTCATCGAGACCGAGGTTCCCGAGGGCTACACCGAACAGTATGCCGAACTCAACGGCACCTGGACCATCACCAACAAGCATGTGCCCGAGACCGGCATAATCGCCATCCAGAAGACCTGGGATGATGACAACAACCGCGACGGCAAGCGTCCGACCAGCGTGACCTTCGATATCCGCGGCACCTATTGGGACGCCGAGGACAACCCGCACATCTCCGATTACTTCGAGTTCACGATCAACGAGAGCACGAATAGCTACCCGGACGACTGGGGCGACATGATCGAGGTGCCGAAGTACATCGACGGCAACGAGATAGTCTACGTGGCAACCGAGCGCACCGTGCCCGAGTACGAGCCGCAGGGCGCCATCGCCGAGGACGGCGCGCTTGAGCTGGACTACCTCAATCTCGAGACGTTCGAGGGCGTGAACGAGGTCACCAACAAGCACGTTCCTGAGCTCGTGACCATCGACGTGACCAAGGTCTGGGACGACGCCGAGAACCAGGACGGCCTGCGCCCCGACAGCATCCGCGTGTTCGTGTCCGCCAATGGCGTGCACCAGCGCCAGCGTGAGCTGAACGAGGCCAACGGCTGGACGACCACCATCGCCGCGCCGACGCAGTATAAGTACGAAAACGGCAAAGAGATTAAGTACACCATCGACGAGTCCACGAGCGGTTCCCAGATTGTGCCGGTTGAAAACTACGAGAAGGTAATCACCGGCTCCGTGGAAGAAGGCTTCACTATCACCAACACCCACGAGCCTGCGACCATCGACATTCCTGTAACCAAGGTGTGGGACGATGCCGACAACCAGGATGGCAAGCGCCCCGAGTACATCGAAGTGCAGCTGAAGGCAAACGACGCAGCCCAGGGTAGCCCCGTGCGCGTGAACGCTTCAAGCAACTGGGAATACACCTTTGAAGACTTGCCGGTATACGCTGCGGGCACGGAAATAGCCTACACCGTTGAAGAAACCGCGATTGATGGCTATGAAGCCGTTATCACCGGCTCCGCGGCTGAAGGCTTCACCATCACCAACACGCACGACGTGCAAAAGATTACGCTGCCTATCACCAAGGAATGGGACGACAACAGCAACCAGGACGGCTACCGCCCCGAGAGCATCGACGTCTACATCCTGCAGAATGGCCAGGCCCTGAAATCGATCAAGATGACTGCGGCCGACGCTATTGGCGATGGCAACGTGTGGCAGCAAGAAATCACAGACCTGCCGCTTTACGTGAACGGCCAGGAGGCTGTCTACACGATTGCCGAACGCCAGGTGGACCATTACACCACGCAATACATTGCGGTGGAGCCTGAGACCAATGCCGAAGGCGTCATCGTAAGCAAGCCGTTCCGCATCGTGAATTCGCACATTCCGGGTATGACATCCATCACGGCTGTCAAGAGCTGGGACGACGACAACGACCGCGACGGTGTTCGTCCCGAGAGCGTTACCGTGAAGCTCGAAGGCACCGCAGTTGACGGCGAAGGCAACCCCGTTGACGCCGCAACTATCGAAGCCTTCCTGCAGCAAGAGTGCCCGGACGTAGCGCTTGAGGCCGATCTTACCGCGGCCAACGGCTGGACGCACGTCTTTGCCCCCGTGCCTGTGAACTACCAGGGCAACAAGATTACCTACGCGGTCGACGAGATAACCGTCCCGGCCGACTATACGGAGAGCATTACCAACATTGCGGATAGCGGCTACATCACCATCACCAACACGCATGAGCCCAAGACGGTCGGCGTGGAAATCAAGAAGGTGTGGGACGACGGCGACAACAAGGACAACCTGCGTCCCGAGACCGTGAACTTCCGCCTGTACGCTGACGACGAACTCGTGCGCACTACCACTGTTGGTGTGAACGACAGCTGGTCTCGCCTGTTCGAAGACCTGCCCATGTATCGCTTCGACGCCGACACGCAGGAAACGGTCAAGATCAACTACCGTGTTGAAGAAGACCGTGTCGAAGGCTACGACGCCGAAGTTGCTCAGGAAACCTCTGAAGATGGTGCCCTGACCACCTTCACGGTAACCAACGTGCACCATCCGTCGACCGAATACACCGTTACCATCAACTGGGATGACAACGACAACAGCGATGGCAACCGTCCTGAATACGTGAACGTCTACCTGATGCGCAACGGCGAACGCACCGAGCATGCGCCCGTGACGCTCTCTGCCGCCAACGGCTGGACCTACACCTGGACGGGTCTCGACGCTGCTGACTATTCGGCTGAGGCTGTCGACCCCGAGACTGGCGAACCTATCGAGTTCACCTACACGGCCGACGAACTTACGCCGCTCACGCCCGCAAGCTACGAGCAGGCAAGTATCACGCACGATCCGGAAACCGCTACGACCACAATCGTGAACAAGTACGAGCCCAAGACTACTGACATCAAGGGCAACAAGATCTGGGAGGACGAATCGAACCAGGATGGCGCACGTCCTGAAAAGGTAACCATTAACCTGTATGCCGACGGCGCACTGGTTCAGTCCAAGGAAATTACAGCTGCCAATGCAGTTGAAGGCAACGCCGACATGTGGGCATACGAGTTCACTGGCCTGCCGAAATACGAAGACGGCCATGTAATTCAGTACAACGTGTCTGAAACCCCTGTGGACAACTACACGCTTACTATTAAGGGTTACGACCTGGTAAATGCCTACACCCCAGGTGAAACCTTCACCACCGTTATTAAGCTGTGGGACGACGACCGCGACCGCGATGGTCTACGCCCAGAAAACATCATGGTGCGCCTTGCTGCCAATGGCGAAGAAGTTAACCGTGCTTCCCTTGGCGCATCGGGTAACTGGTTCACCGTTTGGACCGGCCTGCCTGTGAGCAGCGAAGGCACGCCTATTGAATACAGCGTGACTGAAGACGCGGTTGAAGGCTACACCACCGAAATTACGGGTGACGTGAAGGCTGGCTTTACCGTAAAGAACACGCATGTGGTTGAATCCACGGAAGTCACCGTGACCAAGGTGTGGGACGACAACAATGACGCCGACAAACGCCGTCCGTCCAACATCACTGTGAACCTGTTGGCAAGCGGCACCATCGTGGACAGCAAGGTACTTACCGCTGAAGAAGGCTGGAAGGCAACCTTTACGGACCTGCCTAAGAATGCCAATGGCACGCCTGTTGCCTACACAGTAGCTGAAAACCCTGTTGACGGCTATGTAGCAACCGTAAATGGCACGACCATTACCAACAAGCTTATCCCGTGCAAGGACTGTTCGGGTGCAGCTGCTGGCAAGGGCTCGGCTGCTGCTAATACGCGCGACGACGCTCCGCTTGGCATCCTGTTTGCTCTGGCAGCGCTGGCGCTGGGTGGCTTGGTAGTTTCCCGCCGCTTCACACTGGCTAATGCTTCTGCAGGCCGCCACGTAGCACCAAGCATTCGTGGCAAGCACATGAAGTAAACTAACAGCTGAACCTAATGGGATACTCCCATTAGGTTCGGTTGATATCTAATGGGATGCTTCCATTAGGTTCAGACAAGACAAGGGCTGTACATCGCGTGCAGCCCTTTCATTTCGCCAGACTTTTGCTTAGCTCTATTATTGTGCCGGCGATGGCCATTCTTTACCTGCTTCTTACCGTTGTGCTAGTGGTGATTAACGCACATCTTTTTTCTCAATGATTTATTTCCCTTTGCGCCACGCGTGCCAAAGCCGACTTCATAATAACGCGCGATGCGAAAGGATTCGACCGATCAAGCGTGCCCGTTATGTCTCCAGAGGAATGGGCAGAGTACATGCTGCGGGAGCGCAAACTCGACTACGAAGCTATCGATTGGCCAGGTGAATGAGTAGAATCGTTGGCAAAGAGTTGGAGCCTTTATTCTGCTTGCAGAAGGCCTTTTGCCGATGAAGGCCCTGACTCTTTGCCAACATGTTGTGTTGCAATATGCGCTACTTCTCTAGCCTGAACATACTTGTCGTGATGCTAGATACCCGGACGCGACCGTTAAAGGCATCGATTACTCGGAGGTTTCCGTCGCTGCGACGAAAAAGTACAACGCTGCGGCAATCTCTGCGGGACGCTGCGAAGTAGCTGGCAGAACCTGAAAAAAGCCAGATCTTTTGTCAGAAAATCTAGGAGTTAGGGATTCCTAACACATTTCGAACACAACTGCAGTTCTTCACCTTGACGCATTCTTAAATATAAGATAAAAGTTAGATATACTTAACTTCGTTCTTTTCAAGAGATCCTACATATGAAGGGATGACGTATGGATGTTGAGGATGTGAAACGCAGCTTTGAGCACAAAGTCGTGCAGCATTGTGCCCCCACATTGGCAGGCGTGAAACCTTCGAGCTTGTTCAATTTTACGTGCTTGGAAAAGAGCGCTGCCAAAGAAGGCCTCGTTCACCTTCCCGCGGCAATCGATGCATGCCGAAGTAAGATCGAGCATGCAGGTGTTGCGCTTTCCGTGCTGGTTGAGCGAAAAACGGGGACCTTGGTTTTTGTCTATCGTCCCGATGCCATCGCGCTCGTTTTAGAGCATGCGCCGAGCAAGGATTTCTTGCAAAGCCGTTCCTACGACACATCTTCTGCGGAAACTTGCATTGAAAGTTTGCGTACGCGCTTCGAACACTACGATTGCTGCAGGCGCGAAGCCAATGCTTGCTTACGCTGTGAATTCCCTCATGAAGTCGGGCTGCTTCTGGGTTACCCCTACGAAGACGTAATGGGCTTTATTGCAAACGACGGAAGGGGCGACATTTGCAACGGTTTTTGGAAGGTGTACGGGGACGAGCATTCTGCCCGCAATGTCTTCGATTGTTTTAAGGAGCACACGCGCATATTTGTCGACCTTTTCGAACGCGGTACTCCTATAGAGGAACTGGTCCAACTGGGAAGAATCGCCTGAGGGCGTGTCTTTGCTTGCACAATCAAAATAAGAAAGGATTCGATTATGGCAAACGTAGCAATAGTGTATTGGAGCGGGACGGGAAACACTGAAGCGATGGCCAAGCTGGTGGCACAGGGCGTTACCGAAGCGGGTGGCACCCCTACAGTCATTCAGGTTTCCGATTTTAGCGCTGACCGTCTGGATGAGTTCGATGCTTATGCATTTGGCTGCCCCGCCATGGGCGATGAAGAGCTTGAAGATGGCGAGTTTCTGCCCGTCTACGACGAGGTCGAGCCGCTGCTCGCGGGTCGCAAGGTCGTCTTCTTCGGTTCTTATGACTGGAATGATGGCGAGTGGATGGACAATTGGGCCTACCGCGCCAGCAATGCGGGCGTTGACGCTATCGAAACAGTTATTGCGAAGGATTATCCTGGCGGTGACGAAGCAGATGCTTGTGTGGAGCTGGGCAAAACCATTGCTACTGCTTAGTCAGATGGCTGACGAAATGAAGGGGCCGGCAAAAGCTGGCCCTTCTTTTATTGAGTTGATAAGCAGCTGCGTCTTTTGTTTGGTTGGTAGCTAGGCGGCTGGGCGAAGGCCGAGGTTGTCGGGGTCTTCCTCCAGCTGGCGGTAGGCTTCTTGCTTGAGGCGCTCAAACAGCAGCAGAGCCGTGTCGTAGTCTAGGTAGTCGGACGCATTGGCTTCGCCATCGAGTACTTTCGTTATCGAGATTTCAGGGTGGAATTGCACGCCAATCGCGTAGGTCTTATCCGTGCGTTCGACGGTTTCTATCATTTCGACGCCTTCGGTTACCGTGCGTGCGGCCACATCGAGCCGCGTGCCTTCGACGCTACGCACGACCTGGTGGTGCCAGCAGGGGCAGTTGTCCAGGCTGTCTTTCTGTACGATTGAGTAGAGGATGCTGTCGGTGTCAATCTGGATGTCGGTGGCGGTGAAGTCGCGATTGCCCTGCTCGTCGGGCAGCTGGCGGTGCTCGTTTTGGTACTCTAGACCCTGCTCGGCGAACCACGTGGGGATGTCCTGCTCCATTTCGGCACCCGACACCACCGAAAGCACCTGCATACCACGGCAGATGGCCATCAGGGGGATGTCGTGCTCGAGGCAGTAGCTCATGAGCAGAAAGTCGGACACGTCGCGCTCGGCGCTGTAGTCCTCGCCTTCCAGATTCGCTAACTCCTGGGGGGCGTAGTACAACGAAGGGCTGATGTCTTCGCCGCCAGGGAACACGACGGCGTTAATGCCCTCAAGCATGTTGGCAACGTCCGAGTCCTGCCAGGTGTTGCAGCGCACGAGCTTGCCTGCCTCGGCCGTGAGCGTGCCCGCCTCCGTTTTGCCCGTGGTGAGCTTGTTGTTGGCATCGTAGGTGAAGTCGGGGGAAAGAACTTGGTTGAGCACAACGTAGTCGATACCCGCCGCTTCCAGCGCGCGGCAGGTGCTGACATACGAAAGTGATTGTTGGTTGGGCCGCCAGGCAACCCCGATACGCACCTTGCCTTCTGCGGCGCTGCTGCTGGCGGTTTGCTGGTCTACTGCCGCTGCGCTTGTGGCCGCTGCCGAGGAGTCGGCGGATGCTGCTGAAGATTCGGCATTTGTCTGCGAAGAATCATCGGACGCTGCCGAGGACTCGGCGGATGCTGCCGAAGAGGCATCGGTCGCCTGTGAAGATTCGCTGGCCGCCTGTGAGGAAGAGCTTGCAGGCGCACATGCGCTCACACCAATGCAAGCGCTTAAAAGAATGACGGCAAGTACGAACGGGACATAGTTCTTCATATCGTAAGCTCCTTGTTCAGGGCAAAACATTTTTATCCGTTGCTATTATGCCACGTATATGGGAGAGCATCCCTTCAGAATTCGTCCGAGCACCAAGGGGAGCGATGCTATTTATCGCATTTGTACACCCTTTACCTCAAAATAGAAAAACCCTTTTTGTATCTTGATACAATAAAGTCGAGAGGGAGAGGAACTGGCTTGCTAGACAAGATTCTGTTCTTCGAACACTCAAAATGCTCGGTTTACTAGAAGGTGAAGAAGTGACGGGCTCAATCATGGAGCACAAGCAGTACCCTACGCCAAGTGGGGCGGTGCACTATTGGGTGGACCGCACAGCTGGTGAGCAGGCGCCGTGGCTCGTGCTTTTGCCGGGGCTGACCGCCGACCACAGCACTTTTGAGCCGCAGTTCTCCTTCTTCAGCGGGCGGGCGAACCTGCTTTCTTGGGACGCGCCAGCGCATGGGCTTTCGCGCCCCTTCGCCCTGGACTTTTCAATCGACGACATGGCGCGCATGCTGCATGACATCTTCGAGGCAGAGCGCATTGCGGCCCCCGTGTTTGCAGGCCAGTCGCTGGGTGGCTACATCGCGCAGGCCTACATCGACCTGTTCCCAGGCTCGGCGGGCGGCTTCATCTCTATCGATTCCGCGCCGCTCAAACGCGTGTACTACCCGAACTGGGAAGTGGCTCTGCTGCGCCACACGCTGGGCATCTACCTCTGCGTTCCCTGGGCGCTGCTGAAACCCTGGGGCGCGCACGGTGCCGCGCGAAGCGAGGAGGGCCGCGCGCAGATGCGCCGCTTCATCGACAGCTACCACAAGCGTGAGTACTGCGAACTCGTTGCGCACTGCTACGCGAAGTTGGCCGATGCTATTGACGAGCGCCGCCCCTACGAAATCGACTGCCCGGCACTGCTGCTCTGCGGCGAAAAGGACAGCCTGGGCGACGTGAAGCCCTTCAACCGCAAGTGGACGGAAGGCGACGGCATCCCACTGGTGTGGGTTCCGGGCGCGGGCCACATCTCGAACGCCGACAACCCCGACTTCGTGAACGCCCAGATAGAGGGCTTCATAGGTCTAGTTTAACTATGCTGATTAAAGTTCGTATTGAGAAGAGACCCGACCTTTTTATTACAATCGGGAGAGGGTTCAGTCCCAATCGAGGAATGAAGGATAATCGTTTTTCAATGGACAGCGTAGGGAACTGTGGCCGAGAACAAGAGGCGATGCGAAATGGGTGAAAGGGATTACCAGGGGTTGTTGGCGCAACTCAAAGCTGCCCTTGGAATGGCAGAAGCCATTGTGGTTGGTGCTGGTGCAGGGCTTTCGACTGCAGCGGGGTTTACTTATGCAGGGGAGCGCTTCGAGACCTTGTTCGCCGACTTCATCGCTAAGTACGGCTTCCACGACATGTATTCTGCGGGCTTTTATCCATTCCCAAGCCTTGAAGAGCAGTGGGCGTATTGGAGCAGGCACATTTGGTGCAACCGTTACGTGCCCGCGCCGCGCGATACCTACGACAAGCTGCTGCGCTTGCTAGACGGCAAGAATTACTTCGTCATTACCACCAATGTTGACCACAGGTTCCAGCTAGCGGGTTTCGCAAAGCAGCGCCTCTATTACACACAGGGCGACTATGGTCTTTGGCAGTGCAGCGTGCCTTGCCATGAGCAAACTTACGACAACTACGAAACGGTACGCGACATGATTGAGGCGCAAGGTTTCACCATAACAGCAGACGGCAGCTTGCAGATGCCCGAAGATGGCGCATTGAAAACCGAGATACCCAGCGAACTGGTGCCCTATTGCCCCGTGTGCGGCAAGCCCTTCGCCATGAATTTGCGCGCCGACGACAGCTTCGTGGAAGATGAGGGCTGGCATGTAGCGGCAGCGCGCTACCAGGCTTTTTTGAACAAGCACCGCATGGACAAGGTTTTGTACTGGGAGCTGGGTGTGGGAGCAAACACACCAGGGATTATCAAATACCCATTTTGGCGTTTGACGGGCGCAAACCCTCAGGCGCGCTACGCATGCGTGAACTTGGGGCAAGCCTTGGCGCCTGAGGAAATAGCGGAGCGCTCGATTCTTGTCGACGCCGACATCGATGTGGTGTTGTCGGATCTTTTGACGGTATGAGCGGCGCAAATCGGCACGTGATCGTTTTACATTTCATGTGTTAACAGCGAAGAAGGCAGAGGGAACAATGGAAGAAGCACGCAAAAGGGAACTGCTGCAATACCTGGTGGCAGAGTTAAGCGCCGAGCGTGGAAAACCTGCGACGCAGACCGAAGACTTTTCGGGGCTCTGGAAAGAATTCCGTGCCCTGGTGAACACGCGCAAGCCTAGCGACGCGCCTGCCTGGCTTGCCGCGCAAGACGAACTACTTCGTGGCCTTATCGTAGAGGCGGGCATCCATTCGGTTGACAGCGCCATTGCTTCGCCCCTTGATGCGCGTCTGCACTTGTGGCGCGGCGACATCACCACGCTTGCGGTCGATGCTATTGTGAATGCCGCCAACTCTCAGATGCTGGGTTGTTGGGTACCTGGTCACCACTGTATCGACAATGCCATCCACACCTTTGCAGGTGTGCAGCTACGTGCTGAATGCGCTCGTATTATGGATGCGCAGGGCTACGAGGAGCCAACGGGACAAGCCAAGATAACGCCCGCCTACAATCTTCCTGCACGCTTTGTTATTCACACGGTGGGTCCTATCGCGAATGGCGCGCCGACCGAATTGCATTGTGCGCAGTTGGCGCAGAGCTATCGCAGCTGCCTGAATCTTGCGGCGGAACACGAACTGGAAACGATCGCTTTTTGTTGTATTAGCACGGGCGTGTTTGGTTTCCCGCAGCAGGAGGCGGCAGATATTGCGGTGGGGACGGTACGCACGTGGCTTGACGATTATGCATCGAACATGGCGGTGGTCTTCAACGTCTTTAACGACAAAGACGAACGTATTTATTGGAAGCTTCTTGGAATAACGGACTAGGCGACACTGTTGATGGCGGGCGTAACCGAGGTTGATTCGTCATACAAGAAAACGCCTAATCGAGATGTGTGAACACTCGAATGCAATATGTGCCTACTCTATGTCCAATTTGCTAGTCGATGACAATTTTTTTGAGTATCTGGCGATTATTCTCTGCCTCCGTTTTATGCTTTAAAGCTTGCGAACTAACTACCTGGGCTTTTTCAAATCAACCGTTCATCCATTTGCGTAATAACTCGAATTAATCGCCAGATACTCAAAAAAATTGTCATCAACTGTGCGGCCGCGACTGGTTTGACATGCTATGACAAACTGACAAAAGATCTAGGCGGGTTCATGCAATCATTGCACCTTTTGTCAGCTAATCGTCCATTTCGGCTGCCCAGTCTATGTCGGTGGGGCGGCCCAGGGCGTCGCGCGTAAACTGCCAGCGGCATTTATCCAGGTCAACATGGAGTTCGTCAAGAAAGGGGACACTTTCGCTTTCAAGCAAGGCGCGCTGCACATCGGGGCCACCGAAAGCGAAACCTTCGCAAATGCTCCCGTCGGCGAATACCACGCGATGGCAGGGGATGTCGCCTTCGCCTTGCCCAGGGCTCGGGTTGGCGCGCATGGCGTAACCCACGAAGCGCGCCTTGCGGGGTTCGCCCACAGCGCGTGCTACGTCCCCGTAGGTCGAAACGCAGCCGCGCGGGATGCGCCGTACCACCTCATGCACTTTGTCGAAGAATGCTCCCATGAATACCTTGCTTTTACTTGTTCAAACTACCAAACTACCAAACTACCAAACTACCAAACTGCTTAGACAGCATCACTGTTTGTGAATGTTAACCGCTCGAGCTCGAAGCGCAAGTTGCTGCGTTTAGGGGTTATGCCGAGTGCTCTCGTCCGCAAGCGCCAGCCCAGGCAAGAGGCAACTTCTCTGGCAATAACCTCGAAACGGTTGGCGGCCAGAACTTGCGGGCTTGTAATTGTCATGACTCGCCAACCCATGTGTTCGATTCCCAATTCGCGTCCGACATCACTCTTCATTTGGGCTGCACCCACATGTACTTCGCCATGGTATTCGATATCAAGTTTGGCATCTGGCCAACATAGGTCACCTTCACACCGACTTCGTTGCGCTATAGTGCGTCCTTCAGCATCGAGCGCGATTTCTAGGTTCAGTTGCGGTTTCGGAATCCCGTATCCACCGAGCATGACAGGAAGGCATAAGAGCATGTATACCATGGTTTCCATGGGGGAACGCGCGCCATCGACCACATACTTGAGAGCGCGTTGTGCATTTGACTTGCCAGGAACTGCATTTACGGTATCAAGTAGTTTGGCAATCTTGGTTGTGTTTGTAAGTGGGTATAAACGCTTTGGCATAGCATCGGGAGAACCAGGATGTTCCTCGCCTTTAGGTAGCAGCACATACGTGCCGCAGAGTTCGCATCCAAGCGCTATAAGTTGTATAAGCGTCAGCCTTTGTGCCATTTGCAAAAACACAAACTCTGGGGAAGAGATGTATATACCCCTTGTGCGATAAAAAGCGTCTTTGGGTAAAAGAGTCTCCCACGAATGGCAGTTAACCTCTTTTGATTTGCGACGTTCCTTGTCGTTAAAGACAAGCACGTCGACCGGATGGTTTGGGACAATGTATTCCTCTGGAACTGATTCTATTACAT
>JAFUCE010000011.1 GCA_017459805.1 Eggerthellaceae bacterium
TTTCTTTTGCATAAGCAATGGATTCTGCGCTTACCAAGCCAAAGGCAAGCGTAAAACTCACAACGCATGTTAGAGCTACCTTGGCAGTTTTTCTCCCTAATATAGAAAATCGTGCGAGGTCCGCACGAAGTTTTGGACGAATCTTGCAATCGCTTCCTGAACACCCTATAGCGACAACGCTACAGTAGAAAAGCCAAAGCGCCCCAAGAACAGTCGCAACAAATACCTTTAGAACGTTAAGGGCTTGCATGGATATTGTGCTGCTTGGAATTAAGTTCAAAAGATACCCAACACCAGCAAACACGGTCAAACCAAGAGTAAGAAATAACCATGTGAGACCCTTAAAGCTTGAAAGGGCTAAAACGGGGTGCTCGAGCTTTCTGTACAAGGCATAGCGTACAAGCAACATAATCGGAATAGGGATAGCCCAAATGGCAAGCACTGAAACTGCAGCCGATACAACATTTTGAGCAGCTTCCATTCCCTGACCAGGCAAAACAAAGCGATAAGCAATAAGCCCAATTGCGCCACAAAGCGCGCAAAAAACAAAAAGAAGCACTAAGGCATACAAAAATGCGCGGCTTGCGCGCCTCAGTATTTGAGCAAGCGTTGGCTGCTTTGGGGGATTATCAAACGCAAAGCGTTGCAAAGAGTGCACAAAATATACTGCTATCAGGGGCAATGCAACTATAAGCACAATAGCTAGTAGACCAAATATAGGCAATTGTTCAGCAGAAAAAAGAGCGTATTTGGACGCAATTTCAGCAAGAAGAGAACAATCAAGAGCAAGGATGACAGAGAAGAAAAGCAGGGGCAAAACTAGTATACGACCTGGTTTTGTCACCAATGCCCCCTTTCGAAGGAAAACAGCATTACCCCAGGTAGTATTGAAAGAACATGGGGGTGCGGACGTTTTCCTGGACTTCCTAGGCGGCTAGGCCCAGGCTCCTTCTGTACTGCATCGGGCTCTTCCAGCCGAGCGACTGCTTGATTCGCCCTTCGTTATAGTACTCGATGTACGCTCCGAGCTCGGCGACGAACTCCTCGAACGTGACGCCATCCCAGTTGCGGTAGTAGAAGAACTCGTTCTTGAGCCTGCCGAAGAACCCCTCGCACGCCGAGTTGTCCGGGCTGCATCCCTTCTTCGACATCGATCTGGTGATGCCGGCTGCGTCGCAGCGTTCTATCCACCCAGGCCAGCGGTAGTGGATTCCGCGATCGTTGTGAAGAACAGGTCTCTCGCCTGGTGAGAGGGTCGATACCGCTTCGTCGAGCATCGCGTTCACCAGCTCGGCGTTGGGATTGCGCGACGCCCTCCACGACACGACCGCCCCGTCGAAGCAGTCGATGACCGGCGACAGGTAGCACTTGAAGCGCGGCAGCGCGAACTGCGTTATGTCGGTAAGCCACAGGAAGTTCGGCAGGCCGGCGCTGAAGTCGCGGCCGACCAGGTTGGGAGGCGCGGGTGATTCCTCGCCTTCGTACGAGCTCCAGTTCTTCTTCTTAGCGTGGTATATGACGACCAGGTTCCCATCCCTCATGATGTCGCGCACGACCTTCTCGGACACAGCGACGGGCTCCTCCGCCATCCTGAGCGCGCCCCATATCCTTCTGTATCCCCAGGTCGCGTTGCTCTCCCGGAAAATCTCGGCTATCGATTCCCGAAGGTCGGCGTACTTGTCGGGCGCCTCCATGGCGTGAACCTGGTAGAAGTAGCTGCTCTTCGCGAGGCCCACGGCGTCGAGCAGCTCATTTAGCGCGAACCTATCCCTCAAGGCGCCGACCAGGATCGTCTTCTCCCTGTTCGTCAGGTTGCTCGGGTCGGCGCCCGGGTCTTTTTTTACCAGCTCGGCCGCTCCCCTCCAGACCGCGGTCTCCAGCTTGAGCCTGTGCAGCTCGGCCCGCTGCACCGCAATCATCTCCTGGAGCTCGCCCACGTCGTCGGGCAATTCTTCGCTCTTCATATCGTCCACCACCTTCTGCGCGTCTTCCCCGAGGAGCTTCCTGCGCCAATTATAGAAGGTGACCTTGTCGACGTCGACCTTCCTTATCACCTCGGCAACAGCGCCCTCGCCGGAATACGCTTCGGCGACGACGTCGACGCGCTCGACGTCATCGTGCTTCTTGTGCGGCTTGGTCTTCTTCCTCATCCCCGGTGCGAGCTCGTCGATCCACTGGCACAGCAGCGTCCTGCTTGGGTATCCCAGCTCATTTACCGTGTTGGATAGGTGCCTGTCAAGCTCGAAGTACTTTGCGACTGCCGCGGCTTTCTCTTCATCCGAGAACTTCTCCCAATGCTCGCGCTTCTCCTTCACATGGCCTTTGTCGAGGTAGTCGGCGTACCAGCGGTCAAGGGACCATCGGGATGGATAGCCTAGCGCCGATTTGACGGCGGCATGGTTGAAGCCGGTCTCGATGAACAGCATCACGGCCTTGGTTCTCTGCTCTTGGGTGTGCATGACTTTCCTCCTGACTCTCTATGGAGTCCAAGATTTTGTCCGCACCCCCCAGTGTTGCGTTAAAAATTTCAATCAACCGGATTATCCATGGTGTGATAGAGCCTGAGACGACGTGCCCGTGCGCTGCGTATAATGGACTGAACGGAAGCCGTCTCATAGGAAGCCCGCTTGGAAAAAAGGAGGAGGCCCATGGAAGAGAGGAAAGCAACCCCGAAGCTGCGCGAGGACCTCGCCGGCAAGTCGCTGGAGGAAGCGCTCGAGATCCTGAAGACCGAGGGCATCGAGCTCACCGACGAGCAGATTCGCGCCATAAGCGGCGGCGGGAGCTGGACTGGCTCATGTCCGAAGTGCGGCTCGGAGGATATCAAGAATCTCGCCTACAATTACTGGGCTTGCAACAGCTGCGGGCATACCTGGTAGCGAGATAGCGTGGACGTTTGAAAGGAGGGACGGATGCGGCGGTCACGATATGCCCTTATGGACGATGTGATACACGGGTGAGGTGGGGCAATTCGCAAGCTCAGGGCGCAGGCGCGTTTGGCGATGCTTCGACCTCGACCTGAGCTTGCGGATTACGTACGCCTGCGCCAGGGGCGAGCACGTCCTGCATGAGCCTGGCCGCCGCCTCGTCGTTGGAGGGCATCGCATGGGCGTACACGTCCATCGTGAGGCTTGCGCTCGAGTGTCCCGCGTGAACAGGGGACGGGTTTTTCGTTCAGGGATGAACAGGGGATGAACAGGTGAACTAGACCCAAAAAGTTGGACGGTCAATAAAAGTTCTTAAGCGGCTCTTATGGGATGACTCCGGTACTGCACCGGGGTCATTCCTTTTAGCCCAACTTGGTAGCGTCGTGTATTCCAATAAGTAATGTATTCTTCAA
>JAFUCE010000012.1 GCA_017459805.1 Eggerthellaceae bacterium
CATCGAGTACTATAACGAAGGGCGAATCAAGCAGTCGCTCGGCTGGAAGAGCCCGATGCAGTACAGAAGGAGCCTGGGCCTAGCCGCCTAGGAAGTCCAGGAAAACGTCCGCACCCCCCAGTGTTGCGTTAAGAATTTCAATCAACCTTTGTGTTTAGCTAAGCAGTATTGCCCGAGACGTAAAGCATTACCAATGCGTATAATCGACAAGTGCGAAAATGAACAATGGCATCGCTTATTGCTAAATTGACGAAGGAGTAAGCTCATGAAATATGAAGATCTGAGCCCTGAAATGCAAGAGAAAGTTAAGGCTTGCAAAAGCCCCGAAGAACTGCTTGCCCTTGCCAAGGAGGAAGGCTACGAGCTCACCGACGAGGAACTTGAGGGCGTAGCTGGCGGCTGGGGCGACTGCGACAACTACGAGCCCGAGCATTGCAGGACCCCCTTCTGGCGCTAGCTTCTGTTGGCAAAGCAGACACTGGGTGACAGTCCTGTGGTAGGCGGCTCTTCCACGTCGGGTTTAAACGCATCCTCGAGCGCAAGCTCGCGACGCCTGAACCTGCGGCAGATACTTTCGCTGGTGGCAAACCTGTGCATCGTGCTGCTTACCGCCGTGGCGTGGTACATGACACTTACCGGCTGGCATAACGAATCCGCCACCACTTCTGAAAACGTGCTGTAAACAATCGTATGCAATTGACGCAGCTAGGCGTACAATAGAGCTGCACAGCGAACAAATAGACACACGCGGCAAAAACGAGAAAGGAATGCAGAACACGCCGGTGCGTCTTCTCAATCGCATGAAGCATATTTATCAACGTAAAGGAGGACTTATTATGCAACCATCAAAAGCTCAAAAAGGTCTTAAGACCCTATCCATTATCAGCATCGTTTTAGCAGCCCTCGGCATTCTTCTTGGCATCCTGTTCATTATGGGTGGCACTATCATCGGAAGCGACCCAGGCGTGCAGAATGCGGTTTCCAGCGAAACGGGTTTGAGCGGAACAATGGCCGGTCCGTTCCTGGGCATCATGGGCATTATTATGATTGTTTCGGCCGGTCTCGAATTGCTCATGGGTATTTTCGGAGTGCGCGCCGCTGGCGACAACCAGAAAATTATGCCCGCGTGGGTATTCGCGCTTCTTTCGCTCGTGTTCGGTGTAATTAGTGCCATAGGAAACGTTACTTCAGGCGGCGACCTTTCGCATGTGCTCAGCGTTATTGCCAGCCTGGTCATTTCGGTACTGTTCTTCTGGTTCGCCAACACTGTTAAGAAAGAAGCCGGCAAGTAAAAGCGCAATGCCAAAATGACACGCATTATTCGACCTGTTCGTCCTGTGCGAACAGGTCGAACTGTTTTCGGCGCCCCTATCCGCCAAAAGCCCACCAAGCCTTGGAGGAGCGCAGCCGCAATTGGTAAAATGTAAAGGACAAACTTACCAGTAAGATTCACTCGCGCGTTATGCACAAAAGGAGTTGAAACCGCATGGATTCAAAACAAGGTTTAACACGTCGAGAGGCGCTCCAAGCAGGCGGAATGGCGCTTGCGGGCGTAGCTGGCGCAGCGGTATTAGGCAGTTGCACGCCCGAAACCGCCCAAACCACGAGCGCAGAAAGCGCGGCAGCCGATGCCTCCACAGCCTCAAGCACCGACGGCAGCGCCTCCAACACCGCTAGCGCCTCTAATGCTCCTGACGCATCATCAGCTGCCAACGAACGCGAAAACCTTCCTGTCGACAACACGGGGTCCGGCATCACAGAGCAAGACAGCATGGCCGAAGCCACCCACGAGCCCATCGAAATCGACGACCCTGGCGTGCCCATTCGCTACGACATGGTGGACGCCCACCTGCACTATTGCGACTTCACCGAACGCAGCGACGGCTTTGCCGAACTGGTGCGCGCCCAGGACATGTGCGGCGTGTCCGAATCGGTCATTTTTGGCCTGGGCATTGCCAAACAATGGGACGAACACGCGGCCAAGGCACCGACGTACTACCTTTCCGACGACAGCCGTTGCTACTACTATTCGGCTACCGACTTCCTGCTGGCTGAAGACCTGCTAGCACAGCCCGAAAGCATACAAGCGCGTTTCCACCCGTTCTGCTGCGGCATCAACAGCAACGACCGTTTCGCCGCCGACCACATTCGCCAACTCCTGAAGATATATCCAAACTTCTGGGCGGGCATCGGCGAACTCATGAGCCGCCACGACGACCTAACGGCGCTCACCTACGGCGAACCGCCGCATATCGACCACCCAGCCTTCCTGGATATCTTTGACCTGGGCGCCGAAGAAGGGTTGCCCGTAATGGTGCATCACAACATTACGGCGCAACAGCACGAAGAGATTTTGTATCTGGACGAACTGAAGCGGGCCGTAGCGCACAATCCGGCGTGCAACATCATTTGGGCACACGTGGGCATATCGCGGCGCGTGGAAATTCAAAACCTGCCAGAGATTGCAGCGGACATGCTGGCCGCGCACCCGAATCTGTATACGGACATTTCCTGGGTGGTCTACGACTACTACTTCAAGGACGCGTTCCCCGATGGTTATTTCGACGGCAACACCATGGATGACTGGGCGCAGCTGTGCGAAGAATATCCCGACCGCATTATGATAGGCACCGACAAGGTGGGGCACTGGAAAACCTACCCCGCCGAAATCGTGAAGTATTATGACTTGCTTGACAGGCTTGAACCCGAAACCGCCCAAGCAATCTGCCACGACAACATCTTGCGCCTCGTGAAGCGCTAACACACGCAGGGAACGGAGCAGGAACGATGGACACTTCGATGCTGAAACATTATCAGACCATCGCCGCAGTTAATAACGTCATTTCGAACGCGCAAAACCTGGACGAAGCCCTGCAGGGAAGCCTGCGTGCCATTGTTGAACAAGCTGGCGCCCAGATGGCAATCATTTGGTATGCCGACAAGGCAGGCGACGGCAAGCTTCACCCCAGCTTTTGGATAGGCCCTGTTGACCTTACGAGCATGGCCCACGCGTCCGGCGAAGGCATGGTAGGACGCGTGTACGAAAGCCAGAAGGCCGAACGCTTCCTGGACTACCACCCTGGCACCGACGCGTCAACAGAACAATATTTTACCGGCGCGGATATTGGTTCGGTGGTGTGCGTGCCCTTCTCCAGCCGCCATGACGACCTGGGCGCAATCCAGTTCATCAATCGAAGGGACGGCCAGCATTTTACCGACGAAGACGCCGACGTCATGGAAATCATGGCCATGATGGCAGCCATCGCCATCGAAGAAAACCCCGACCTGGCCGAACCGTGGACGCCAGGCAAACTTGTCATGAGCCTGCGCGACATCACGCGCGAATTCCAGAACGGCGACATTATCACCAAGGTGCTCAAGGGCGTGAACCTGGATGTCTACGAGGGGGAGCTCCTTGTCCTGCTGGGCGAATCGGGCTGTGGAAAGTCGACCTTGCTCAATATAGTCGGCGGCATGGACCAGGCGACATCGGGCAGCTTCTTCTACCTCGACCAGGACTTAAGCCACGCAAGCCAACAGGAACTGACCGAATTTCGGCGCAACAACATCGGCTTCATTTTCCAAAGCTACAACCTCATGCCGAATCTAACGGCATTGCAAAATCTCAAGCTTATTGGCGAACTCGTCGAAAACCCCTTGGATGCCGACGAAGCGCTTGAGATGGTGGGCCTGGCCGATCGCAAGAAAAACTACCCGTCGCAAATTTCGGGCGGCCAGCAACAGCGTGTTTCGGTTGCCCGCGCGCTCGTTAAAAACCCGCGCATCATCTTGGCTGACGAACCCACCGCCGCCCTCGACTACGCCACCAGTATCGAAGTGCTGCAAGTTATGGAGGAAGTCGTCAAGCGCGGCACCACCATGGTCATGGTAACGCACAACGAAGAAATCACGCGCATGGCCGACCGCGTAGTGCGCATGCGTGACGGCCGCATACACGAAGTAAGTATCAACCGCCACCCCGCGCACGCAAGCGAATTGGTGTGGTAGTCCCTTTTTAGCATCGTGAAGCCAACCCAGGTAACAGAGCTCTTTTCCAACATCAAGTCGACCATCGTGTCCTTCTTTTCCATCTTGATGTTCGTTGCCCTTGGCGTCGCCGTTTTCGCGGGCATCAATTGGATAGCGTCTGCCCTCTTCGACCGCGTCGACACCGAACTGGAAAACCAGGTCTTTCACCACATCCAGATCCAGTTTCCCTACGGGCTTGACGAAAGCGACCTCGAACAACTGCGGCAAGTTGAAGGGGTCGATGAAGTCGATGCTGCGCGCCAGTCCTTTCAAACCATGCTTGTTGACGGGGCACGTAAAACGGTTAAGGTGCAATCTTTACCTGGCGACATCGACCAGCTCCTCCTTGTTGAAGGCGAACTAGCCCGCTCCCCCGACGAAATCGTACTGCAGTCCTTTTCGGCAGCGCAGCTAAACCTTGGTGTAGGCGACACCTTACAGTTTGTGCCCGACGGCACCGATGGGGAAAGCGAAATGCAGTACCTGCGCAAACGCAGTTTTAAGATTGTCGGTATTGCAGAAAGCGCTGAATACCTGGCGGAGGCAAGCTACGCCTTTGGCTATGCCCCTATTGGGTCGGGCGAAATCAATGCTGTCGGCTGGGTGCCGCTTTCGTCTTTCAAAACCAATGCCTTCTACGACGCCTATCCAGTGGTCAACATACGTTCCGAAAGCCTTGAAGGCCTGAACACTTTCACGTCTGCCTACAAGGACGCCTCCAGCAAACTCGAAACGCGCATCGCAGACCTAGGCGACAAGCTTGCAGACACGCGCTACCGCACGCTGCACGAACAGGCCGAAAAGGCAATCGACACCGGCGAAAGCAAACTTACCGATGCGCGCGAGCAGATTAGCCAAGGCGAAACTCAGCTTTCCGAAGCGCAGACACAAATCGATAAAGGCGAAACCCTCGTCACCGAAGGCAATGAGCAACTCGCCGAAGCTCAAGAAAAGATTGCAGCAGGCGAAAAGGAACTCGAGGATGCGCGCAGGCAGCTTGAAGACGGGCAGCGCCAACTTGCCGAAGGCCAAACGGAGTTCGAAGCGCGACAGCAAGAGGCGCTCGCCCAGCTCAACGAAGCGCTTGCCACGCTCGAGGAGGGCCAGGCTGCTTACGATGAAGCCGAACAGACCCTCAACCAAATTAAGGAAATGATTGCGGAACTGACCCCTCTGGTCGAAAGCGTACGCCAGCTCTACGACACGGTTGTAGACCGCCTAAAAAAGTTCGAAAGCACCTACGAAGAACTGCGGCGTCAATACAACGCGGGCGAAATTGACATGACGACTTTTTGGGAGCGCACGCGCCAAGCCTATGAAAACTTCCACACCGAATACGAGTCGCTTAACACTACGGTGGCGAATATCAATGCATCTATCGAACTGGCGAAAATCCTCTACCCTGACAACCTCATCATAGGGCTGCTCCCTGAACTTCCTACCTTACCGAACATTCCCGACAACATCGACGGAGCCGAAGGCAGCCTGGATGACGCGCTTGCCCTGATTGATTCGGCAATCGAACTCGCGCGAAACGGACTAGATCGACTAAAGAAGGCCACAATTACCGTAGCCGGCCGAACGATTAGCTTCGACACGATTTCGCACATTAGTACCTACATCTCTGATTACATAGGTGAACGCGAAGAAGAATTGGCCGCGCAGAAAGCCAGTCTCGACGACGGCTGGGCACAATACGAAGACGGCGTTACCCGATACAATAACGAAATGGATCAGGCGCAATCGCAGTTCGAACAGGCCGAAGCACAAATTGCCGAAATACGCGAAAGGATTGCCCAAGGCGAAAGGGAACTTGAAGACGCACGCGCCCAACTTGCCGCGGGACAGGCAGAAATCAAAGAAAAGACCGCGGAACTTGAAACGGGCAAAACAACAATCAAAGAAAAGACCACGGAACTTGAAGCCGCCAAAAGCGAAGTCGAACAGCAAAGTGCAAAGCTCGACGACGCCAAGGAGCAGCTGCGCCTGATGAAGGACTACGACTGGACGGTTGCATCGCGACAATACAATCTCAGCATCATCGAAGCGACCAACTACGCAAACGTTACCACCCAACTCAGCATTTCGATGGCCGCACTTTTCTTGATAGTAGGTTTGTTGGTCAGCTATTCGGCTATCGGGCGCCTCGTCAATGAACAGATTAGCCAGATTGGCACGAAAAAGGCCCTCGGGCTGCGCAACGGCGAAATCACAGCAAGCTTTTTGCTCTATGCCGCTTTGGCGGTAGCGCTTGGCAGCGTTTTTGGGCTTCTTATTGGTGTCTTTATTGTAGAGCGACTTCTTGGTGATGCCCTTGCGAAACGCTTCTACGTCGACGATATTCCTGCCTTTTTCAACCTCCCAGTAGCCGGCTTTATCACGGGGCTCGAGCTTGTCCTTATTGTCGGCACAGCCTGGTTCGCCTGCCGCAAGATTCTTGGAGAAAACGCCGTTGTACTGCTCAAAGGAGCAAAGCCTCCCGCAGGCAAAGAGCGCTTCTTCGAAAAATGGAAGCTTTGGGAAAGCTTGCCCCTCTATACGCAGACTATCGTTAACAACTGCCTCAACGACAAGCGCCGCATGTTCAGCACCATAGTGGGTGTCGCCGGCTGCACCGCCCTGGTAGTCACAGCAATCACTCTCAACAACAACATTGTCGGCAGCTACAACAGGCATTACGACACCGTGTACCACTTCAATGCGGTAAGCTACGTGTCCGACGACGAACCCAAGGCTATCGACAATACTCTTGCCGTCCTTGAAAAGTCCGACGCGCAATCGCTTCCCGTTCTCTACAAAAACCACGCCCTTCGTCTGCCAGATGGCAACCTTGGTCGTGCGCGCATCGTTGTACCAAGCAATACCGAAGAGTTTTCTTCCTTTATCCAAATTGTGCGCGTGGACGGGGCAGACAGCGCACTATCGGATGAAGGCGCTTGGGTCAACATTCAGTACAAAACGCACCAGGGTGCCCAAATCGGCGATGAAATAGAAATCATCGGCACCGACGGGTCGAACTACCGCATACCAATCGTCGGCTTCCATGACCACTACCTGCCCTATTATGAAGTACTCATGAGCAAGAATGCTTACGAGCATTTCTTTGGCAACGAATTCAAGGCCAACGCCATCCTGTCCAACACGGGCGAAATAGCAGTTTCAGCCATAGAACCAGAGCTTGTCAAAACGGCTGGCTTTGAACGAATAACGGACGACAAGATCTTCCAGGCGAGCAACTTCAAGGCTTTCTCGAACGTATCGTCCACTGTGGTGCTTATTTACCTGGTGCTTGCTATCCTGATGGCCATTGTGGTCTTGCTTAATCTTAATGTGATGTTTATTGACGAAAAGAAGCGCGAACTGATTGTGCTTATGATTAACGGCTTTTCGACCAAAGACGCCAAACGCTACGTCTACAACGACACGATAGTGCTGACTGTCATCGGCATTATCCTCGGGCTTGTACTTGGCAGCATTATCGGCATCATAAGCATTGCAAGCACCGAAATCGCGACCATGAACCTAATCAAGGAAGTCAACCTGCCAGCCCTTGCCATTGGTGCAGCAGTAAGTGCCGTGCTCGCTTTTATTATGAGTGCCATTGCCCTACGCCGCGTCCCGCGCTTCAACCTAACCGACATCAACCACATCTAAACGCCGAAAAGCGTCAATCGCTTTTTGCATTCTGAAATCACTAGAAAGAGAAGGACAGGTGCATCCTTCGCAACAGCCGCTCCGTTGCTCGCTTCGCTCGTGCGCTGCGCTGCTTCATGCATTTAAATAATCGCTTCGCGATTTTCAGGAACAGCGTTCAGACAGTTGCTGCGGATACACCTGCCCCTTTCCTGTGCCACTAACGTTCTTGTTGTTTGCGGAAGGGCAAGAAGAAAAGTGTTACAAGCACAACGACAAGAACAGCAAGAATGCCCAGATACACGTACCACTGCCAAAGCTCCGTCAGCTGGATACCAATGGGAGTACGGTAGGTAAAGAAGAAATTCGGCGTATTCTCCACGCTCAAAAGCTCATTGCCCTGATACGTCACGTAAGCGAAAGCGGAATTAGTATAGATTGACAGTATTCCCAAGGCTCCCAAAATGGCTAAGGTGGAATACACGTGCGAAAAACGCAGCTTCACTTCCCCGCTCATAGCGATATAGCAGCCCAGGACAATAAGCATGGAATGGTAGATGAAGAACTGGTAGGCAATCGGATGTCTGAAAGCTTCACTTACCGGAATAGTGGTAGAAAAGATAGACGGCAGCAGAATGGCAGAAAAGGCACCGACAATGCAGGTTGGATACATAAAAGCGAGTATGGTTTCGCGCAGGCGCGAGTCCTTGGCAAGACGCGTGAAGAAGATAAAGAAGATCTGAATTGAGCAGAGGTGCAGAGGCAGGTGGCGCCATTCGATAAAAAGATGCAGCGTGCTCCCGTCGGCAGAAGGCACCATCTGGGTGTAGGTAAGCAGCTTCATTACTTCAGAAACCGCAGCAATGACGCAGCAGACTGTCAGCACCTGGCGCAAACTTGGTCTGCGCGTTTTCAGCACATACAGCGCCCCAACGATACCCGCAATACAAATCGCAAACCAAACGATATGCTGAACGCTAAACATGTACTCCTCTTCTGCGCGCATAGCATTCCTGGAAACCCCACGTATGCGGCATATACTTTATCCGTGACGCATAATCGGCTTTCAAACTATTTTTCGGAGAATATTGTAGCCTTTTGTCAAAAAACCGAATGCCCACATTAATATCACGCACGGATTTGGGTTCACCGTAGTGTCATTTATCTGCTAATATATGCATGGCAAAAGCACCGTAGGCAAACACGCAGCAGTGCTTTTTTCATCTGTATTAACGTAGTGGCATATGCAAGGTAGGCGGACTTGGACTATCGGATCATATACGTGGGTGCGCAAGCTGTCTATGGCATCTTGTTCTTGACGCTGTTTATGCTTCGTCGCATTAATGAACGCGTGGGCCGTCCGGATAAGCTGGACGCCCTATATGCGCTCTTCATACTCACTATTGTCCTTGACGCCATTTGGATGTATATCGATGGCATCCCGAGCTTGCGTGCGGCAAACATCATTCTTGAAGTGGTCGACATATCAGCCGTGGCCCTTGCCAGCTACCTGTGGTTCCTCTATATGCTCGACTTTCTGCCTGTTAAGGAAACGGCTCTTTACAAACATCGGTTCTTGCTGAGCATCCCTATGTATACCCAGCTCTTGCTTATTGTTACCTCCGTCTGGACGGGCTTGATTTTCACCGTGGATGAAGGAGGCACCTATATTCGCGGGCCCATACACACCTACATTGTTGTTGTGAACTATTTATATATGCTGCTTGGCTCCTTTGCTGCCCTACGGTCGAGGCGCGAAGCCCTGCTTACCATGGACAGGAATCGGTATACCGCAGCGGCACTCTTCCCCATTCCCGTTCTTCTTTTCTCGCTTACGCAGATGATGCTGCCGCCCGGTTTCCCGGGCATCCAGGGCGGGGTGCTTGTGAGCCTGCTCGTTCTTTACGGCATTTTGCAAAATACCCGCGTTACCCAAGACCACCTTACGGGACTGCCCAACCGCTTTGCCTTCGAGCAAGACCTGTTGGGGCGCATTCGACGCCAGCAGGCAGGTGCTGAAACGCGGCTTTTCCTTTTGGAAGGCGACCTCGACAAGTTTAAGCATATTAACGACACCCACGGCCACCCTGTGGGGGACCTTGCGCTGAGTGAAGGCGCACAGGCCCTTAACCAGGTGTTTTCCGACCGCGGGGCTGCAGTATTTCGCACGGGCGGCGACGAATTCATGATGATTGCTGAATCTGAGGAAGGCATCGACCTTGACGCCTTGCAAAAAGCGCTTAACGAAAAGCTTAAAGAAGTCGCGGCTTCGCATGGTATTGAGCTTTCGATGACGCTTGGCATGAAAGAATACGATGGGAAGATGAGCCTTCGCGAATTCATAGCTGAAGTTGACCAGCAGCTCTATGCTGCCAAGGATGTCGAACCGCAGGCCAGCGCTACGGTCGCGTAATCAACAAAACCCTTAACGCCCCATGACCTTACGGGCAACCGCAAGGCCTACGCGGTACGGCGCAGGACGCAATTCGCGGTCAGCCTGCTTGAGCAAATCGCGAATGGGAAGATGCTGCGGGCAGTGCGCTTCGCAGGCACCGCATTCAGTGCAAAGTGAAGCAAAGCCAGGCCTCTTTTGCAGCCCAACGTTGCGCGCAAATTCAAAGCGTGCCCCATGTTTTGAATACAAGGAACTAAGGTTGTAGTAGTGAAAGTTGCCCGGAATGTCCACGCCGGCAGGACAGGGCATGCAGTAACGACAGCCTGTGCAGGCCACTTTTTCATGTTCGCGAATAAGCTGCTTAATGCGTTCAACCAGCACGAAATCGGCTTCCGTAAAATGCCCCGCCGTAGCACTGCTCGCAATGCGTGCGTTTTCTTCAACCATCTCGAGCGAATTCATGCCCGAAAGCACGCAAGTCACCTCGGGCTGGTCCCACAGCCAACGAAGGCCCAGTTCAGCGGCCGTCCACCCCGTTCCGCTGGCAGAAAGTATGTCGCGGGCATCCGCTGGTAGTTCCACCAGCTTGCCACCGCGCAAGGGCTCCATGACCACGACGGGTATGCCACGCTGTGCCGCCGCGGCAAGGCCCACGCGTCCCGCCTGGCTGTGTTCGTCCAGGTAGTTGTACTGAATTTGGCAGAAATCCCAATCGTAGGCTTCAAGAATGGGCAGGAATGCGTCGGAGTTGCCGTGGTAGGAAAAACCGATGTTGCGGATGCTGCCATCCGCTTTGCGCGCCGCAATCCATTCTTCGATTCCAAAACTCTGCAGGCGCTGCCATTCCAGCATGTCGGTAAACATGTGCATGAGGTAGTAATCCACGTAGTCGGTGCGCAAGCGCGTCAGCTGTTCGCGGAACGTTTTGTCGATGGCCGCGGCGTAACGTAAGGTGTATTGCGGAAGCTTGGTGGCCACCAGCACCTGGCTGCGGCATTTGTTTTGGTCGAGTGCACGCCCTAAAAACTCTTCGCTTCCTGGATAGATATAAGCCGTGTCGAAGTAGTTCACGCCCAGCTCTATCGCGCGCAGTATTTCGCGTTCGGACTTTTCATAGTCGATGCCGCCGCCCTTGCGCGAGAAGCGCATGCAACCATAGCCCAGCTGGGAAATATCCTGTCCGTATTTGTCTTTGCGATACAGCATTGTTGTGGCTTCGTTTCTCGTCGATGCCATTATAGCAACGGACCGCCCCAGGAGGGTGATGGGCGGTCCATTGTGATAGTTCGTCGAGCGCGCAGGTGCACTCGATTACATGTAGGTGCGCTCAAGCGCGTGTGCGTGCCCCTCCGTATTCAAACGCCTGGGCGTGCTCGTACGCGTTGCGCGCGTCTTACGACTAGGCTTCGAAAAGCTGTTCGGCCACCAGGCGTCCGCCCGTAGCGCACCAGCCCTGCTGCGAACCAGCCATGATGCCTACGTCGTAGCCAGCGCCGCAATAGGTGTTGTTGTCGCCACCAATGGCGTACAGGCCAGGAATAACCTCGCCGCCCGCCTTCAAGACCTGGAACTGCTCGTTGCTGCGCACGCCACCAACGGTTGCGAACATGGCAGGCTGGTTAAGCACGCCGTAGAACGGTGCAGTCTGAACCGGAACGAGCGCTTCTGCGGGGTACCCAGAGTATGCGGCGGCGGGCTGCCAGCATGGATGACAGCCCTACCATCGCTACTACCGCCAGAGGAGCAAGCGGTGCTTCATCGCTTGTCTTGGGCGTTCCCTTAACAGGCGTACCCGAAGACGATGTTCCCGTCGGCACCGGCGTCACCTTCGAAGGTGTCGGGGTCGACTGCGGGTTGGCGCAGTCAGATGCGTACTGAGCTACGTAGCCAAGAATGTTGCCGTTTTCGTCCTTGATTTCAGCCCAGCCGATGAAGCTGAGGCCGTCATGCGAAGGCGTGAATTCGGTCTCGGAGTACGAAGCGTCCTGGCCGTCATAGTAGAACGGCGTGACGGCAGGCTTCTCGTTGTACTTAGCAACCAGGACCCAGTCGCCGAACTCGTCTTGGTTCAGAGCCCAGCCCACGAATTCGTAGCCGTCGTGCGACGGATTACCGGGCGCATCGGTCTGGCCGTTGGCCGCAGCATCGGCAGCTTCCTGGTTTCCATACTTCAGTGCAGACAGAATCATGGAGCCGTCAGCAGCCTTCGGGTCGATATACGTTACCTTGGGCAGCGCGTTCTCTTCGTCCTTAATCCACTGAGCCTGGTAGGTGACGTTGCCGTTTTCGTCAACCACGCGCGTCCAGCCCGCGAAGGTATAACCATCACGCGTCGGATTCGCGGGCGGTTCAGGTTCGGCGCTGCCATTATCGATGACTTCAATCAGATACTCCTCGCCCGTTACGGGGTCGACATACTTGATGGTCTTCTTGCCAATCTCGTTCCACTGGGCTTCGTAGGTCACGTTGCCGTCGTCATCCACCACGCGCTTCCAACCGGCGAAGGTGTAGCCATCGCGCGTCGGATTAGCGGGCTGATCAGGCTCTTTGCCGCCCTTTTCGATAACCGTCTTCTCAACATACACCTTGCCCGTTGCGGGGTCGACGTACTCGACCGTAATGCAGTTAAGCTTGTTCGTTACCGTAATGCTGAGTTCGCTTTCATCCGTGCTGTACACGCCGTCGGAATAGCTTGTGGTATAGCCATCCACCTTATCTTCCTCAACCGTATACTCGACTGCCTTGCCGTTGACAACCGTGGGTAGATTCGACCACGTAACGGTCAGGGCCTCACCGGTGGCATCAGCTTTGATGGTCCTGTCGTTGCTTGCGTCCATGCGCTTGCGGGCGCCATCAACCATCTGAACCAGATGCAAGGTTACATCGTCACGGAGGTCGAGGGCGTCGTCCTTGTCGTCCCACACCTTGGTGGCTTTCACCGTGATAGACTTACCTGCCTCATGTGAGTTGAAGATTTTTATCTCGAACGTATCTTGACCCTCATAACCTTCGGTGTAACCGCTTACTTCGTCTTCGGTAACTGTGTACTTCGCAGGAGCACCCGCGGTATTCGCCGGCACCGTGTAGGTCTTGGTCCACTTGTCATCATCAGAGCCTCTATCGGCTTCTGTCAAGACGTCTTCAATCGTGAAGCCGTTGTCGCCCGTGATGGTGATGTTGATATGGTCGGGGCGAATGCCATCTTTATTGCTTTCGTCGTTCCAATTCTTGGTCACCGTAAGCACAGCGGTGTCTTGCGTGCGCTTATTGATAGCCTTGAATTCGCCTGCTCCTGTGGACTCGATGATAGGTGCATCGTATCCAAGCTTCTGCAGGTTCAGGGCGTCGTCGACGGCTTCATAGACCTCCTTGACGAAGTAGATAACAGGCACTTCCTTCGTCGGTTGGACAGTTTCGTCTTCCTCTACCGCAACCTGGGTTTCTTCGTAGTCGGCCTTGGTCTTGGCACCAGCCGCAGGCAGGTTGTTGTAGTCGACAACGCTCATCGTTTCGTCAGAACCGATCTTCTTGTAGCCTGTCGTCTCTTCAACGGCTTCGTAATTTGCCCGATCATCTGGGCTTAAGCCATTGTAGTCGTTAACGGAAATGGTGTCCGTGCCGCCAATTACCTTATAGCCCGTTACCTCAATGACCGCTTCATAGTCGGCCTGAGTTGCTGCACCAGCATCTGGAAGAGCGTTGTATTCTTCGACCGTGATGATGTCGTCCGCATCATTGATGTTTTGGTACTTCAGCTCGACACGTTCCTCGGTTGAAGCATCGCCGTCGTCCACCTCTTTAGTTGCCGGCAAGTTGGACCATCTGGCCGTTGCCGAACCGTCGGCGGCCACATCAATGGTCTGGCTTGCATCGTCGCGTGTAGAGAGCGCTGCTTCTTCGTCGCCAATCTTCTCCCACAGTTCATAGGTAACAGATGCGGGGCGTTTGCCGTCGACATTATCGTTGTCCTGCCATTCCTTGCTTACGCTGACTTCAGTGGTCGGTTCCGCGAAAGTATTGGTTACCGTGAAGCCATTTTCGGCGTCTCCGCTGACGCCTGAGGTATATCCGAATACCGCTTCTTCGACAACTTCCCAGCTCAGGTCGGTGTTGCTGTAATGGCGCTTCGGCACATTCCATTCAACCGTGGCACCGCTGTTCTTTTCAATCTTCTTGGTGCCCGCATCGTAGACAATCAGGCCATCGGCGTTCTTACCATACAGGTGCAAAATGACATCGGTGCGCAAGCCTAAGGCGTCATCGTTGTCGCCCGCCCAGGCCTTGGTGGCTGTAATGGTCATGGCGTCAGCCTTGTGCGTGTTCGTAATGACATACGGATCATCTGGAGTACCGCTGCCCGTAACATCGCTGGTGTAACCGCTTGGAACAGTTGTCTCTTCCACGCTGTATGTGATAGCTGCACCTGCGGCGGTCTTTGTGGGCAGGTTCGTCCACGTGGCCGTCCAGTTGTTGGCGGCGCTGAGGCTCTTGGTTTGAACATCTGAGCCACTGGCGTCCTTGCCGTCCCAGCCATTGCTGCCCGAAAGCCTAACCTCAATGGCGTCTGTGCGCATGCCGTCCTGGTTGTCGGCGTCGTCCCACTGCTTCATGACCGTAATGGTGGTGACATTGCTGGTATTGGTGATGGTGAAGCCGTCGGTCATATTGCCCGTAAGTTCTGCACCCCAGGTGCTGCCATCAACTTCGGCAACCGTGTATTGAATCAGAGAGCCGTCGTTTGCGCCAGTGCCTGCGCTGCCAAGGTTGTACTTCGGCAGGGTGGTCAGGCCGTCGGCATCCTTCTTGAAGGTGTAGGTGTAGGAGCCGCTTGCAGCATCGGCGCTTGTAATCGTATGCGTTGCAAGAACGTTGTCGCCCAGCTTGAGTTGCACGTCCACGTCGCCCGCAGGAGCACCAATCCACTTCTTGGTTACCATGACCTCGGTTTCAACCTGATTGATGGTGTTGATGATTTCGCCGCCTGTCTTGGTGAGCGGGTCGGTGCCAGCCTCGGTTGCACCCGTTGCCTTGTAGGTGGTCGTGTAGCCAGAGATTTCGTTTTCCGTTACGCGGTAGAGGTATTCAACCTTCGGGTCGGCGTCGGCGTCCACGTACTTCGCAAGGCCACGAATCTTCCACGTGCTGTCGTTGCTACCGCTCCAGTCAATGTGGTAGTCGGCATCCTTGGTCAACGTGGTCCACGTGCTGCCATCAGTCGACTGCTCAACCTTCAGCGTAATTTCAGCGCTGTTGTTGTGCTCGGTACCTGCTGGATCGACCCAGACCTTGGTACCCGTAATGGTGGTAGCTTCGTAGATATTCAGAAGCGTAGTAAGAGTACCAGGGATGTTAAACCTTAAGCTGTCGGTTGCATAACCCTTCGGGCCAACCGATGCGGTTAAACCATTGGTCTTGTCGCCATTAACGGTTGTACCGTCCTGCTTGTAGCCCGTCTGGACAACACGATAGTTAATTGGTTCGCCAACATTGTCATAGGCGGGCAAATCTACGAAGGTGCCATCGAACCAGTTGTCCTTGTCTGGTTCACCAGCGTCGCTTTCTACTGTGTTGTCTTCCTGAGTAAGCGTTGCGCTCCAGGACTTAGTGCTGTCGCTTGGGTCGACTACGTCTTGCCACTTCGTAGAAACCGTAACGATGCCCCTATCTATGGCGTTCTTCACATCCAACAGGCTAGCTGGCGTGGTGCCGTCGCCCATGGCATTGCGCAGGTCATCCAGGGTGGTGTAGTCGGTGTCATTGTAGGTGTACTTGTCTACAACCTCCTGCTGCAGCGTGACCGTAACCTCGGTCGGGCGAGCCGTGCCCTTACTATTATTAGTATGGTCTGGGTCGCCACTTTCGCCGCTACCCACCGTGTCGTCAATTTCTGTGTCGTTTATCCAAGTGACGCGCACAGGCATGTTAACCGTAGACTGAATGGTGGTATTCACGAACGGAATGACCTTGTTCACGGTATCCACGGGCTTGGGGGCGCCCTCTTCTGCCGTAGCGGACCAGGAGGCCTCCAGATGGTCGACCGTCTCGTCATAGTCCGTATTTGGGTCGTCCTGATCAACGGCTTCGACATAGGTGACCGTCAGGGTAACCGTGCGCTCCCACTCGTCGTAGGGGTCGATTGTTACGTCGTAGGGGTTCAGCTCGGTGAGCTTAAACGTATAGACGCCAGGTTCATCAACCAGGAGGCCCGGGAACGTCACGTTGCCGTCGGCGTCGTTAGCAGCCAATGCTACAACATTAGTTGCGTCCTTAGCGTTGGGCACATCGCTTGCTGCAGGCTGGCCTTCCAGCTTGAAGACGAACTCGTCGGGTTCGGGCGTGCGACCCTGGTTGTCAAGGTCGAGAATATCCTTGTGCACCTGGTAGTCGTCCGTGAGGCTAGAGGTAAGCACGTCGGGAGCATAACTGTTCTCGAACGTGGGCAGCGTATCGGGGTCGTCCCAATCGACGTCTTCCCCATCGAGCTTCCAGGCAACCTCGAGGTGCTCCTCGACGGCGTCCGCGGACTCGTCGACGTCCAAAGTAGCCGGGTCGTCTGCGACTGCATCGGAGGCCTCGACGTAGGTGAGCGTTGCAGTGAGCGTCTTAGGCGCCAGATCGTAGACCACGCCAGGAGCACTGCCTGCCTTCTCGTAGATCAGGTACTCGTAGGTGCGCGAATCGGCGTACGTGCCGTCAAGCTTCTTCAGGTCGTCGAGCGTGAAGCTAAGCAACTTATCTGTGTCTGTAAATGTAACAACTTCGGTTGCTTTCTTGGTGTTGCTGTCAAGTGAAGCACCAGTGGTCACGCCATTCAGTGTGATGGTCTTGTCTAGACCTGTCTTTGCGTTGTCCTTCGGGCCGCCAAACAGGGCGAAATCGAACTTATACGTGCCGTCGATCGCATGGCCAGATAGTTCCTTCTTGACCTTAACCGTTTCGGAAACCTTCAAGTTCTTATACTCGTTGTTGAATTCAGCGCTATCCGTAGGCTCACTAAGTGCCTCGTCGTTCTTGGCTACAACATTCCAGGCAACTTCCCATTCGCCCTTCGGGTCAGCGTCGTCGGTGACGTTGGCGAGCAGGACGTAAGTGGTGGGGTCGTAGGTAACGCCAGGGGCACTGCCCTTCTTCTCGGCCAGCTTGAAGGTGTACTTGCCAAGTTCAGCAAAGGCTGCGTCTGCGAAGTATACGTCGCCAGAGTCGATGCGTGAAGCTTCCCAACTAGACATGACTTCCGTGGCGTCTACAGTACTGCCATAGCTATCCTCCGGCAGACCGGTGAGCGTGAATTCAAATTCGTCGCCCTTCTTGGCTTCATCGATAACCTTGGTCGTCGCATTGCCATAGACGTTTTCTTCACTTGCGTCTTTGTAGACCTTAGTAATGGTTACGCCGTCATCCGTCGGGCTGGAGCTTACCGCACCGTATTTGTTGGTGATGTTGCCATTCACGATACCGGCAGTCGTATTGGTATAAGTCGCGCCGTAACCTTCGACGCCAGCCTCCTCCACCATGTAGGTGTATTCGTAACCATTGGCGTCGTACTTGTCGTAAGCGCCCGGAGTAAATTCCTGCGTAGCGTCATCGTAGGTACCGAACTGGTAGGTGGCATTGCCAGTCTCTTCGTTCCAGCTACCTTCGACGCTCGCGCCATCCACGACCGTCTTGGACACCGCACCGCCATTGGAAGTGCTCTCGCGGGACAGTGTCAACACCAGAGCAGTGTTGTCATGCTCGGCATCGGCGCCGCCATCCCAAGTCTTGCTGCCAGCAATCGGAATGGTCGCCTGCAGCTTGTTGGTAACCGTGCCGCCATTGTAGATGGCGTCGTTCACAGTTTCGTCGAAGTCCGCTGTAGCAGTATTGTCCGTATTAGAGTACGTTGTTACATAGTCACCGCCGATTGCAGATTCACGCACACGGTAAATGTAGGTGTTGCCGTCTACATCCTTCGCAGGCAGGCCCGTAATAGTGAAGCTTTGCGTGTAGGGCTTGGTTGCAGTGGCTGCCACCCAATGCAGGTGACCAGTAACGCCGGTCCAACCACTTTCGCCCGTTGCGTCGGTCGTGCGCTGCAGCGTGAGCTTGTCGGCAAGCTCGGTCACGTTGTCGTGCGTCTTTCCGCCATCCACCCACACCTTGGTGCCCGTGAACTCGGTACGCGCGTAGGTGTTGATAACCGTGTGCAGGTTGCCCAGTTTCACGTAGGCAGGAGCGCTGTAGTTGGGCAGCTGCTCCTCGGTAACCTCGTAGGTGATGAGCTCATCGGCCGCGTCGATCTTGGGCAACGCCCCGGTGGCCTTCTGCCAAGTCTCATCGGTCTGCTTGTCGTCGGCCTTCGTGAGCGTGAAGGTCTTGGTGTAGCTGGTGTCGGAGACCTTCGTGAAGCCCACCGTCTCGAGCGCCGGGGTGGCAACCGTTGTGGTAGCCGTTACCAGAAGATCAACGCTGTCAGGACGTGCAGCAAGCACGGTGCCGTCAGCGTCCTTATCCACCCAAACCTTACGCAGGGTCAGGTTGACCGTGCCACCGTAGACGTTGGTGAAGGTGTTCTTTACGTTGTCGTCGCCCGTCCATGCGTAGGTAGCAGAAATGGTGCCATTCGCTTCACGCTTCAGCGTAACGGTGACAGTCTTTTCTGCGCCATCGTAGGCAAGGTCGTTAATAGTCTTGCCGCCGTTGACCTCTGTGACCTTATAAGTGAAGGTCTTGGTGTTGCCCGCGGCGGTCTTATCCGTCATGTCCGCACCGGTGAAGGTGATGGTCGGGAAGCTGATTGCTGCTTCCGAGCCGCTGGTGGGCTTGATGGTTACCCAATCTGGTGTCGGCGTCGGTGCGCTTGCCGCATTGTCGCCTGTAGCCTGCAGCAAGAAGGTGAACTCGTCTCCAGATTCAAATGCGCGACCAGTAATCTTCTTGGTCAATTTAGGTGTGAAAGTAACGCTGACCGGCGTATGGACGTTGGTCACGGTAATACCGCTGGTCTGGTCGCCAGAGCCGTCGACTGGCTGAGCAACGCCTTCGCCGCTCAGGTTGTAGCCGCGAACCGCATCTTCCACGATGCTGTAGGTGATGACCTTGCCGCCCTCACCATTCACGACACCGTACTTCGGGAATCCGCTAAGAAGAATACGTCCCAAAGTTCCCTGGGTGACATCGTTGTCGTTCGTGCTGACCGAGATCGTGCCGTTTTCGAAGGTGCCACCGGATACGCTGGCGCCTACAGGCAGCTCGGTAACTTGCGTCTTCTGGCCACCTTCGGGCTGCTGATACAGCTTGTAGGTGATAGTGTCAGGGCGCAGGTTGTCCACGTTGGAACCGTCGTTCCAGACTTTGTCCACCGTGAAGCTGACCTTGTCGGGTTCGTCAGTGTTGCTGATGTCGAAAGTGAGCGTGTCGCCCACGAACGTGCTCAGCAGAATCTGGCGAATAGCCGCATTGGCCGAAGCCGTGTAGTTGGCATCCAGCCCGGTCTCGGTGGCCGTGTAGTTGTACACCGCGCCATTAGCGTCGGCATAGGGCAGGTTCTCCCAAACGGCCGTCCAGGCCCAGACATCCTCGTTTACAAGGGTGTCAACGGACTTGGTCTTGGTTGCCGTAGCCTTCGTGAGTGTCTTTTCGGCATCAACATTCTCGATATCGAGTTCCACGCCATTCTGGTACAGCGTCACCTTAATGTCATCAGGGCGCTTGCCGTCGTTGTTGTCGTTGTCGAGCCACGCCTTCTTGACGTCGACCTTAATCAGCTGCGTATTAGTAATGGTGCCGCCATTGTTGGCATGGTCGCCATCGCTATAGACAGGCGCCGCATAGCCGTTAACCTGCGTTTCCTTAACCGTGTAGACACTGGGGTCGTCCACACCAGGCGTCTTGCCTTCGGCATACTGTGGCAGACCCGTCCAGGTGGCCGTGTAGGTGTTGTCGCTATTGTCGGTTACTGTAAGATTGGTAGCATGCGTGGCGGTAACGTCTGTGCCATCGGCAAACAGCTTCAGGCTGGACTTGTAGTCTTCAGCACTTGGGCGAACGCCGTTCTGGCCATTGTCCACCCACTTCTTCGTAACCACCAAATCCGGCGTGATACTGATGGTGTTGGTAAGCGTTTCGCCTGAAGCGGCCTTCTTTACCGTAGAAGCGACCGTCTCGTCGGGCGTTGGATCGGCGCCGGTGGCAGCAGCCGTGTAATTAGCAGGTATCGTTTCCTTCCAGTAATAGGTGTAGGCACGGGACTGCTTCTGTGTGGTCTCTACCTCCTTGAAGTACCTCGTGCCTGCAACAACCTCTATATCGGTAGCTTCCACATATTCTTCAGCGTCAAAATCATAGACAAGCCATCCCTCTTCAGACGGATTTTCTGTGCCCTCGGGGGTTATTTCTACAATTTCCGAGTCTATTACGACATCCACCAGTACATTCTTCGGTAGGTTGCCATATGCAAGCGTCCAGGTGTTCGCAGCGGTTTGGTCGTCTGCGGACATCAGATGCTTGATAGCGTTGCCGTCGGCGTCAGTCGAAACTTTTTCAAAGACGTCTTTGTTGTAAGCGTTCTTGTAAGTGCGCCAAAGCTCGACAGTCAGGGTGTTTGGACGCATGCCGTTGGCGTCGTTGTTGTCCGCCCACACCTTAGTAATGGTGGCCTCGGTGGACTCCTGCTCGTGCTTGTTGGTTACGGCGAAGCCATCCACCTGGTTGCCGGTTACCAGAGCCGTCTCGTAATCCTCGCTTACCGGATTCGGCGTTTCCTTAACGTAGTAGATGACGGTCTTCCCGCCCTTGGTGGCAGGCAGTCCAGCGAAGGTGCCATTCCATGTATTGGCGTCGGTAGGAGCCGTCTCGTGTACGCTTGCTTCAAGTGCAGCAACCGCAGCGTCGTAGTCGGCTTGCTCTTCGTCGCTTAAGCCTTCTACTCCGTCTGTGTCGTAGTCGGCCGAATTAATTGTGGGAGCCGTACCATCAAGAACAAGCTTTTCAACCTTAGTTATGCCATCGCCATAGGTAGCTTCGGCCTCGTCCTTGTATCCACCCGCACCGTTGTTCAGGGTTTCGTCCCAAACGCGTTCGTACAGAGTAAAGGTTGCGTTCGCAGGGCGCTTGCCGTCCACATTGTCGCCGTCGTCCCACACCTTAGTAACAGGCACTTCGGTGGTAGCGGGCACCAGGCTATTCTTTACGTCCACTACATCCACCGCGTCGGTGTCGTTCAGCTGGACAATGGTTGCATTGTCGCCTTCGGGCTTGTAAGCATCGTCAGCCGTGCTGTTCACCGCGTAGGTGGTCGTGTAGCCCGCAACACTTTCCTCAACAACAATGTACTTAATCTTCGTGCCGTCAGCATTGTAGACAGGCAGGTTGTCCCACGTAATACCTGTTGTCCAAGCGTCATCGGAGTCGCCTTCTGCCTTCGCAATCTCCTTCTTGACAACTTCCACCTGAAGCGGCGTTCCGTTTGCTACCTTGTCAGCAAGTGCGTCGTCTATGGCCTTCTGCTTGGCCGCAACGAACTGCTCGGCTGCCGTGAGCTCGGTAATGCCCGTGTAGTCGCCCTGGCCAGGGTCAGCACCCTGGGCCGTATCGGCAGCTTCCTGTGCATCCGCTTCGGTGTCGTACTGGACGTCGTCATAGACCCACTTGCTCGAGTAATCTTCGACCGTGCCGGCCGTTGCTGCGGCAGCTTCCTCTTCTTCTTCGGTGAGCTCGATGCCGTCGATTACCTTGTACAGGTGCATGGTTACGCTTTCAGGCCGCAGGCCTTCCGCGTCACTCTCGTCGTCCCAAGTCTTAGTAACCTTCAGACTGTCGTAGCGTTGCTTCATGGTGTTCTTGAAGAACACGAACTTCATGCCTATTTGCTCCACATCGGCTGCATTGAAGCTGATGGTGTCGCCACTCTCAAAGTTACTCTGGTCATGGCTAACACTTGGCTGGTACAAATCGCTCAGTTTGTAAGGTCCTGCATTATGCTCGCCCAGCGTGTAGGTAATAGGCTTGCCATCCTCGTAAACAGGAAGGTTACCCTCATTGCCACCCCACTTGGACCAGGCGTACACCTCGAACCAACTCTCCTTATTGTCATTAAGACCCACCTCAACATCCTGTATCTTTTCGCCGTTGGGATGCGAGTAGCTCTTGCCCGGCACCTTCTTGTACAGGTTGATCTTGGTCGCTTCGCGGGTGTTATTGACATTATTGCTGTCACCTGCCCATTGCTTCCATAGGCTGAGTGCGAAGGTTTCAGGCTCGTGCGTGTTCGTGAACCCGACCATAATCTGATCGGACGCGGTGTCGCAATCCTCGTAGCTGAACGTGACTTCGTTGCCGTCTTCGTTTACGAAGCCTTCGTCGAACTTCTCATAGGTGGTCTCGTAGCCGCTCAGCTCTTCTTCAACCAGCTTGTAGGAGATGAGCTTGTCGCCATCGTAGGCGGGAAGCTCGGTATTGTCCGCAATACTCCATGCCTTTACCTGGAAGTTGTCCTCGGATGTGCCGTTCTTTCCAACAATTACCGTATCAACGAGTGTCCAGTCGGTCTCGCCAGCCACCTGCTTGTACAGGTGCAGCTTCGTTTCGGCGCGCTTGCCGTCCTGGTCTTCGTTGTCGTCCCAGGTCTTCATGGCCGTAAGGTTTATGGCCTTTTGCTTGTTGGCAACCTTGCCACCGTTGTAAATAGCGTCAAGTGCGTTCGGTACCGAATAGGTGACCTTGCGGAAGACATACAGGTCGTCCTCTTCGGTAGGCCAGCCACTAATCGGATCGTTCGAATCCTGGTATGCCACGTATTCACCGTTGGTGTTTCTGTAGTAGAACGTGGTTTCCGTGCCCGCGTTGTACAAGGCCTTGGCCTCACGCACCTTAATTGCCAGATAGTACGTCTGCTCGGTGGCCTGCCCATCCAACGTGTACACCGGATCCTTGTAACCAGTAACAGCGGACTCTACCACACGGTAGGCATATTCTGTGCCCGTTGTAGTGTCGTACTTCGGCAGTCCAGTGATAGTAAAGCTTTGCGTGTAGGCATGACCGCTCTGTACGCCGTCGGCGTTCCAGTGGATGTGCGCGCCGGAAACAGGGGCCCAGCTACTGTCGACGTCCGGTGTGGTAGTACGCTGGACGGTGAGCTTGCTTGCCAGCTCGGTAGCGTTGTCGTGGACTTCGCCATCCTCCCACACCTTGGTACCGGTGAAGGTGGTGCGCTCGTAGACGTTCACCACTGTATAGAGATTACCCAACGTTACATAAGTCGGGGCCAAATAGTTCGGCAGTCGTTCTTCAGAGATAGTGTATGCAAGCTCTTTTCCTGCAACGTCGAACTGCGGCAGAGCCTCGGTGGCCTTATGCCAGGTGTTCGCTGCAGCAGACGCATCGCTTGTAGTAAGCGTGTAGTCCTTCGTGTAGAGCTTCTTGTTGTCCGTATCCTGGGTAAAGCCGGCGCTTACAAGGTCGGCTACCGTATCGTCCGTTGTGGCCGTGGCGGTTACAGTAATCACCACGCTGCTCGGACGTACATCGAGCACGGTGCTATCTGCGTCGGTATCTACCCAAACCTTACGCAAGTTCAGCGTAACCGTATTCTTGTCATGCTTGTTGGTAAGCACAATCGCACCAGTCCAGTCGGTTGAACCCGTAGCTTGTGTCAACTCAGTTGCCGTGGGCTGCACGGTGATGGTGTAGCCAGAAGGCACCGTTTCTTCAACCGAATAGTTAATCTTGGTCGTGCCGTCCTTCTGGTAGATAGGCAGACCCGTGTAGGTAACCACCGTAGTGTTGGCGGTCGCGCCATCTACAGCCGTGCGCGTAATTACCGTGCCATCAACCGTAACCTTAGTGCTGTCCGCAAACAGCGTTAGGCTGCTGGCAAACGCGTCATTCGTCGGACGGATCTTGTCCCTGTTGTTGGCGTCGTCCCAGGTCTTAGTAACAGTCAGCGTGCCGCGTACAAGCGTATTGGTAAGCGTGGAGTTGTTGTTGACCCGAATGGTCTCTTCCCCATCGCCCACAACACTCACTGCACCCGTTGGGTTATCAGTTTCGTCAACTGCGCCTTCGTATACACCAGATGCCGTGTAGCCTTCTGGTACCACTTCTTGCCAGTAGTAGGAAATGGGGCGCGAAACGTAGGTGGTTACCCCTTCCGCTGTTACCGCAACCAGCTTGTACTTCGGCAGGTTGTTGATGGTTTCCTTCCAGGTGTTGCCCGTTGTGTCGGTCGTGTCTTTGTCTTCCACGGAAAGCTTCAACACAGGTACGTCGGTTGTTTCGTCTACCTGCTTGGCGCGTTCTGGGGTAATGGGGTTGCCATCTGCTCCGTCGTAAACGCGCATAAGCGTGAATTCCTGAACATCCGGGCGCGTATTGTATTTGTTGCTTTGGTCCGCCCATACCTTGGTGATAGTGGCAGTGGTGGTCTCGACCGTATTGGTGTAAACCGGCGTGAACTGGGTGCCTGTGGTGATGTCTTCTGGATGCTCTTCGTCGTAGTCGTAAGCAATTTGCACCTGAAGCGTTCCGGTGCGGTTCTCGCGCACCTTGACATGCACGGTATGTTCCTTGCTGTCGTAGGTGATGCCATCCTTAGAGAATCCGCCTGCGGCTTTTTCTTCTGCCGTAGCGTCGGCGTAGGCCTTGCCGTTTGCATTCTTAGCATCGGCCGGAACAACTTCCTTCATTACATAGAAGAAGTCGCCCTGCATGTGGCCGTCGGTTTCGTCGTAGACCAAATCGTTCACGTCGAACTTGATTGCACCGAAGCGTGCCAGACGTTCCAGGCCACCGTTCGGGTCGACGGTGTCCATGATATTCTTGGCGTGCGTGGTTGACTTGGCGTTCTTGGTGCCCGCGTCTTCAGTCGTGGACTCACGACCGGTGTCGGGCTCTGGCATGGGTACAGACGCCTTGGCGTCATTGCTGCCATCGATGCCGTTAAAGCTTCCATCCTCTTTATATTTACCCTTGCCTGCCGGTTCCAGCGTGAACGCGAAATCGTCGCCATCCTGCCATGCACGGCCGAGGAGCTGCTTAACTGCTGCAATATTGGCTGTGTTGGTGGCTGTGACGGTGTTGGTGACCACAGGGTTGTCGCCCATGTTCAGGTAGTAACCACCCTTGTCAGAAAGTGTGGTTGTCTCTGCTTTTTCTTCGTACCAGACTTCTGTTGACGGATTCTCTGTACCTTCCGCTGTGACGGCTGTATATTCTTCTGTTTCGCTGTCATACGTGTAATACGTCTTGTCAGGATTAACTGCTGTATCCTCGGTCAATACGTATGTAAGCTCTGTACGCTCTGTCCTGTAGGTAGTCTGGTATGCGTCGGAGGTATTGTCCTCTTCCAGCTTGTAGATGGCGCGATAGTCGACACCATTTTTTGTGACGTACATCGGGAGGTCTTTGTTGAAGTCTTCCTCGATATAATCCTTGCTCGCGGTGTTGCCTGGCTCTTCATCATACTTTGGTGTTCCGTCAGCATTTACGAAGTCTCCGCGCTTGACGTTGTATACCAGACCTACCGTCTCCCATGGATATGTTGCACTCAGGGTCTCAAGATTATCGTAGTTAACGCCAGCCATTTCGCTAACGGGAACGAGCATCCTCCTAAGATGCAGTGTTACGTCTTCAACGGCAGGACCGTCCTCCCATTCCTTAGTTACAACTACACTGTCTGCTTTGACATTAGTATTTGTAATATGAAGGCCTTTTATAGAATCGGTATAGGAGGAAACATAATCTGTTTGCTGCTTGGTCTCTTCAATATAGTAGTCATAGATGTATCCATCCTTGTCTACTGCATTCAGATATGGATCAACGTAATTATTTCCATCTTTGGCCATGATGATATAGGTATATGGACCATTACCATCGCCACCTTCCTGCTTTTCATAGGTATAGGTGGTACGATTTTCTGTTACAGCTTCGTACCAGCCATTATCAGATGGATCGCCTTCAGGATTATCTACAGGTGTATAATTATCATCTTCTTTGGAGTAGTAAGTCTTACCAGCTACAACTGCTGAGTCTTCACTGAGCTTATACTCTCCTGTAGCCACAGTCTCGGTATTAGGCGTTCTCTTTACCCATACCACTACCAGGGGTCGTCCCGCGTTATCCTCTGAAATGGTTTCTTCTTTAGACCCTTCCTTATCAAGCTTTCTCTTAAGTTCAAGACCAAGCTTGTCCTCATTAGGAGTCTCTGCATTATCAACTACTGCGGTACTGTCTCCATTGAGATTTACAACACCGTTTACATGTTCAGCAGGTGTACCGCCAACCCAGGTCTTTGTGCCTTCCACCGGGGTTTCCATCAAAGCGTAGTTGGTGTAAACCGGCACAAATTCCCCTACTCCACGATCATCAAATCTAACCTCGGTATGGATTTCTTCGCCATTATCCTCGGCAAAAATGATGACAATATGTTCCTCTGTGGTGTACTTGATATTGTTCTCTCTGGCGTCCTTGGCAACCTTGTAGTTTACGTTATTGCCATTGATATCTTTTCCGCAAACTTCATTTGTTTCCTGAACATCTCTGTCCGGAACAACCTCTGTAATCTTATAGACAAACTCACCTTCCATCTTACCTGTTGCAGGATTCAATGCCAGGTCTGTTCTATTGATTATAATAGGAGCAAAGTTTGCAGCATGCTCGTTAACGCTTACCGACTTGGAATTAATGTCGGCAATGGCCTCATCATTATTGTTTTTGAATTTAGGTAGCGTGTTAGTGACAGTTGTTTCATGCTTATCGTACTTATCTTTTTCAGTTGTATCAGTAATCGCATTGTATTCAGCCTCTGTAATAACCTGTTTAGTGTCCTTATGTACATAGTTAATAATCTTGCGTTCTGCGCCCTCATTAACAGGAGCACTTTCTCCACCGATCTTACTCCTTACCGGAGTTGCCTCAAATGTGAATGACTCGTTGGTCCAATTCTTTCCTATGTACTGTTTAACCACACCAAAGCTTACCTCCTCGGTAATATTCTTCGGGAAGTTGGTTACATACATCTGCTTGACGCGGTCGTCAGGTGCCAAATATTCATCTTGATCTGTTGGATCTGATTTTTCCTTAAACTGCGGTCCCGTGTGATATGCATCCGTCTTATACTTATCAGTATTGGTGATGAGTTCACCTGGTTCATAGGGAACCTCATTATAGCGAATATCTGCAGTTCCACGCGGTGTAGTAGTTCTATCTCCGCTGCCCTCAATATCATACTTGCTTACTTCTTTTACCTGATAGTAGACCCACTTGTCATTCAGGTCGAGATTGTCAGCTCCGGTGCTTCCGCCCTCAATACTGTAGCTCTTAATATTTGCATATGCAGGTAGATTCTCCCATGTAGCAGTGAGGTCACTTCCTGTTGCATTCTTCGGAATCTCCTTGGTTCCTACAACGTTGGGGAACCAGTCAGTGCCATCTACATCATAGAAACTAGTTCCGTCGATGGACCACTGAAGCTTAAGCGTTACATCCTCTGTGGCAGTGCCTGCCCAAGCTTTGGTGACTGATAGGTCACGTTGCAGCTTGTTAACAAAGGTAACTACAGAGGCCTTCACACTTGTATTTTCTCCTGTTGCTGGATCCGGCACATAACGTGCTTGAGAACCATATCGATCCTCGAATATTTCCACATAGTGTTCCAGTTTGCCATTGCCGATGTCATAAACTGTTACACGGGCATACTCAGTGTCAGGATCTCTAGCAAGATCCTTAACATAGTTAGTATTAACATCGTCGAATTCATCAGTTTCTTCGATGGCATACATAAACTGACCGTATACTGTACCAACCGGAAGCAGATTACCATTCTTGTCATATACCCGAGTATCCGGCTTGTTTTCTTCAGGTTCCTTCTGTGTCTCAGCTGTCGTTATCTTATTTAGGTCAGCTAAAGTGATCTTGATTGCAGGATATGTAAAGTCAATAGGCTCATGAGTTCCAACCATTCCACTTGGCACCTTAACTCTCTTAACATGTTCACCTTCTTTATTGTGAACAGCGTTCCCCGCATCAAGTTTCTGGTTTCTATCAGCATGATCATACGTATCTTCTTCCGGGAAGTCTGTGGCATACGCATCTGTAAATGGTGCTCCTGCCATAGGAATCATCCTGAAGTCAAAGTTATCCCCTTCTTGCCACTCACGGCCCCTAATATATTTATTGACCTTTACGGTAAACTCAGTCTCTGCGTCGTAGGTATTGGTGTATACCGGTGTGAACTGGGTACCCTTGGTGATATCCGGCTTATAGTTATTTGTTCCGGCACCGGTCTCGTCATAGGCCACCTGTGTGGACAGTTCTCTTGTACGGTCTTCGCGAACTCTTACGTGTACATAGTGCTCGTCGCAGTCGTAGGTGATACCGTTGTTGAACTTGACGGACTTAAGGGTCTCCCCTGTTGCAAGGGTTGGCATAGCCTTATTATCTATAGGCTTCGTCTCCGTGGTCTCATTGCTAGCACCCTTATTCTTAACTACGGTGTATTCAACAGGATAAAGCTGATTATCCCCTGTGGTCACGATTGTCGGCAGCTTCTCCTTCATGATATAGAAGAAGTCTCCCTGGAGGTGCTGTTTGCCGGTCTTGGCGTAGTCTAAATCTTCTGCGGTATAAGTTATGGCACCGAAACGAGCCAAACGTTCAAGATTACCGTTGGGATCAACAGTTGTTGTGTCTGTCTTTGCGTGGGTGTTGGACTTCTCCTGTGCCACAAAGTCCAGCTTGCTGGGTCCATCTGCAAGGGCATTATAAGCATCCGCAGAAATGATGTCGTCCGGATCTTCTTTATTGACATACTTCGTTTCGTCGCCGGTAACCTGTTCATAGTTGCTCTTGGCGATCTCCGGAAGATTAATGTACTCCGCTTCTGTCTTTGTAATGCTTGCATCGGTCTTACTTACGTATCCCGTGATGGTAGTTGTTGAATAAATCGCAGCATTTTCCGCCGGCATAGGCACCTTTGCCTTTCCGGCATCTGACGTATCAATGCTGGTGATATTGTCTTTATCATCATATACCGCCACACCGTAAGGCGTGAGTTCGAACTCAAAGTCATCGGATGTAAGCCAGTTGCGTCCCTGGAGCTGCTTGACTGCAGCAATGTTGGCAGTATTCTTAGCCACAACAGTGTTCTTTACAACCAGTGCCCCTGTGTCATTACCCTTGCTGTCCTTGAAGCTCTTGTCATTGATGTAGTACTTGGGATCGTATTCCCTAGTGTAGGCATCTGACGTGTCATTCTCAATAAGCATATAGACTGCACGGTATGTGATGCCGTTCTTCACGACATACTTCGGCAGATCCTTATTGAATCCTTCTTCATTTTCAATCAGCTTGGTGCTGGTTTTGCTTCCTGCTGAATCGTATTTGGGATCTCCGTTAGACTTCAGGAATTCTCCGCGCTTCACATCATAGACGTAGCCGACTCTCTGCCAGAAGTCGCCGGACAGCTCATAGTTTTCTTTCTGATCAGCGGGAAGCGCATTGTATTCAGCCGGTGTCTTCACATCGTCATAATTCGTCTTATTTCTGTAATTCCCTGGTATCCACAGAGCTTCCTTTGCCTCAACAACACTCACACCGTTGTCGCCGTCCAGCTGCGCCTCATCTGTCAGCGGGAACAAGTGCTGCTCCAGGTGCAGGGTTACATCTTCCACCGCCGGACCGTCAATCCACTGCTTCTTGACCGGGATGTCTACGGTCTCGTAGTTGTCAAAGTGAACAACGTTAACTTCTCTGTAGCCCGCATCGTTCAGTCCCGCCGTATTGCCGGCCGCCTTCATTGCTTCTGCGGATTCTCTCTCTTCAGCTGTGAGCAGTCTCTTCAGCCGGTTGGTGTACTTGGCCTTGTCTGCGTCGCTCATGGCCTTGTACTCTGCAGCCGTCTTGGTAACAGAAGGATCGGCCTTGCTTACGTACTGATACTCTGTATTTAGGGTGTAATCCAGTTTGCTCGCACCGGTCGGCAGCGCGTTATAGGCTGTATCGGAAATAATATCTGTCGCATCATAGTTGTTGATGTATTGCGTTGTATCTTCCGGATTAACCGTATAGTTATCCTTTGTTGCTGCCGGCAATACGTCATACGCCGCCGGCGTTATGACATCAGTTGCATTGTTCTTATTGATGTAGCTTTCGACCGTCAGGATCTTGTCCACGATCCAGACTTTGTGCCTTGTAATCTCGTAGGCATCCTTGCAGGAAGCGTCGGTATAGTAATGTATGTCGAAGCTTAAGGTGCCGTCCCAGTTGTCGCTGACCTTGACTTTGGCATAAATCTTGCTGCTGTCGTAGGTCAGGCCATCCACGGTATAGTCACTCAAACCAAGAGAATCTCTTGCGTCTGAAGTTGCGCTTGGGTTTTCGGTCAGCTCGTAGATGAAGTTGGCCTCACCATTGCTTCCCAACATGTCGCCGGTATAGGGATTGCCGTTTATGCCAAAGGCCCACATACTGCTTGCAAGCTGCTGCAGGTCCTTCTGCGGATTGTTCGTAGTAGTGCTGGTAACCAGCGGCATGGTAGTATAATAATCGTCCGTTGTAGCGCCCTGGGTATTCAAGTTGGCGCCTGCAATGCTCGTAATGGTGAACTGGAATGCATCGCCTTCATTGTTAGCATAGTCATCCCACTCACGGCTCTGGATATTCTTCTCTATCCACGCTTTCGCCTCGCCGGCAGAAGCATAGGTATTCTTGAATATTGGCGTCTCGGTCGTCCACTCGACGGTGGTCGTGCCTGCATCCGTGCTAATCTTTTCCCAACTGTGCTCTGTGGTCACAACATTGTTTGCGTCCGCGCTGGCAACAACCTTCAGAACTTCGGTCTTTGGCGTCCAGACGTTATTGACCGGCGTGCCGTCGTACGTAATTCCCTTATCGTCCTTTTCTTCGACGATGGTGCCCTTGTTATCCTTGGCCTCGTAGACCTTGTAATAGAAGGTCGATGTCTTGGTGTCGGTGTCGATGTCCGTTGCATCGTAAAGGATCGGCGAGAAGGAAACCTCACGCGCCGTGGTTCCCACGGCTGTATTCTGGCTCAAAGCGCGCCCATACTGCTGACCGTTGCCGGGCAGCGGAACCTTCGCCTTGGCGGCCTGGTCTTCCGTAGAATCCGTAAACTCTATGATTGCACCCGTATCCGGATCGACGCCCTGGATCGGCTCGATCCAGAAATAGAAGATGTCCTTATCTGCTTCTACGCCTGTCTTCTTGTACTTGGCATCCCAGTCTCTGCCGCTCAGGTCTTTGAGGACATCCACGTTGGTGGAGCCTTCTTCCATCAGCTTGTTGATATTGGTGACCGTCAGGCCGTTTTCACTGTAGTGACCTTCAAAACGCTCGTCCGTCCAGCTTCCTGCTGTCGTGGTCTCAAAGACGCGGTAAACATACGGATTTCCGGACGGATCCATCTCCGGCAGGTTCTGGAAGACATGCTCTTCGTCGTCTCCCGGCAGAACGAGAGACGTATTGAATGCACTGGAAACGAAGAGGTGTTCGCCTCTGTCTGTTCCGTCTGTGACTCTCTCCCAAGCCGGATCCGGTTTGATGCTGTAGTTTTCCTTCGCCGTATCGCTTAAGGCATCGTATGCCGCCTTTGTAATTACATCCGAAGCATTCGTCTTGTTTACATACTGAGGATCACCATTCGAATCAAGGTCATACGGCGTCCAGGTATTGATCTTAATCGTAGCTACCGCATCGGCAATAGAGTACGGTTCTTCTGCCGTGCCCTTGCCAAGGATTTCGTGCCATTCCGGTGTGTCCGTGGTGCTCGTGTCCACATAGTTCTTGCCGTTGGCATGGTTATACACGTCATAGGTGTCCGTACCGATTGTTATCGTGGTACCGGACTTGATTGGAGCCGCCGTACTGGTTTCTTCATCCAATGCGGGAACGACCGGTTCATAGTCAGCCTTTTGTGCGTCAGTCAGATTATTGTAAGCAGCTCTGCTGATTACATCTGTGGCATCATTCTTATTGACATATTGCGTAACCGCTGTTCTATACAGATAGAAGCGAATGTTAGCGTTCGCGCCACCCAGCCAATACTTTTTGGTATCTACATTATTCTTACTGGTGTTGTCTACTCTTAAGGTAGCCGTCGTTGTCTCCGTGGTAATCGTTGACAAGACAGGATCCTTTGGCTGCGGGTCTGCTGCCGTGGTAAGGTCCACACTGCCGTTAGCGGCAATCTCGTAGTAAACGTACGGGTCTCCCTCGGTACCTGCACCGGTCCTTACATAGCGTTTGCCGTTCTTTACATAGACCTTATAGGTAACATTGTTGACTTCTATTTCTTCGTCTCTTACGTCGAACGTACGTTTAATGTCATTTGCAATCAGATTATCCGTGTCAGAAAGATTCACGGTCGTATCGTCTTTATCTGTGTAATTAACATAGTACTTGTTTACATACCAGGTCGCACCATCGCCGGTGAGTGTTTCTTCAAGACGATATTTAATTGGCGCGCCATTTGAATACGCAGGAAGGTTCTTGAAAATTGCCTCCCAAGTATTGCCATCTGCATTGTCAACTTCATACACGCCGCTATTTATAATTGCAGTAGCCGATGCTACAGCAGCATCATAAGCACCCTTTTCTGTTGTCTCAGGAGTGCCGTCTTCGTCCAAATCATATACAGGTGTCGTGTCATCAAGCTCTCCGTCTTCATCAAGGTCGAAGTCGCTTTCGTTCGGAATCTTCGTGCCATCTCCATCAAGGGTAAGTTCATAAAGCCTTGTCTCCAGATTATCTACGTCTCTCCAAAGCGTAATCTTAAGCTCGCCTGGGCGATGCCTAAGTACATTGTCATTATCTACCCAATGCTTTACAGCGCTAATACTTAAAGTCTGCGGCGTATGGGTATTAGTAACTTCTACAATCTGGTTCGTCGTGCGGACGTTACTGTCGACCAGTTTGAAGCTTTCTTCACCTGTGGCAACTGTTTTGTTGGAAGTAATGGTGTAGGTACCGTTTGTTATAACGGTTCCTGTTTCCTTTATTCTGTAATAGACGACTTTGCCGTCGCGGTATGCCGGCAGGTCTGTCCATGTATATGCATTGTTATTGTCCTTATGTATGGCACCACCGGCATAGCTTGTCTTCTTGCTTTCCACATCCTCCATGCCGGGGTCTATAGTTCCGGGGTCTGTCTCGCTCTCGCGGTTGGGGTTATAGATCTGCGCTGTGGCCCAGTCGCTTTCCTCTGCTTCGGTCGGGTCTTCCGTTGTGTACTGAAGCGTCATGGTGGGAAGATCTGCGTCGGCACTCGGACGTCTGCCGTCCTGGTCGTTTGCGTCGTCCCAAACCTTTCTTACCAAAACATTAGCAGTTAGTGGCGTATCCTCCACGGTAAGCGTACCTGTCCGCTTGTCGGTCTGCTTCCAGTTGTCTTTGGTATTGGTCCTTGATCCGAAGATTAGGTCATATAGTCTCTGCCACCAGTGGGTGTCATGGTCGTCGTTGGGGTCTAAGTATTTAACTTCTTTCAGCTCTTTGCTTACATCGAACTGGTACTGGTCGGTATCCGCCGTGTAGCCGGCAGGCGCCTTGGTTTCGATAATCGTGTAAATACCGGTCCTGTTGAACATGACCGTTGCTTCGCCGTTTGCGTCGGTCACGACCACGATCTCGTCCACTTCTCCTTCGACCTCGACCCTGGTCAGGTCACCAGGAGTAGGCTGCGGGTCTGCCTTGGTAGATGCCACATTACCATCAACATCTACTTCAAAGTATTCGCTGCCTTTCAGAACATAGTTATGCCCCTTCTTGTCGGTCCACACCTCATACTCGGCACCGTCGGATGTAACCTTCTTATAATTGGTATTCTTTTCTTTGCCAAGGCTTGCAGCATCTGGCTGCGGGTTTGCTGCTGTTGTGGCAATCGTATTGCCTGTTACCGCATAGTATTTTCCGTCGTCTTTCTTTACATAGCGATTCCCAGTGCTTACATAGGAAACGGAAGGGTTCGTGGGCTGCGTTGTCACAGGCGTGGTAAAGTCGACCGTGCCGTTGTCGTAAATGTAGTAATCGTAGGTTTCCGGATCTGTTCCTTTGGGTGTCCTTACGTATTTTGTTTTGCCTACTTTATATACGGTATACGTATTGCCCGTATCTGTAGACTTTTCTTCTTCCAGTTCTTCTAACACCGTCAGCCCGTCGATCTGCCTATACGTACTGGTGTCTGGCTTTTCATCGATGGCAGGATCTGTATAGACCGTGAATTCCGCGTTGGCAAGGGGCTGTCCTGTGTATTCGTCGATTTTCTTGATTTTTACGGGAAGAGGCTCGTATTTGTCTTCCACGATGGGCGTATTGGTAAAGTTAGCCTTATACCCCTTCAGGTCCTGGTTTTCTTTCACCTGGTCCAGGTCAGACATGGTGTATCCCTTGACCGTTACATCACCGGTCGTGCTGTCCGTTTCCGTAACCTGTGTGATCGTCCCACCTGTAACGGTAAAGGAATCTGCCTGCGTAAAGCCTTCCGTTACCGTGTACTTGATAAGCTGACCGTTATGATAGGCCTGGAGTCCTTCGAATACAGCACCGAAGTGGGAGCCATCCACCTTGTATGCAGTATTCAGGGCTTCTTCCATGTTGGATGTCTGCGGCTGCGGATTTGCGGCTGTGCTGGCATAGCTTCCCGAGGTCTGCGTGTTCGCGTCGTCGATTGAGTTTACTTTGTAGTACAAATAGGGGTCGGTCGTACTTCCGGAGCCTTGTCTTACATATTTCGTCCCCTGGTCGTCAGCAGTGTCAATATAAACCGTCTCGCCGGCTGCTGTCTGAACCCTAGCATTAAGCTCGTCTTTGCTGAGGGTGATGGTAAGGTCGGTGGTATTCGGATCGTTTTCGTCCAGATCAACGACTTGCGCAGACGTGCCTGTACCGATTGTGCCGTGCAGCGTAAACGTGATGTCCCTTCTGTTGTATTCGTTGCCATTCGTTACTGTAGTATCGAGAGGCTTATTGTTCACGCTGTCCCAAAGATAGGAGTCGTTCCATTCCTTGGTCACCTCAATATCGATGTCGGAAACATCATGTTCATTGCGAACAGCCACTGATTTGTACGGATCCGCTTTGTCTGCGGTGTTGAACCCGTTGAGGGTGGCGTTGGTCGTGTTCATGAATTCAGCACGTTCAGCCGCATCTGTAGGAAGGGTTACTGCAACGTTACTCTTCTCGTTATAGATGACGCGATAATAATCCGAGCCAATCTGCACATATTCCTTACCCCTGTATTTAGAGTTGGAGGAGTTGTTTCGTAGAACCTGATATTTGGTTCCTCCCACATCAATTTTCTTGAGGTCGCTTGTCTGGGCAGCAGTTAAAGTACCAAGGGCAGGTTGCGGATTAGCTTCCTGATTATCCGCCTCCCAGTTGGTGACAGGATAGTACTTGTTATCCGACTTGAGCACGTATTCATCGCCGCTTGCATCTCTGTAAATCTGAAGTCCATCGATGGTTTTGGTCTCGTCGGAAATCAGGTTGAACTGCTGCACGTCATAAAACGTGGGTTTTCTATACCCTTCTAGTACTTCCTCATTTTTCGGATTGCTGGTGGCATAACTTGGATCTGCCAGCTGCGTGGGAGTTCCTTCCACAATACGGTACAGAATCTCTCCCGCGGTTCTTCCGTTGGAGTCGTACTGGTACATGGGCAGATATTCCCAGGTATATGGATGCGGCACTGCACCTGGACTGGTGTTGTTATCCATCTTGTATACGCCATCAAGATATTCTTTTGATGACGGATTGGTTGGGTCGTAGTTCGGATTCTTGCCAGTGGGAAGATCCAAAGCCGTAATGGTGTCGCCATAAGCATTTGTCGTAACATCCGACCAGGTAAGTCCACCATTTAAGGACCTTTGAAGCTTTACCTTGGGCCATTTCGCAGCATCTCCGTCTGCGCCCTTGCGCATACCGTCTTTATCGTTGTCGTCATACCAGGCCTTGGAGACCAGGATGTCTGCCGTGGTGGGTTCCCACTCGACGTGGATAGCTTCATCATGACCTGCGTGCGGGAACTTAAAGGTATAGGTTCCGTCAAGTTCGTATATGAGCTCGCCGGTTTCGCCGTCGGCTGTCAGCCAAGTAGCCGAGTCGCCCTTTTTCATTTTGTTGACGCCATCGCCAGCGGTGTTAATCGTGACGGTCTGGAGATTCCCGCTGGCATCAGCAATCTGAAGAGTTTTGATTTTATACCCGTAATCTGGGGTCATGGTGTACTTGACGGTTTTACCTTCTGCGATAACATAGGTGCCCTGCTCCAGAACATCCCCGCCGTCATCAAGCTTGCCGTTGAAGTTACCTTCGCTGGTGATTTGAATATTTCCGTTATCTCCGGTGCTGGAGGTATAGCGATACCAAATCTGCTTGCTGGAAAAAGGCTTTGTATTCATTGTGGTATAAAAGCCATCAGCGCTCATAGAAGTCGAACCACCGCCATAGCCGATTCCGGTAACGCGGAATCCATCCGCTGCGTTTGCCAGAGTAACAAAACCTGATGAATAACTGTTATCATTTGCTTGATTTCCCTTATAAGCGTTGGAAGTAAATCTGATATGGTTGTTGGCATCTATTCCCACGTGAGGGAAGAAGTGTGAGGCCATATCGCCGGTCTGAGTCGGATTATCCGGGAGAGCATTATCATTTGACCTTACATAGATGTAGTCAGAAGCCTGACCATCATTTATGCTCATGGCTTCAGAGAAGAAGTTATAAGTTGGCGCGAAATCCTTCACATACCAAAGCGGCTTTTGAGCGTTCTGCGCCTCCCTCCCCGGGTCTCTGTCCAAATTAATGCCGGTGATAGCAAAGACAAAGGATCCATGGATTGGAACACCAACAGAGTCAACTATCTGGTACCTGGCATCCAAACTGCTACCAACGACTGGCGTCGAAGCATTGGAATTCTTGAAACTTCTATAATCGGTTGCAAGATTAACAAAATTACTCTTTATGTAACTATCTACCAAAGTCTCCTGAGTAGCATTAAAGGACATGGTGCTCTTTACACCGTATGAAAAGCTGGACCCCTGCACAAGTCTAATCTCCCCGTCAAACCTTTTATCAGCCAGGCTATTGATTCTCTGATCAACTACGATTTTTGCGTTTGAGTATGTAATCTTTACGTTTGCTCTTGTTCCATCCGGAAGAATTGCTGCATCCTTGAACGTAAGGGCAAACAAATCACCATTAAATTCATTAATGGTGTTCGAATAAAGCGCCTTGGCAGATGATGCATCTGTTTTATTGGTTTTGTATGACACCAGTCCCGTAGAAGTGTTGAAGTTGAGTCCAGCAAGAATAGACTGATCCTTCGTAATCCATTCTATATCAGCAATTCCGTCTCCATCTGCATCCGGTTTTTTCCCATCACCGATCTTGTCCTGATCGATAAATATGGTTCCCAGCGGAAGCCCTGCGGCAAAAGTCGTTGCGGATGTCGTACTGGTTGACTGCCGCACTAGACCATTGGTATCCGCGCTTGTGTAATAACCAAAACCGGGGCCATATTTTGCACTTATTCCTTGATCACCGAAATATGTATGTATCTCGTCGCGGTAGTTTTCATCGCTCGGCACGGTATTATTCAGATCGTCAGCATAAGCTGTTGACGATGTCTGCGTGGGCGTCATGCCAAACGCCAGGACGAAGGCCATCATCGCGGCAAGGATTGCAGCAAGCACGTTGCGCTTGGAGACTGGCTGCGTCGCTGCGGCGGTTGCGCCCTGCGCGTTCCCGGAGACATGGGAGGCAGCGGCGGCGGCCACGCGCGCGCGGTTGAGGCTAGAAACGGCATGAGCGCTGCCAGAGGCAACGCCACTTTCAGTACGATATGTCGACCCAGCGCGGGTGGCTCGGCCCTCCACGGACCCAGACTTCCCGCCGCTCAAGACCCGCGCATACATGCCGCGCTTTTTGCCTTCGCGTTCGGGTGAACCAAAGGGGATACTTCCATTAGGTTCGGTTGTCATTGTCTTGTCGTATTCAGTGCTCATGGTGTCTCCTTTTACCTTTCGCACATTAATCGCTATCGTTCTTCGCAGACTGCGACAACGAAGACAAGTCCCCTGTCACGCTTCGCTTCGCTTTGCGAGACAGATGCAGCCGGTCCGTTGTCAGCTCTGTCATAAACACGAATGAAGGCAGCGTCGCCTTTCGCGCTTTCGGAAAAATGTTTGGAATTACTTAACATGCTTCTACGTTGGCCCCTCTATCATGTACGTTCTGCTTAGCACGGAGGACAAAGCCTGCGTGTTTCGCATTTTGGTTTACGCATATATCCCCAGGATATATACGTATTTTCGCGGAATTTCTCCCGCTGTTTAGGCGCGAATGCAATACGGTTCCTCCTGCGTTTCTGTTTCGTTTACGTACCGTTGCTTTTTATGTGCAATACCGTCGTAATGCAGCCTCGGACGCCCCGGTTTTTTGAGCGCACGCATGCTAAAGCAAACGGAATCCGCCTAACTTAAGAAATTATACTCCTGAAATGCGAAAATGCCAAATATTGTCAGGAAACTTTTTATGGCTTTTTCTGGCGCGCTTCAAGCATTTTTTCAAGCTGAATAACGATTGCCACTACCATCGATTCCTGCTCGGGCTGATAGATGTCGATGGAGTACTTGTTGTGAAGGGAAACCATCTTCTTGCCGATGGTGGCAATTATTTCGAGTATCTGGCGATTTTAAAGCAGCACGCTCAACGAGCCACAAAAAGCGACTTCATAATGCCTGGTCAGAAGGGTGCTGCTTTAGTCTATGCAAAC
>JAFUCE010000030.1 GCA_017459805.1 Eggerthellaceae bacterium
AAGGCGGAATCTTGCAAGTCCTGCCCCCATGCAGAAATGGTTGCAGAAGTTAAGGAGCTTATCAAAACCCTGCGCCATTTTTTGGGCAAAGAACGTTTCGCAGCAAGCGTTTTCATGCATGATCAGCCCGACAAAATACGCCAATCGGGCATCGACAAGCGCCTCGCCGCTAAGCGTGTAGCAAACAGCGTTGCCCAAGGCGCAGAGGTAGCACTCGAAGGCGTGCAAAACCCAACCATGTCTTGCTATCGGGCCCTTCTCCTTGAAGTATTGGAAAACTTGCAGGACGCAGAAACGCCTGCCGAAGTCACTTGGCCCACTTTAGTCGAAGATGGCAACTGCCACGCTTGCGAAATCTGTACAAAAATGTGCCCCCATAAAGCACTTGAGCTCTGTATACCTGGATACAGCGAATCGCCAAGCTTCGAAGGCCAGGTGCTCGCCCACAATGCAAGCAAATGCACCCAATGCGGCTTATGCTATGTCAGCTGCCCCCACGAAAACTTGGGCGGCTGGGACGACCTAACGACAAGTGATAGCCCTGCTTATAACACCTATCCTCTTACGGTAAAGCTCTGCGAAAAGTGCGGGCGCCCCTTCAAGCCCGAACATGACGACGACACTCTGTGCCCCGTGTGCGGACGCCCGAAAATGGGTTTTACGCCAGGAACTAGAACTTCTGCAAAATAAGATATTGGTTGAGATTGCCCGTGCGGCCGTCGGCTTCAAAGTGCGCCACAACGTTTGCTAGGTCTTTGACCTGTGCTGCAAGCGCACCCACTTCATCAGACGTAAAGCTATGGCAGTAACGAATAGTCCCCGGTCCGGGTATTTCATCCTGCCACGATAAAAGGAAGTCGCCTGAATCCAAAACGGCGGGGTTTATCTGCAGGGCCGCGAGCGCTTCGACATGCGTTTGCTGCGCCTTAGCGGCCAAGTCAGCATTGTGCATAAATTGCCAAAAGCTCACGGCAACATAGCCACCAGGAGCCGTCATTCTTAGCAGCGCATCAAGCAAATCAGCCCGCAAAGCCGCACCGGGAACATGATGCATCAAACCAAAACTGGTCACGAGGCTACAGGCAGGTGCCTCTATGGCATCCGCCAAATCGGCCCCATGAATCAGGCGTTGAAGCACGTCGACCTTTTCAAAGCGGACATAGGGCATTTCATTGGCAAGTGCTTCTTCATCGGGCAACATGGCTTCGCAGTTGTCAACCGCGTATAGATCCAGCTGCCATTCAGCGGGAAGCTGTTCGCGCAAGTATTTGAAAAAACGCAAGTTTCCTGCTCCGACATCAAGCGCCGTAAAGGGCACCGAAGCATTACGGAACAAACCTTGCTCAAGCGAAGCAGCCGTTGCAGGATGTAAACCCACTTCCTCGAGCACGCGTTCCCACCCTTCCCAGGGGGCCAGGCGGGTAGCCGAAAAGGACTGCGCTTGGGCAGCATAAAAATCGTCGGTAATCTTGCAGAGTATTTCAGCCGTAATTCTGTCCATATGGAAATTGTACCTGAATACCCACGAATACAAACAATTGACAACAAGCTGTAAGAGCGGCGCGGCTATACTTTTACTATGCAACAATTGATGGCTGACATAATTGCCGAACTGAAAGACGCTGGCACCTTAAGCGCACGCAAGATCGACCGTATTATCGCGGTCCACAACAGACGCTTCCGTGACCCGGTAAAACATTTCGCAAAGAAACACCTGGCGCCTTATTACCTGCAGGTAAAGCAGAACGACCCAGCGCTATGGGAAAGCTGGGAATTGAGCGAAGCCCAGGAGCGCGCCTTGTTGGCCGCCATTCAGATGAAGCCGCGTCGCACGGCATCAGGTGTGGCCACCATTACCGTTATTACTAAACCACACGCTTGCACAGGCAACTGCATCTATTGCCCCAACGATGTTCGTATGCCTAAGAGCTACTTACATGCTGAACCTGCATGCCAGCGTGCAGAACGCAACTACTTCGATCCCTATTTGCAGGTTGCAAGCCGTCTGGCTGCCCTCGAGCGCATGGGGCATGCTACCGACAAAGTAGAACTTATCGTGCTTGGTGGAAGTTTTACCGACTATCCGCATGAATACCAAATGTGGTTCATGCGCGAGATGTTTTGCGCATTGAATGATGCCGAGGTTGGCCTCGATGACGTGGGTGATGTATTCGAAGGCGCACGGGTAACAAGCGATGTTTCATGCGTAGCCAAGAAGCAAACCCCATCGCCTTCCGCATTAGCGAGCGGCGTCACGCTGCGCATGCAAGCCTACGCTCAGGCTGGCCTATCGAACAAGGAAGAAAAACTTGCGATGCAAACAAGCGCCTGGCAAGCGCGCGTAAGCGCACGAGAGGCAAGCTATAACGATGCCGTGGAAGCCCTCTATGGTGCAGGCACTGCCTGGGAGGCGCTCTCGCAAAAGCAAGTAGCAAGCCTTGACGAAGTGCAGGGCGCCCAAAGCATCAACGAAGGCGCCGCGCATCGCGTGGTGGGCTTGGTAGTGGAAACACGCCCCGACGCTATTAACACCGATTCCCTTACGCTCCTGCGCCGACTGGGCTGCACCAAATTGCAAATGGGCGTGCAAACCCTCGACGAACAGGTAGCTGCTAGCTGCCAGCGCCCCACCCCACTTACGCGTGTGCGTGATGCATTCGAATTGGCACGTGCCTTTGGCTTTAAGAGCCACGCTCACTTCATGGCAAACCTCCCTGGTGCCACACCCGAAGGCGACAGAAAAGACTATCAAAGCTTTGTAAAAGATTGTGCGATTGCGCCCGACGAAGTGAAGCTCTACCCTTGCGTGCTCATAGACGATACCGAACTTGTTACTTGGCATTCCAAGGGCGCATGGCAGCCCTACCCTGAACAAATCTTGGTCGACATACTGGCGACCGATGTGCTTACCACACCGCCCTATACGCGAATATCACGCATGATTCGTGACTTTTCGTCTGGCGACATTGTGGCAGGCAACAAAAAGACCAACTTGCGTCAAATGGTAGAACAGCGCGTCAAAGAACTGGTTTCTGAAGGCGCCACACCTGTCCAAGAAATCCGTATGCGCGAAATTGCTACAAGCGAAGCGGACGCAAAAGACCTGCTCATGCAGGAAATCAGCTATAACACCAGCAATACGCAGGAAGTTTTCCTGCAATGGGTTCTCCCAGCCGCGGATGGCAGCGCCGTTGAAAACCATATAGCTGGATTCCTGCGTTTGTCGCTTCCCTCCAAGGACTGGATTGAAGCGCATGCAGAACACGTGCCCGTTCATACCGACGAGGCTATGATCCGCGAAGTCCATATCTATGGGGCAGCTGCCCGCCTTCATGCCCCCACGCGGGGTGCCCAGCACCAAGGCCTCGGGCGTGCACTCGTTGAACGTGCGTGCGAAATAGCACGGGAAGCAGGCTATAGCAAGATTAATGTCATCAGCGCCGTGGGCACACGCAACTATTACCGTAGGCTTGGCTTCTGTGACAATGGCCTCTACCTTAGCCGCGTGCTCTCATAGTTCACCAGTAGCGCTTTAAGGTATTAGTCCCAATCTTGAAGGTCGCACACTTCAATGGTAGTTAAAAGTTCTCTGTTGCCAGGAGCATCCTTCAGCGGCGCAACGCGCAAGGCATGATTGGCAATGGCGCGTTCCATGAAATTGCGGACATCGCGGGCATTCGCAAAGTTTTCAGGCTTATTCGCCACGCGTTTCTTAATCATCTCGCGCGCTTCAATCGACGCCTCCGTCGTAAAGTGATACTCGCGCTTTTCAAGATTTTGGAGCAGTATTTCCATGAGCTCGTCAGCTGTGTAATCGTCGAAGTAAATAAGGTTGGCAAAACGCGACCGCAAGCCAGGATTTGAATCCAGGAATTGTTCCATGAGTTCAGTATAGCCAGCAACCACTACCACAAAGTCGTCACGATAATCTTCCATGGCCTTAAGCAGGGTATCAACCGATTCCTGACCAAAGTCGTTGTCGCCCTTCTTCACCGTTAAGGCGTAAGCCTCGTCAATAAACAAAAGACCGCCCATGGCTTTGTCAATTACTTCGGCCGTGCGCGTTGCAGTTTGCCCAACGTAGCCACGCACCAAACCCGAACGATCAACTTCAACCAGCTGCCCTTTACGCAGAACACCCAAGCATCTATAAATACTTGCCAGGAGGCGCGCGACTGTGGTTTTACCCGTACCAGGATTACCTAAAAAGGCCATGTGTTTGGAAATGTCGGCTGCCTTGAGTTCCAAGTCTTGGCGCATCTGTTGAACCTTAATAAGGTTAACCATGGTATTAACCTGGTGTTTTACGCCCTCAAGACCAACTAAAGAAGCAAGCTCGGCCAATAGCTCTTCGAGTTCTTGTTCGCGCGCCTCAATAGATTGCGACTGAATGTCGGGTTCGATGATTCGATAGGACTTTTGCGTAACAGGGCGCCACACGCTGTATTCGTTAAGAGATGCTTCCATGCGCTGCATATATTCGGTAAAACGCTGCACCTCTGCTTCAGGCACTTCGGGTGCGTAAAAAGCAAGCACGTGTTGGCCGAACACCTTAAAGGTGTCGTAGAAATACATTGACGCCTGGCGCTTAAAAGGATCGGGGTCAAGCTTGCCACCCGCATCGGAAAGCGTGGCATATTTCAATGATTCAGGCGTTCCCTCTGGGTCTTTTGCAGCCTTGCCACGCTTAGCGCGAATGTCTGAAATAATCTGAGAGTTATCAGTAAAGTTAAGTGTTGTACGGATAAACTCAAGTTCGTCGTCTGATATGTTTTTGTCAGCATTGGTAAGAAAGGCCCCGAAAAGCGCAAGGTCATTGCGGAACATGACCTTAAGATCGCGTTTTTCCGTACGCACGTTTCCGACATTAGCACGCATCAGCGCGTCGCATACATCGTAGGATTTATGTAGCAAGGCGTCTAAATCAAGCTGTTCCATAAGGCGTCCTTCAGGCCAAGCCTAATACGCTTCTTTATTAAGTTTATGGTAGCGCATTTTATTGTGCTGACCCCACAAGGAAATGGAAAAGCGCAGAACGAGACTACAAGACTGCGCGGATGGCGGCAAGCAGTTCGTCATAAGTTTCCAAGGCTGGAAGGTCTGGGTTAGCTTCCTTAAGGGCATCGGTGGTACGGAAAAGGAAACCAGCCTTGCTTGCGCGAATCATGGCAACATCGTTGTGGCTGTCACCTGCGGCAATGGTTTCAAAGCATGCTTCTTGAAGCGCCTTAACCGTGGTGAGCTTACTGTTGCAGCAGCGCATAATGACACCTGTTATTTCGCCATCGTCTGCCACGCGCAATTCGTTACAGAACAGCGTTGGCCAGCCAAGCTTTTTCATAAGCGGCATGGCAAATTGCGTGAAGGTATCAGAAATAATGATGACCTGAGCTTCAGAACGTAAGGGGTCTAACAAGTCCTTGGCGCCAGGAAGGGGCTCCATGGTGGCTATAACATCCTGAATTTGGGAAAGACCAAGGCCATGTTCACGCAGTATATCGAGGCGGAACGCCATAAGCTTGTCGTAGTCGGGTTCGTCACGTGTTGTGCGCTTCAATTCAGGGATTCCTGTTGCTTCAGCAAAAGCAATCCATATTTCAGGAACGAGCACGCCCTCTAAATCAAGACAAACAATGTTCATGTACTTCTCCTTTTATTAGTTGCTCACACACCATAGCACAAGCAAGGGTATGAAGGTGCAGCACGGTCTTCTTTTTCGGGCTAAAAACGGTTCGAATTGAGCACTGGACTAGCGCACGCCATTTAGGGTGCCACTTTGAGCGTGAATTACGCACGCAGGGTGCGCATGGCGTTAAGGATGGCTAGGCAGGCTACCCCCACATCGCCAAAAACCGCAAGCCACATGGTCGCAATGCCAATGAAGGGCAGGGCCAAAATCATGATGACAACCTTCACGCCAATGGCAAAGACAATGTTTTGCCATACGATACGCAGGGTTTTGCGCGCAATTTTCATGGCACGTGCAATATTGGCCGGCTTGTCGTCCATAAGGACAACGTCAGCCGCTTCGATGGCCGCGTCAGACCCTAGGGCACCCATGGCAATGCCCACGTCAGCGCGCATAAGAACCGGGGCATCATTGATGCCATCGCCCACAAAGGCCACCTTGCTGCGTTCCCCTTCCTGGGCAAGCAAAGCTTCAACCTGGGCAACTTTATCAGCTGGCAAACACTGCGCATGGTATTCATCTATGTGCAAGTCATCCGCTACCGCAGCCGCTACTTCTTCGCGGTCACCCGTAAGCATAACAATGCGTCGTACGCCCACTTCACGCAGCGATGCAATGGTTTCGACAGCGTCATCTTTAAGCACATCGGCAATAACAATGTGACCTATGTAGTTCCCGTCCAAAGCCACATGCAGCACCGTTCCCACCAAATGGCACTCATGCGCCGAAAGGGCTGCTTCCTGCATGAGTTTATCGTTGCCCACAAGTACCGTGTGACCTTCAACGACCGCCTTAACACCTGCCCCACTCAGTTCTTGAACAGAAGCTATTTGGCTCGTATCAATTTCGCCGGTATAGGCAGCACGCACCGAAAGCGCAATGGGATGGTCGGAATAGCTTTCGGCATGCGCAGCGTAAGAGAGCAGCAGGTCGGGGTCTACGTTAGTTTCAGGATGAACCGCCACCACGTTGAAGGTGCCACTGGTAAGGGTTCCCGTTTTGTCGAAGGCCACCGTATCAACCTGCGCCAAAGCTTCAAGATAGCTTGAGCCTTTTACCAAAATGCCCTTACGACTTGCCGCACCAATGCCACCAAAGAAGGAAAGCGGTACGCTAATAACGAGCGCGCAGGGGCAGCTGACTACCAGAAATACCAAAGCCGCCTGTACGCTGCTCGACCAACTTTGCCCCAGCAGCAAGGGGCTTGCCAGCGCAATAAGGAGGGCAAGGCCCACCACGATGGGTGTATAGTAGCGCGCAAATCGCGTGATGAAATTTTCGGTGCGCGCCTTCTTTTCGCTCGCATTTTCCACGAGTTCCAAGATGCGCTGCACCGTTGATTCGCCAAAAAGCTTAGTAGTGCGCAAGGTGAGTACGCCCGTCATATTCACGCAACCACTGGCAACGTGCGCACCGTGTTCGACCACGCGTGGTACCGCCTCGCCCGTCAGGGCTGATGTGTCCAGCTGGCTCGTTCCCGCTACAACTACACCGTCAAGCGGCACCCGCTCGCCTGGCTTTACCACAATTTCCGTGCCTAGTTCGACACTGGAAGGATCGACTTGTACAAGCTTGCCATCCTGCGAAACATTGGCAAACTCGGGTGCGATATCCATCATGTCGGCAATGGATTTGCGCGTCTTGCCGACCGCATAACTTTCAAACAGCTCACCCACCTGGTAAAACAGCATGACAGCCGCACCTTCGGCCATATGCGGTTCTGCATCAGGGAACAAAACCAAGGCAAAGGCGCCGATGGTTGCAATGCTCATAAGGAGGTTTTCGTCAAAGGGCTGCTTGTGGGTAATGCCGTGCCAGGCCTTGGCAAGCACATCGTAGCCCGCAATAAGATAGGGAATCAAAAAGGCGACGAATTCGACCCAGAGGCCCCCTGGTAGGCGGTCGAAAACGCCCGCTACCTCAAGGACTTCAAATACGACGAAAATCGCTAAGGCAATAAGGATGCGATTTCGTTTACTTTTCTGTCGTTTTGTTAAGGTCATAACAATAAATACATTGGGGTCGGTATTTAGAGGGGCTCGGTATGGTATTTTGCGACCGCTTCCGCTGTTCGTGCAAACAAGCCAGAGGGCTTGATTTGCACTCAGGCGCTCTCGCTTGACGCTCGTCAACTTCTAAAGTGCAATTTTTTTACAACAGCAAAAATTGCGAAGCATGAACTTACGACATCGCAAAACGCAATACCAAGCCCCGATGCACCTACGCAATGACGTCGCAGTCGGGTTCTATATCGGCAAAGATTTTGATGGACTGCTCAAGGATGCCGTTGTAGCGTTCTTCTTCGGCATCGAGCGTAAACTTGTAGGTCATGGCGTTCACGCTCACATCATTCACACCTGGAAGCTTTTCGATGGCAGCTTGTACCTTTGCCGCACAGTTCGCACAAATTTCCCCTTCAAGTTTCATCACTTTGCGCATCTTTTGAACTCCTTTTCACACATTGCCGCAGCTTAAAACACTGCGCTATTCACAAATATGGGTAAGACCTTGGCTGATCATGGTGTACACGTGGTCGTCGGAAAGCGAGTAAATAATCTGCTTGCCTTCTTTGCGGAACTTCACCAAATGCGCCTGTTTGAGGCTGCGCAGTTGGTGCGACACCGCACTTTGGGAAACCCCCACCGCCTCAGAAATGGCAGTAACGGGCAATTCTTGCTCCATGAGCGAATAGAGAATCTTGATTCGTGTGGTATCGGCAAAAACCTTGAAAAGGTCGGCCAGGTCATAGAGCATTTCTTCATCGGGTACGAGAAGGTCGCCGTAATCAGTAATCTGTCCTGATTCACGTTTACTCATAATTCTCCTAACATCTGAACACATGCTCATATGTTAGTTTAGTAATAAGACGCATGCTTGTCAAGCAGAAAGAAGCAAGCAGAAAGAAGTCCGGCGCTCGTTAATAAAAAGAAATCACCCGTAACGAGTCGGGCGCGTATCGAAATAAAGCACCCTAGCGTTCCATGAATGCAATCATGGCAGCAGCGGCACGTTTTGCTTCATCCACTGCAGCTACAACCGTATTCGAACCATGCACCACATCCCCCGCCGCAAAGACACCTGCGCAGGTAGTCATGCAGTTTTCATCGGTTACCAAAAGCCCCCGTTCGTCACCTTCCAAACAGCGCGACGAATTAATGAGCTTATTCTTGGGCCCCTGGCTTACCGCCAGGATAGTTGAATCCGCTTGGACACAGACAGGATCTTCTTCGTAGCCCACCACCTTGTCATCTTCGTCAAAAATAGCGACCTTAAACACAGGGCCTTCAGGCAGGACGCGCTCGATAGCCATGCCATGCACGAACTCTGCCCCATCCAACTTGGCGTAAGCCACTTCATTTTCGCTGGCCGCGATGCGCTTTGACCGCGCATAAAGCGTAACTTCCAGAGCACCATGGCGCAAAGCCGTGCGCGCTACGTCCATTGCCACATTACCCATGCCGATAATGGCAACTTTTTCGCCCAAGCTATAGGCCCCGGGGTTAGCCAAATAGGAAATGCCAAAGTGTACATTGGCAAGACTTTCGCCCTCAATCCCTAAGTTTTTGGGACGCCACACACCGGTTCCCACAAAAATAGCCTCGTATCCATCGCGGAACAAATCTTCAATGTCGAGCGCCTCACCCAAACTGGTATTTGGGCGGAACTGAATGCCAAAGGCATCCATGACCTTGCGATAACGCGCCAGCACGCTTTTTGAAAGGCGGAATTCGGGAATGCCGTAGTAAAGCATGCCGCCCACGTGGCTGTTGTCGTCGAACACGGTAATGTCGTAGCCCGCCTGTGCCAACACGAGCGCTACCGTCATGCCTGATGGCCCTGCCCCGATTACGGCCGCTTTTTTGCCCTTGCGCTGCACCACCTGTGGGCGCATACGGTCCAGGTAAGCATCGGAGATAAAACGCTCGATACTAAAGAAGGAAATGGGTGCGCCTTTTTTTGCAAGAATGCAATGTCCCGAGCACTGGGCTTCATGGTCACACACTATGGAACACACAAGCGATAAGGGGTTGTTTTCAAACAGCCGCGCACCCGCCTCCATCAGATTGTGGTCTTTAAAGAGCTCGATTATTTCGGGGATGGGCGTGTGCACTGGGCAGCCTTCCACACACAGTGGCTTTTTGCACTGCAAACAGCGATTCGATTCATTTATCACATGGACTGCCATGCCTCGTTCCCTTCTTCATCCATAATAAACATACGCGGATTAAGCTCGCCTTTATTGTAATCGGGCAAAATACGTTCCAAAAAACTTTGGCTTCCCCGTAACTGAAAGGTCCCCGCGTCTTCTTCCCTCACAAAGCAGTAATCAATAGTCATACCATAGCTTTGTTCTACGTCTCTAATTATTTCTTTTACAAGCTGTTCATCTTCAATATTGAAAAGCGCTGTCGAAAGCGCGTCAAGCACTCCCGCATCCTCACCCACCAGCACCACATTGCGCCAGTAGTTTTCACTCGTGCCAGTAAAGGGGTTCAAAATATGATGCACGCGCGTACCGTCTTCGAGCAGATAGTAGTTTTCATCGTCACCCGAAACGGAAACCGAAGCTTCACCCAGCTTAAACGCAAATAGGATATCCGTGCCATCGGGCACGTGGGTGGCAATATTCCAGCTAATAGGTTCACGTTCATGTGCCTCTTCTTCGCCCAGATGCCCGCGCATGCTAGAAGTACCAGCATTTATTAAGTAGGACGAATCGCGCGAAAAACCCAGGTGAGCTAAGGCATAGCCCTTGCCAATAGCACTTAAGGACAGGCGATATTGCCCCCCTTCATAGGGGCGCAAATCAACCGTATGCGCGTCCTGATCGAGCACGATATAGTCACGAAGCTGCGCATAGGGCACAATGGTCTTACGTGCCGCTTCGAGGGCTTCTGCGGAAGGGCCCTGTTGCACCTCCCCACTCTGTTCAAAGCGCCCTTCGTAGACATCCGATACCGCACCGATTGTTGGGTTAAAGTAGCCCTGCGTAAGCTCGGCCATAGTTATGGCTTCATCAAGGCAGTCAAGGAGTGCCCCATCTACCTCTATGGGCCCCTCTCCTG
>JAFUCE010000013.1 GCA_017459805.1 Eggerthellaceae bacterium
GTCAAATGCTCGCCGCCATTGCCTGATGACGAGCTAGGCAAAATTATCAAGTCTGTCTGCACAAAGCCAGTCGGCATGAGCGACGAAGCGAAGCGGAGTGCAGCCAAAGCAAAAACGCGCAAGTTCGATCATGCAGGCATAGCGCAGAAGCTGATGAAAGAGCACAGCATGTGCTTTATCGACGGCATGCCGGCAATCTACGGCAACGGGCGCTACACAATCGGATGGAATGCAGTATGCCGTGAGATCATCAACCTCGATGGCAACGCAACTAACAGCAATCAAAAAGAAGTCATCCACTACCTCACCGTGATGGGTGAGCACAAACGGCAATCGCCGCCGAACCTGATAGCGTTCGAGAATGGCGTGCTTGATATCGAGACGATGGAGCTTCGCGACTGGGAGACGAGCGACATAATCCCGAACGTAATCCCGCACAATTGGCGCGGTATGGTGGAATGCAAAGACGTTGACACCGTGCTCATGAAGATGGCATGCGGCGATGAATCGACCTATTACTCGTTAATTGAGGTCATGGGCGTCTGTATGTACAGGAGCGCCGAGTTCACGCAGAGCGCGATACTGCTAGGCACTGGTAGCAATGGTAAGTCAACCTATATTCGAATGATTCAGGCACTGCTGGGATATGACAACATCAGCTCGCTAGATTTGGGCGCGTTAGGCCAGCAGTTTCTGACCGGGCTCGTTGCAGGAAAGCTCGCGAACTTGGGCGATGACATTTCGAATAAGTTCAAAGACGGGGACAAGCTCACCGTATTCAAGAAGATGGTCGACGGCAACAGGCAGCATGCCGATGTGAAGAACATCGAGGGATTTGACTTCAACCCTTACGCGACAATGGTCTTTAGCTGCAATGAGTTTCCAAGTCTTGACGATTATACAGACGGCATGATGCGCAGGCTGTTTCCCGTTGAGTTTAACGCGAAGTTTTCGAAGACTGATCCTGACTACGACCCGCGCATATCGAAAAAGGTTGCAACTGAAGAAGCGTGTGAGCGCATGTGCTGGCTTGGGGTGCTGGGTTTGTCTCGCGTTATAGACAACAACGGATTCACGCCGACGTGCGCGAGCACGCGGCGCGTGAACGAGATTCTATCTGACAATGACACGACGCTTGCATGGATGGAAGACGAATCGAGGGATACAGACTGGTTCGACAATAAGCCAGTTTCAGATGCTTATCAAGACTACCGCATCTGGTGCGACAGGAGCGGGCTTCATGCGGTGGGACGAACGAAGTTCACACGGAGAATCAAGGCACGGTTGAAGCTTGACGCGAACGTCAAATGGCACGGCGGCAAGAGCACGCGAGTGTTCGAGAAAGTGTAAGGAAAGTGTAAGGAAAGTGTAAGGCTCAAATAGGTGTATTTCGATGTGTTGCAAGCTCAAAGTGTAATGTGTAATGGAAAGTGTAAGGATTTAACATGCAGGTAAACATAGTCAAAATAGCAAATCCTTACACTCTTACACTTTTTTCTTTATTCACAACATTTGCATGTGTGAAAACGAGCCGAAATCAACGCGAAACAAGCGAAATATACCTAAAGAAATAAAAAATATATAAATAAGGAGATAAGTGTAATGTGTAAGGATTTAATGAAGCAGGTGCGGGAAGAACATCACAAACGGCAAATCAATACTAGGACGTTTTCTGCCGTATCTGAATACAAGACTTATTTCGGCATAGAGACTACTAACTTCCATACAAATCAGCTTGAATGCCCGTTTTGCGGTAACGAATATACACATATAGACAATGTCGAATTTATACCAAGGGATATCGCAGATCCAGACGCTTATGCATCTGTGTCGTTTTGGTGCGAATCTGGCCATAGATGGTCAATTGAATTTAAGCACCACAAAGGTATTACAGAAATCTCTTATGCAGAGCAAATCAAATTTACAGATTAGAAAGGAACCTGAAAATGACTACGACAATCAGCAACTGGCCGACATTCACAGACGGAACGCCGATTATGCCAGGCGATTCAATGCCAACGCTGCGCGGTGACATGCTCGAGGTTATGGCAATCGAAATAGGCAAGACGTATTTCAGAATTTGGGGCAAGCGCAACGGAGAGCGATACATCATCAACGAGGGCGATACGGACGAACTTGAACAGCCACGCACGCTCGAAGAAGCATCCGGCGCGCCGTTCCACTGGTTCGACATGGACGAAAGGACAGACCAATGACGGCCATAATCGCAGCCGTCTCCGCATTCGCGCTTGTCTGCTGCAGCTTCGCAGCTGTCGCTTTCGGGCTGTGGCTGCTAGTGGACATCCGCGCGCGTCGCGGCCAGGGCGAGGACGGTGAGCGCCGATGATTACGCGCGACTTAGGCAACGACAGGCTTGTACTTGGCGATGCGCACAGCGATTTTATCGACAACACAGCGCCGCAACCATGGGAGCGCACCGTGCCGGCAGTGCACACGAGCGATGCGCGCGTGAGAAACGACGCGGACACCTGGCGCGAACATGCGGGCAATAGCTAAGCGCTACGGCGTGTCGTTGAGCGCTGTACAGCAGCACATGAAAAGGCGCGGAATCGTGCCGATGTATTCGGAGGTGATGGCATGAGGGTGCTTGTTGCGTGTGAGGAATCGCAAGCAGTCACCTCCATGCTGCGGAGGGGGGGGCATGAAGCATACTCGTGCGACCTGCTGCCTACTTCCGGCAACCATCCCGAATGGCATATACAGGCCGACGCGCTTGAGGTGGTCAAGATGAGCTGGGATATGGTACTCGCGTTCCCGCCATGTACTCACTTGGCGGTTTCGGGCGCGCGGTGGTTCAGCGAGAAAACGCGCAATGGTAAGCAGCAGATGGGCATCGGGTTTTTCTTAGCATTTACGGCGCTAGATCACGTGCCGCATGTCGCGATAGAGAACCCCGTTGGCATCATGTCGCGAATCTACCGCGAGCCAGATCAGATCATTCACCCGTGGATGTTCGGTGACCCGTATCACAAGAAGACGTGCTTATGGCTCAAGAATCTACCGAAGCTCATACCGACGTGCAACGTGGAGTCCGACGATTACGTGACGTTGGGTGACGGAAAGCGGTACTCGACATTTCACGAGGGCGGTGCCGGCGATCACGCCACCCGTGGACAGCGCCGAAGCAAGACATTTCCTGGCATTGCAAAAGCGATGGCTAATCAATGGAGCGATGCTGTGCTTGCCGGCTACGTAGATCAAAAACAGCTAACTCTAGGAGGTTGACAATGACAGACCAAGACACCCGCGAGAAGCTGGAAGAGGACATACGCCGAGCAGCCGACGAAATGGAGAAGTTCACATTCGGCGAGAGGTTTATCGACACGCACAAGATTATCCGCTGGCTCGACCGCCAAGCCGCAATCACCGAGCGGGAGGCCATCGAAAGATGGGACGACAAGGCGCTGGCGATGTACTATGCGGCACTCGACCGAGCGCATTCAAACGAGATTGAAGCAGAGATTGAGCGCGAATGGATGCGTCTGCCAGTCGATGCTGACGGGGTGCCGATTCGCGTGGGCGATACGATGACCGATGGCGTCAAGAGACGAGTTGTCCTTGCTGTCAGTGCAGATAGCTGGCAAGGCGATGACAGTTATTACGGTTACTCGCCGACAAGTTTTCGCCACGTCAAGCCGCGAACGGTGGAGGACGTGCTAGCCGAATTCGCTGGTGATGTGCGCAACGGCAAATGGTCACTCGATATGGAGCAGAGGTACGCCGACGAGATACGCGAGCTGATGGGCGGTGATGCGGAATGAGCATATTGAGCGAGCAAATCAAGGAGCTGCGCAGTCTTGCAGACCATCTTGACGAGACCGAGCGCGGAATGGGCGAGTACGTGCAAGCCATGCGCGAAGCCGCCGACACCATCGAGAGCCTGCGGGACAGGCTGCAAGCGGAGCTGACCTACATCGAGCGCATGGAAAAGCTCGAAAGCCTGTGCATCGACCTGTGGCGCTGGGGATGGGGCAATGCGCCCGTCACAGACTCGCAGGCGATTGAATTGGCGCGTCGGATGGTGGAGCTTGGACTGATTGGAGATTCGGATGATTAGGACTGTTGCCGCATTGGTTGTGGGCGGCGTGATTGGGTATGTGATGGCGGCGATGCTGCATGTTGGCGGTGAGACGCTATGAAATCGATTCTAAGCGCCTTTTTCAGCGTATGCGGCTCGTTGCTCGTGATTGTGCTTATGGCGGCTTTCGTGGGCATCCTGTGCGGTCTGGGCATGTGGTCGTGCGATGCGGTGATGGGGTTGATGCCATGACGATAGCACGAAAGCGCAAGCCCACGATTCCGTGCGAGCTGTGCCGATTCTACAGGCAGAGCAAGCAAGACGATGAAATGATGTGCAGGAAGTTCAGATACCACGTGACCGAGCGGGACGGCTGCACGATGGGCGATATTAAGGAGATTGCATGCTAGACCCTACTAACTACAATTACATGCTGGACATGCAGCAACGCGAGTTCGCAGCGTCCAAGCGGCGCGGCGACCGAATATGGCGCATGCACTGCGTGGACGCGATGCCGCCTAGCGAGATTGCAGCGGAGACGGGCATGACCGCCGATGACGTGCGCTATCACATCACGGCTGTATGGCTGAAGGACAGGCGCAATGCACGTTGACGAATACCTGCTATTCGAGGCGTGCGAAGACGCGCACGAGTTCTTCGCGGGCATGATGCGACAGCGCAGGCGCGCCGACTACTGGCGCATGGTGCTGCTGGACGGAGTGGACGCGTTCGGCTGCGGTGACGTGCTGCCGGTGACGCGCCCGCTGTCCGACCCGACTGCATCACGCGCCGTCATGTTCGCGACTACCGACTCCAATCTGCGAGCCGACGCGCAGCGCCACGTGGACGAATGCGAGCTGTACCTGGGCGCTGGCCTGATCGCGGTCGAATCGGTGCGGGCTGGATTAGGCGCGAAGTACGCCGATGCCCTCGACCTGCATTACATGGACGGCCATACCGAACGCGACACAGCCGACTTGATGGACGTTTCGCGCGCGACGGTAGCGCGCTGGATAGGTACGGCGCTAGACTGGTGCGACTACCGCGGGCGGGAATTGTTTATGTAACATGTTGCGCAAATGATACAAAGAATGTATAATTATGCTAGATTGCAATAGCTATCGGAACAAAGGTATTTCAGCTCCTTTCCTCAGAGAGATAGCCCCGCTTATGCGGGGCTGTTTCTTTTTTTTGGACGAAATCAGGATGAAATGGCAGACCCACGCCGAACTCGCGCATATCGAAAGCTACAGCAGCAGATGCGTATGCAGGCGTTAGGGCGGCTAGACAATTGCTGGATATGCGGCGGCGCGATAGACTACGCAGCGCCCGCGCACAGCCCTGATGCCTGGGAGCTCGACCACGCGAAGAGCGTGCAGCATCATCCCGAGCTGGCGCTAGACCCGGCGAACTGCCGAAGCTCGCACGCTTCGTGCAACCGTTCGCGCGGCGCAGATGGCGCAGTAATGGCGCTTGGCAAGCGCAGAAAGCGCCTTAGGAGCTGACGAATTGCCGCGAGCGGCGAGAAAATAAATTAATCGATTCGACACACGAAAAGAAAGCGAAAACGTCTTACAACGCAAATGGTTGCGTTTGGGGTAGGGGCGTAAAAATCTTAAACGATCTGATTTGCGGCTAAGCGGCGCCTGCAGTCTTCCTCCCTCCCCGCTAAATGAGCAGGTAGGTGGCCTGTTTTCGGCAAAAAAGCGCGAGATATTATAAAACAGCAGGTGAAAGGCTTGTATGACGGCTAATCTAGGCTTCAATTTCGGCGATGACTTCGAATTCGAATTGTCGGCGAGCGAATCCGAAGCGAAAGACGCGAGCGCGAGAAGCGTCAAGGTGCTCGATTTGATGCCGACCGTAAAAAAAATGAGGTTACTATCTGACGCGGCGCTGTCCGATGCGCTGCCGTGGCACCTCGAAGACGGCCACGCCTACCACATCGCCACAAACGGAGAGGTGGACGGCACGAGCATAATCACGCACGTGCTGCGAGCGCAGCATGTCTATTACGCGCTGGTCGCTACTTGGTGCGTCGGAAAGCTCGACGCAGAGGTGCTGCGCGAGATGTGCGATAAGAAGCTGATAGATCGGCTCGACTTGTACACGGGCGAGGTGTTCAAAGAATCGCGTCACGCTGGCTTCGAGCAGCTAGCAGATGTGGCACGGGCTGGTCATGGCCGTCTCGTGCGATTCAAGAACCACGCGAAGGTGGCATGTATCTACGGTGACCGCTATGACGTATGCATAGAGACCAGCGCGAACCTCAACGTCAACCCGAGATGCGAGAACGTGACTGTGACAGTGGACACCGGGCTTTGCAATTTTTGGAAATCGTTTTACGACGAGATACCGAGCAACAACAACGAATTCGAAGGGTGGACGCCATGGACGCGAGAATCGCAGACAGCCTAGAGGCCGACCTTGAATTCATGCGCTGCAAGCTCGAAGAGTCGCGCCGAGCATTGGAGAATGCCGACATTGTCATACCGTACGACAACGGCGGCGGGCAGATGGGCATACGGCGCAATCCCGCGTTTGACGCATATGAAGCGCTTTTAAAATCGTTCGTTGCTGCGCTGAAAGAGTACCGCGAGCACGCGAAGATGCAGCCGAGCCGCGAACCGCAGCTCGTGAAGTTCGACAACTTCGCCAAGACGATGAGGAAGAGCGTCGATGTGTAAGGGCAAGACCGAGCCGCGCGTGTGGACGAGGCCGCTGCGCGAGCTTTCGCCTAGCACGTCGCTAGGCTTCGCGTTCGTTGATTGGTGCACCGAGGTCGTAGGCATTAATTTGCTGCCATGGGAAAAATGGCTTGCCGTTCACGCAATGGAAATCGAGGGCAGCTTCGATACTGGCTGGTCGTTCCGTTTCCGCACGGTGCTCGTGCTCATCGCGCGGCAAAACGGCAAGAGCTTGTTTGCCGAGCTGGTGAGCCTGTTCTTCATGTACGTGCTGGGTGTGAACCTCGTGTTAGGCACGGCGCAGAACCTCGACACAGCCGAGGAAGTGTGGGACGCGGCCATCGAGCGCGCGCAGGACACGCCAGACATGGCCGCGATGATTGAGCGTGTGCGCAGGGTGAATGGCGGTAAAAGCTTTGAGCTTACGAACAATTCGAAATACAAGGTCGTGGCTGCTACGCGACAGGGCGCGCGCGGCAAGCGTTCCGACCTCGTGATAATGGACGAGCTGCGCGAGCAGCGCAATTGGGACGGCTGGGGCGCTGTTTCAAAGACGCGCAACGCACGGCCTAATGCGATGCTGTGGGCGTTTTCCAACGCGGGAGACGCGCAGAGCGTCGTGCTGCGTCATCTGCGCATGACCGCGCACATGGATTGCGGCGACCCCGACGGCATAGCAGCCGCCGTGCTTTCGTCCATGCCAGACGATGCGGAAGACGAAACCTCGCTGGCCATCTTCGAGTGGTCAGCGCCGCCTGATTGCGCGCTGGACGACTGGGACGGCATAGCGCAGGCCAACCCGTCGCTAGGATACGGCTTCATGACGGAAAAGGCCATCAAGTCAGATATGAAGACAGACCCCGAGAGCGTGTTTCGCACCGAGACGCTGTGCCAGTGGGTCGAATCAATAGCGGCGTCACCGTTTCCCGATGACACGTGGGCTGCAGGAGTGGACGAGGACAGCGCCGAGGATGACGGCGCGGAGCTGTTCTGGGGCATGGACGTATCAGCCGACAGGAGCAAGACCGCGCTGGCGTTCGTGGGCGCTAAAGGCAGCTCGTGGCATGGCGAGGTCGAAGCCTACCGCGTCGGCATCGAGTGGGCGTTTCAGATGCTTCAGAAAGCGCCGAAGCCGCTGAAGCTCGCAGTGCAGGGACGCGGCGCGCCCGTCTCGTCGTACATCGACCAGCTCGAAGCCATAGACGGGCTAGAGCTCGTCTTGTGCGAGGGACGCGACGTGTCCGCGTGGACGGGGCGTTTCTATGACGCGATCACTACAGACGATGATGCTAAGCGCCTATGGCACATACCGCAGCCCGCGTTAGACGTCGCCGCCGAGGTAGCGCAGACGCGCGCGCTGGGCGATAGCGCGTGGACGTGGGACAGGAAGAGCAGCGACAGCGACATCTCTCCGCTAGTCGCGCTGACTATGGCATTTGGATTGGCAACGGTGGGGAAGACCGAACGAAAAACGTTTAAGTCTGTATACGCCGAGCGTGGCGTGCTCACTGTCTAGGAGGTTATCACATTGGCATTGCTCGACGGGTTGCGCAGACGCTACCAGCAGCGCTGGTACGGCTGGCAACCATCCTTCAACGTGCAGGTTGCGAACCTCGACACGGCCGCACTGTACCGCACGCAGCCGAACCTTCGCGCCGCTGTGTCGTTTCTCGCGGACAACGCCGCGCAGGTGCCGCTGAAAGTCCACAGGCGCGCAGCCGACGATGACAGGCCGCGCGTGCTCGACTCTCCCGCTGCATTGCTGCTGCAGCGCCCGAATGCGGAAACGACTCCGTTTGAGCTAAAACGCGCCATCTATTCGGACATGCTGCTGTACGGCTACTGCCTGACGCTCGTGCTGCCCGACAAGGACGCGCCGAGCGGTTGGCAGATTAGGCAGATTCCCGCGACGTGGGTTAACGGCTACAACGGCAACTGGCCGTTCGCGCCTGATTCGGTGATCGTGACGCACAACGGGTTAAGCGTGGAGGTGCCATGGGAGCGGTTCATACTGTTTCACGGCTATGACCCGACAGACCCGACCAAGGCGGCATCGCCCGTCGAAGCATTGAAAGACGTGCTGCACGAGCAGGTGGAGAGCAACACGTTCCGCCGCCAGATGTGGCAGCGCGGCGGGCGGTTCAACGCCTACATCACGCGGCCTAAAGACGTCGAATCGTGGACGGATGAAGCGTTCGAGCGGTTCCGCGAAACATGGCGCAACTCGTGGGCGGGCGATGGCGCGGCAGACGGCGGCGGCACCCCCATCCTCGAAGACGGGATGGAAATAAAGCAGGTACAGTTCAACTCGCGCGATGCGCAATGGGCTGACGCCAAGACGCTAGGCCGCGAGGACGTTGCGGGCGTGTACCACTTCAACCCCGCCTTGCTATGGCCTGGCACCGGGCAGACGTACGCTAGCGCGAAGGACAACGCACGCGCTCTGTACAACGACGCTTTAGCGCCGAGCTTGATGCAGGTGACAGACAGGCTCAACCAGTTCTTGCTGCCCATGGTGGGCGAGCCAGAAGACAATTACATCGCCTATGACATCACCATCAAGACCGAGGGCACCTTCGAGGAAAAGCTGGCCGCGCTGCAGAGTGCTACGGGCGCGCCGATTCTGACGCGCAACGAAGCGCGCGCGAAGCTCGACCTGCCAGCGGTCGAAGGTGGAGACGAGCTCATAACGCCGTTGAACGTGCTGGCTGGAGCTGTGGACAGCGCGCCGCAGCCGACGCTGCCAGATGCGGGAGAGTTCGCCGCGATCACGGCAACGAAGGATGCGCCAGAGCCGAAGCGCTACAAGGCCGCGCCGATGTCTGACGATGACGTTGAGATGGCCGTTGCTTTTAAAGAGTTTTTCAAGCATCAGCGCGACGTGCTTTTGCCGAAGTTGGGCGCTAAGGCGAAGAACCCCGAATGGTGGAACGCCGACCGCTGGAACGCCGAGCTCACCAACACGCTATACCCGATTGCGCTGCGCCAATGCACGACGCAGGCTAAACGGACGCTATCGGCGTTGTTGGTCGATTCGTCCACCTACAGCGAAGCGCGTACGCAGAACTACGTGCGCGCCATGACCGAGAGCCGCGCGCGCATGGTCAATGCGACCACGCTGAAGCAGCTGAAGGAAGTGGACGAGTGGGAAGGCGATGAAGACGCCGAGCGCGCCACCTATGCGGGCGTGTTCGATATGGCAGAAGATTCGCGTTCCGACAGCGCGGGCGCTGCTTTCGCGTGCGCCGTGGCCGGGTTCGCAGCGACCGAAGCCATCAGCCAGTGCGCGAGCGGTTCGGGCGCTACTAAAACGTGGGTGGTCACGTCGGGTAACCCGCGACCAGAGCATGCCGCCATGGACGGCGAGACTGTGCCGTACAACGATGAATTTTCCAACGGCGCTATGTGGCCTGGGGACGCGGATGCACTCGACGTTGCCGACGTTGCCAACTGCCAATGCCAAGTGGAGATAACCATTCCCTAGCTTGGGATGAAATAAAGACCTTTTAAGGCGCTCACGACCTGGGCGCTTTTTTATTGTCCACTAGAAAGGAAACAAGATGCCTAAATTCAAGGACGCGCGCGACGCCGCGACCGTCACAGACGGCGGCACTGTTAGCGGGTACGCGTCAACGTTCGACCGCGACCCCGACGCGTACGGTGACGTTATCGCCAAAGGCGCGTTTGCAAAGTCTCTCGCTCGCTGGGAGGAAGTGGGCAAGCCCGTGCCGCTGCTGTACGGCCACAACACGGAAGACCCCGAGTACAACATAGGCAAAGTGTTGCACATCGAGGAAGACGAGCGCGGCCTTTACATCGAAGCGGAATTCGACGCCGACAATCCCAAAGCGCAGTACGTGCGAAAGCTCGTGCAGGAAGGGCGGCTCTACCAGTTCAGCTTCGCGTTCGACTGCACCGACTGGGCTGAAATCGAGCTGGAGGACGGCACCCGCGCCAACGAGCTGCGCGAACTCGACATCTTCGAGGTGTCGCTCGTGCAGATTCCCGCCAACCAGCACGCGGAGGTCACTGACGTGAAAGACGCGCAGCCCGAAGCGAAGAGCGGGCGGCGCAACTCGAAGGCGGACGCGGACGAGCTGCGCGCGATCGTGGAGCACGCCGCCGCCATTCAATCCATCGTCGACGGCCTGTTGGCCGATGAAAGCGAAGCGGAAGACGAGACGCAAGCCAATGCAGAAGAGCCGAAGCAGGCCAATGCAGAAGAGCAGCGCGCCAAGGAAATCGCCGAGCTTTTGGACGAAGCAAACGAAATGCTTACGAAAGGAAAGAAATAATGAAAATCACCGAAATGTACGAAGCCAAGATGGGCGAAGTCGCCGAGCTGAAGAGCGCGGTCGAGAACGGCGACGCTGAAGCCGCCGAGAAGCTTGCGGGCGTTATGGACGAAGCCAAGGAGCTGCGCGCCCACATGGACGAAGCCGACGCCGCCGACGAAATGCTCAAGTCTCTTGGAGGAATCGACACCATGACCATCACCGACACCGAAGTCCCGGCAAAGTCCCTGGGCGAGTTCGCCGTCAAGCACCTCGACGTTGAGAGCGTCAAGAGCGGCGCTGCCAAGTCCACCGCGACCGACTACGGCTTCAAGGCCGCGACCGACCTTCACACGGTCTCGCAGATCGTGAGCTACGACAACAACATCGTTGACCCGCAGCGCGAGCTTTCCGTGCGCGACCTTTTCAGCGCCGAGAGCATCAGCGGCAACGCTCTGACGTACTACGTGCTGGGCACCGCCGAGGGCGAGCCCGCTGTCACCGCCGAGGGCGCGAAGAAGCCGCAAATCCACATCCCCTACACGCCGAAGACCGAAGCACTCGCGAAAATCGCGGCCTATTTCAAGGAGAGCGACGAGCTGCTTTCCGACATGCCGTTCATGGAGTCTGCGCTGAATTCCCGTGGCGTCTACATGCACGGCCTTGCAGTTGAGGACTACCTGACCACGAAGCTGCTTGCCACGTCTGGCATTCATACGGAGACCAACGCCGACGTTGACACGCTGCTCGAAGTTGCCATGGGCATCCGCGAGGAAATCGGCTATGCGGCTGACGCTATCGTCATCAACCCCGCCGACTACGCCAAGCTTCGCGTTGCCAAGGACAGCAACTTGCAGTATTACGGCGGCGGTTACTTCTACGGTGCGTACGGCAACGGCACCGTCACCGAGCAGCCCGGCATCTGGGGCATGCGCACCGTTGTCACGCCCGCTGTCACGGCTGGCACGGCCATCGTCGGCGCGTTCAAGCAGGGCGGCTCTGTCGTGACCAAGAGCGGCGAGGGTCTGCGCGTGGAGGTCTCCGACTCCAACGAGGATGACTTCGTCAAGAACGCCGTGACCGTTCGCATCGAGGAGCGCATGGTGCTCGCGGTTCGCGTCCCGGCTGCGTTCGCCAAGATCACTTTCACCTCCTAATCAGTGGACATACAGCAGGGGGCGGCTCGTGCCGTCTCCTGCATCTAAGGAGTGATCTGAATGCTCAAAATCTATGAATACCACGGCAAGAAATGGCAGTTCGAAGAGGGCGAGCAGCCCGTCGGCGCCGTTGAGGTCAAACAGGCCAAGACAGCCGACAAGGCCGCAAAGCCCGCGAACAGGACCAAGAAAGCCACAACCAAGTAAAAGAGGTTAGACATGCTCACGCCATGGGGTTATGAGGTGGACAATCTGCCACCGCTCGTGACCGTGGACGATTACGCAGCTATGACTGGCAGCGGCATCGACACTGCCACCGAAAGCGCGCTAGACGCTGCGAGCGCGGCCATCCGCAATCTGTGCGGCTGGCACGTCGCGCCCAACATCGAGTGTCGCGCGGAGCTGACAGCAGAGGGGCGGCTGGTTCGAATTCCCGCGCGGCTGCTGACCGCTGTGCATTCGGTCGAAGACGGCGGCGCTGTGCTCGCAGACGGCGAGTTCGAGGCGCACAGCAACGGGCTTCTTCGCCGTACGTGCTTCAAATCGTGGGCGAAGGGCTGGCAGGCCGTGAAGGTGGACTATCACGCAGGCTATGACGTGGCCGTGTGCCCCGACCTGCTAGACATCGTCGTGCGCATCGCTGACGGCGTGGCGTCAATCCCGATGGGCGTTGCCAGCGAGACGGCGGGCGACGTCTCCATCAGCTACAGCGCGACCGCATCAGCCGTGGCCGCGCAGCAGGCGCTGGCATACGCGCCCGCGCTGCGTCAATACTCTCTGGTAGGTGCTCATGCTGCATAAATGGTGTAGACAGTCCGTCACGGTCATCCGCGCGCCTGAAAAGGTGGAGCGCGGTTCGGTCGTGCGCGACTGGGAGAACGCGCGAAAGCACACCGTCAAGGGCTGCTCCGTTCAGCCGACCGACTCGACGCGCGACTTCGCGAAACGTGAAGAACAGTCGACGTTCCGCTTTCGCATGTTCGCGCCGCCGAAAGCCGACATTAAGCGCGGCGACCGCATCAGGTGCGACATGGGCGGCAAGGTCTTGACGTTCGAGCTTGACGGCGTGCCGTATCAGCGCTTTTCGCCCACTGGACGGGTGGACTCCACGCAATGCGACCTTATCGTATGGGAGGGCTGACACATGGCCACGAAAGTACGTTTCGAGATGAACCACGACGGCTGGCGCGAGATTCTGTGCTCGCAGAAGATGGCCGACGCGTGCAAGGCGGTGGGCGAGCGCATCGCAGCTGAAGCTGGCGAGCATTTCGGCTACCGCGGCGCGAAGGTCGGCTATGGCGGCGGTCGCGTGGGCGGCTATGTCTCGTCCACCAGCATTGAAGGCGACAAGCTCGAAGCCACAGACAAGGTACTCACTAAGGCGGTGCATACGTGATGTTCAACTGCAAGACAATCGACATCGAAAGCGCGCTGTATGACTACCTTAGTGCGCTGGGCTATCGCGTCTATGCGCTGCCGGTTCCTGAAGAACTGGATTCTGATTGCGTCATCGTCCAGCGTACGGGCGGCAGCGAGCGCGCATATGTGCAGGATGTCCACCAGGTAGCGTTCGATTGCTACGGCGATACCAAGGCGGCTGCTATGCAGCTTGCCGACACGCTCACGCGCGAAGTCCGCGCCATCGTGGGCAAGTTGGGCGGCGTTGCCGTCTACGAATCGTCCGTGATGACGCTGCCATACGACAACCCAGACCCCAGCCACTACACGCTGGAGCGCGCGACGTTTTCCGCGCAGATCGTGACGCGCGTTAAGCACGTCTGACCACACACGACAACCAAAGAAGGGAGCTAATCATGGCTCTAGATGCTGCAAAGGTGCTCATCGGCACCGCTGACCAGCAGACCACCACGGGCGCGATTCGCAGCGGCGAGGTCGTGTCCACCGTCCCGGCAACGTTTTCCGCAGCGGAGACGGCTGCTAATGCCCTGTCTGATTCGGGCTATGTGTCCGAAGACGGCCTAGAGATGGGCAACGACCTTTCGACGAACGACATCCGCGAGTGGAACCACAACATTGTGCGCAAGGTGCTCGATACGTTCGACAACACGCTCACATGGTCTCTCATCCAGTTCGACGAGGCGAGCTGGAAACAGGCGCTCGGCGAGGAATACGTTGAGAAGACCGCAGCCACCGCGACGCACGGCGAGCAGCTCCACATCAAGCTCGGCGCGCACCTGTCCCCGGTCCAGTCGTGGGCTTTTATGCTCAAGGACGGCGATACGCGCGTCATCATCTTTGTGCCGCGCGGCCAGATCACGACGCTCGACTCCATCACTTTCAACGCAACCGACCCCGTTGCTATCCCCGTCACGCTGTCTTGCTATGACGATGGCACGGGCGAGACGTGCCACATCTTCATCGATGACGGCAAGACCACCAAGACGAGCAGCGGTTCTTAATCTCATATGACGGAGGGAAGACATGCGTACAATTAGCATCAAGCCGAAAGAATACATGGAGTTCAAGTTGGGCGAGGGCGAGACGGTCTACCGCCTGCCGCTCGCTCACTGCCTGCCGCTTGCCACGACGGCGCGCTTCAGTGAAGTTAACGCGATCAAAGACGTTGACGAGAAAGCGGCGGCGGCATTGCGCATCGAGTACGACATGATGCGCGAGTACATGCCGGATATTGCCGATACGCTCACGGCAGAGCAGGTGGGCGAGATTTTCGCCGCGTGGAACGACGAAAGCACGGCGGCGGGGGCGAATTTGGGGGAATAGCGCGCCTTGCCGTGGTCATCGACGAGCACCGCAGCCAATTCGACTACGACCTCATGACCGCGACAGGGCGAACCTTGCAGGAATACCTCGACATGGGAGGCGAGGGCATCATCGCCCTTGCCCACTTCGCCGTAAACCTCGGATTAGACAGCGCCACCATTTGCGCGGAGAGCGGCTTCACCCGTCAAAGCGAGTGGACGCAGCGCATGAAGACGAACGCGATTCTCGCGGACATTTACGACGCTATACAGGCGTTTCAATACGTCTTCGTCAAGTCGAAGTCGAAGCGTAAAAGCAACAAAAAGCCGAAACCATATCCGCGTCCGTGGCTTGAGCCGAAGACGCAGAAGTTCGGAAAAGACCCGATACCAGTGTCGCGCTTCAAGCGCTGGTGGAACAGCAAGAGAAAGAAAAAGTAAATGGCATCTAACGGCGTAGAAGTCGCGAAAGCTTTTGTGACCGTCATACCGTCTGCCAAAGGCGCTGAAAAGGCGCTTGCGGGTGAGCTGACGGGTGCTGCAACGTCTGCATCTACTACAGCTGGCACGGCTGCTGCTGGCGGGCTTGCCGCCGGGCTGAAGAAGTTCATCGTTCCCGCTGCCGTCGTTGGCTCGATTGTCGCTGTCGGCAAGGCTGGCATGGACGCTTTTGCGAACGTGGAGAAAGGCGCGAACAACGTCATCAAGGCCACGGGCGCGACGGGCACGCAGGCTAAAGAGCTGACCGACGTATACAAGAACGTCGCGCGCAACGTCGTTGGCGACTTCGGCGATATCGGCTCTGCTGTGGGCGAGCTCAACACGAGATTCGGCCTTACAGGCGGCGAGCTCGAAAAGGCGTCCGAGTCCACCATGAAGTACGCCAAGGTGACAGGGCAGGACGCGACAAAGGCCGTACAGGACGTCTCGCGCATGATGAACAACGCCGGCATTCCCGCGTCCGAATTCGGCGCAACGCTAGACAAGCTCACCGTGGCAGGCCAGCAGGCGGGCATCGACGTCGGCAAGCTCGCGCAATCGGTCAACGAGAACGCCGCAAGCTTCAAGCAGATGGGCTTCTCGACTGACGAGGCAATCGCGATGCTCGCGAACTTCGAGAAAGCTGGCGTTCCAGCGCAGCAGGTGCTTTCTGGCATGAAGCGTGGCGTCGCTGCGTGGGCGAAAGAGGGCAAGAGCGCCAAAGACGGCTTCAACGAGTTCGTCAACGGCGTGAAGAACGGCACCGTCACGAGTGCGGACGCCGTGGAGCTGTTCGGCTCACGCGCAGGCGTCGCGATGTACGACGCGGCGAGCAAGGGACAGCTCAACTTCGAGGACATGTACAACGCGATCACGCAGGGCTCGAACGGCGCACTCGATCAAGTCTACAAGGACACGCTGACGAATCAGGAACGCCTCGACTTGGCGTTTCAGAACATACAGCTCGCAGCCGCTGACGTTTTCGCGCCGCTGGCTGAAGGGCTTTCGTACGTGCTCGATTCGCTCGTCATACCCGCGCTGCAGACGTTCTCGACGTTCGTTAGCGACCTGATGAATTCTGGCGTCGGTCAAGCGTTTCAAGGCGGACTGCAGCTCATTCAAGACGCGTGGAGCAACATGTGGACGGCAATCAAGCCAGCAGTTGACGCGTTCATGGAGAAAATCAAAGAGCTTCAGCCAGTATTCGAGCAGATATTCAACGCGATATCGCAGATTATCGGCGCTATCTTCAACGTTATCGCGGCAATCGCGCCGCCGATTATTGATATAGTGGGCACCGTGATTCAGTTCATCTCTAGCGCGCTCGCTTTCCTGTGGCCGATTCTAAGCAAAATCATAAACGCAATAGTGTGGATAATCACTAACATACTTGTGCCGGTCATTCAGGGCATTCTCGATGTAGTGCTGCCTGTAATCGACGCCATATCTGGCGCGTTGGCGCAGGCGCTGCCGTGGATTAAGGACGCTATAACGGGCGCTATCGAGGGCATCAAGGGCTTCATCGATACGGTCGTGCCGCCTATCGCGACTTTCTTTACCACCGTTTTCAACGGCATTAAGACGGTCGTATCGAACATTTGGAATGGCATCGTCAACATCATCAAAGGCGCTATTAACACGATTAAGAACATAATCAACACGATAAAGAACGTTATCGACACCGTGCGAAACGTCTTCAACTCGGTGCGCGATGCGATTCAGAAGCCCATACAGGCCGCTAAGGACTTCGTCGGCAACATCATCGACACTATTAAAGGGCTCTTCAACTTCAGTATTCAGCTGCCGCATATCGACCTGCCGCACATTATCTTCGACATCATCGAGATTCCCGTGCTAGGCAAGATTCCCGACCCGTTCACGTTCCGCATCGACTGGTACGCATCGGGCGGCATCTTCTCCGCGCCGCAGGTCATCGGCGTAGGCGATTCGCGAAGCCCGGAAGTGGTCGCGCCGCTCGACAGACTGCAATCGATGATGGATTTCGACAACGACGAATCTGAAATGCTCGACTTGTTACGCAGGCTCGTCGCGAAGGATTCGAGCGTGTATCTCGACGGCAAAGAGCTGGTTAACTCAACCATCGGGCGCACCGACAAGGCGCTTGGCGCGAGACAGGCAACGGCGAATAGGGGAGTAGCGCAGTAAAATGATGTACTACCAAGAGCACAGATTGGACTTTTACAGCACTTCCGACACGTCGCAGCCGATATACACGACGTATCAGAGCGATACGGTGCTTGAAACGCTTGAAGAAGCGCCGCCATCGGTCAAGACGCACTATATAGAGGTGCCGGCGTCTGACGGTGTAATCGACCTCACAGACGCCGTGGCAGGCCGTCCACTCTACGGGCAGCGCACCGTGGACGCGGTTGTCCACTTCGTGGGCGCTGACCACAGCGCGGCGGTTGTGTGGGCGCAGCAGCTGCGCGACTCGATACACGGGCAGCGGCTGCAGGTGTCCACTCCCGACTCGCGTGTGTTCGACGGCTACTACATCGGGCGCGTGACGGTGGAGCACGAAATCGACCAGGAGCACGTCAAGGCGAGCATACACGCGGACTGCGACCCGTGGCTATATTACGGCAAGATTCGCATTACGATGCCAGCGGGCAGCAATACCGTGGTGGACGCTATGAGCGCCATACCAACGGCGATGCGTTCACGCTATGTCAATTCCACGGTTGAGCTAAAGCACATGTGGCTGATCAGCGCCAACTATTTCGAGTATGCGTACCGTAACATCGCACTTGTCGAATCGACCACGGATAACATCGTGCAGATGCCAGAGCAGTTGATGTTCGCGCGCTACGATATCGGCGCGGCTGACTTCGGCGATGATACGAAGGATTACACGTTCGGCATGCTCGACACCACGAGCAACGCGATCACACAGGAGCTTACATCAGACAGCGATACGCGAATTATGGCCATCGTGCCGAAAGACAGCAACGTGAACACCGACAGCATGACGGTCAGCACGGGCGCTATGAACATCACGCATAGGCGGAGCGTCTATTTCGGCGTACGCGTGAGCGGCACGGTAACAGGCACGGATGACACGTACGGAACACCGCAGATTCAGATAATGCATTTCAGCGGACGCGCACAGACTATCGCAGCTGGTCATGCGAGCAAAATCGACCACTACGGCGGCGGCGTGCCTGTTGACTCGACCGCCATGACCGTTAACACGTCCGTGCCGATTGACGAAAACGGCGAGTTCGACACTTTCATCGTAATGAACGCGCTGGAGATTCGCGGCGGCGGCACCCCGTCGTGGATATACGCTGGCGTGGAGAGCACGTTCTGCACTGGCACGATCACGGTTGAAATCTTCCTCGGCTACGTAAAGGCAGAATCGTATATAGCGCCGTCTAACACGACGCGCACGATAGCGCTGCCGACTGGCATGTATGCGACCTCGGACGCGAGTGTATACGACAGAATCACGCTAGCGCGCGCGGAGAGCACGCTATACACCTATTTTGAGGAGACGGGAACATCGGCTGTGCAGAAGTCTAGCCAGGACGTGCACCAATTGCCGCTCGTCGCGCCAAGGGGTACGCCGAAATGGGTAAACGCCTGCGCGCTCAACTTCTACGCGGAGTTCATACCAGCGAGCGTGATTTTCGTGCAGCAGTTGAGCCTTACCGTGGACGCGGGCGAGATGCCCACGACGATGAACATCGAGACGAGCGACCCGTTGAGCGTGACGCTCGACGGCAAGACCTACTACATCACGTCAAGCGGCTACGCGCCTTTCGCATTCACGGGCGAAAAGACGCTGCAATACACAATCAGCGGTGACAGTACGGCGTATCTCGAATACGAGAAAGGGCGCATCTAAATGTGGACTATCACGCTTGACGGCAACGCGCTGCACGTGCCGGGAACGGGCGCGGCTGTCGTGACGCCGAAGCTCACGCAACAGGCGAACAGCGCAGACGCGCTGCAATTCACGATTGCCATTGACCACCCGCTGTATCAGGCATGTATCGACGGCGTTCTCACTGGGCGCTACATCGTCGAAAAAGACGGTGCGGAGATGTCGCGCGGGCGCATACTGTCGCGCACCATCAACCCGTTTGACAGCACCGCTGATGTGGTCTGCGAGGGCGAGCTGGCGTATCTCAACGATTCGGTGCTTTCGCAATATGAGTTTTCGGGCGCGCCGAAAGACCTGCTATCGAAAATGCTGAAAGAGCACAACGCCCAATGCGACAGGGCCAACGCGATTAAGCTAGGTAGCGTCACTGTTGTTGACCCGAACAACTATATAGTACGCGGCTCTGAAAAGCCCGTTAACCTCATGTCGGAGCTGCTTTCGAAAACCGCCAACAGCTCGACGGGCGGCTGGCTGTCATTGCGACACGTGGGCAATGACACCTACCTCGACTGGCTGGACACGCCAGCGGCGAGCGGCAACCAGTCAATCGCGAAGGGCTCTAACCTTCTCGACATTTCCGACGAGCTGGACGGCGCGACGCTCATCACCGCCATCATGCCGATTGGCGCGAAAAGCGGCACCGATTATGTTCGGTTGCCGACAGGAAGTGACGGACGTGTTAGCGGTGACGTGTACCGCAAGGGGCAGTTCCTGTACAACAAGAAGTTAGTGGACAGGTACGGCTGGCACGCAGACGTGCAGGAGTGGGATGACGTGACCACGAGCGCGAACCTGCGCACTCGCGGCGTCAACATCGTCAAGTCGCTTGCGTTCGAATCTGCTATAAGCATTTCCGCGCTCGACCTGTCTGACGCTGGCTACGATGTGGACAGCTTCATGGTGGGGCAGCGCGTCGGCGTGACGTGTGACAGCATCGAGGGCGACATGCTCATAACGGGCATAACGTGGGACTTGGACGACCCGTCTGCATCGTCGTTCGCGTTCGGCGCATCTAAGACGCTCACGCAGGCGCAATCGTCCACTAGCAGCGACACGGACGGGGGCGGGTGGTCGAATGCGGACACGTCGCAGTATGTATGGCATCGGCATGTTGACAGCAGCGGTGCGTTTGGAGATACAGAATCCACGATAGTTGCATCTGTGCCCGAGACTGATGCAGACGAGCTCGGGGTCTCTTACAACTGGGGCATGGAAGAATTCTACGAAGGCGTACCAATCGTGCGCTCGATGCGTAAGAACGGGCTAAATGGATCTCAATGGCCGGGTTGCAGGTTTGCTAGCTATTATTCATGGCTTGGAAGCAACAACACGGATATTTACATCTGCGGTGGATTGCTGCGAATCATCGACGGGGCAATCTCGATAACCGGTGAGAGATATGACCGCAGGCGCAGGAGCGGCAATTCCACCATCGACCCAGCGCACGACAACGACTATATACGAATAAAGTGGGAGAAGGGCAGCACTGCTCATTCAATATTGCTGGACAAAGACGGCATACACCTTGACGGCACTGTTACCGTGAACGGCACGCCAATCTAATCACAGGAGGAAAAATTGCATTACGCCAAAGTCGAAGGACGGCGCTACATTCCGCTCAATGCTTCACAGCGCCGCGACTCCGCGCCCGAACTCGTCGCGGAAAACATCAACAGCGAGACGCTCGTAATCAGCTTGTCGGATGAGTGGACGGAATGCGACGCCGTAGCGGTCATCTTCGCGGCAATCGGCGGCTCGTATTCTGTCGCGTACGACGCGGAAGGTGTGACCATCCCGCACGAGGTGCTCGAAACTGGGGACAACCCCGTGTACGTGAGCGTTTGCGGCTACGTGGGCGAGACCGTGCGGCTCGTCACGGCGCAGATGGAAACGCCCTACACGGTGCTGCGCAACGGCGAACTCTTAGGCGATACGCCAACGGAAACGACACCTGACGCGCTAGAGCAGGCGTACACGGAGGCGATGGCGGGCGCGACGGCTGCGAACACGGCTGCAGACCGCGCGGAGGAGGAGGCATCCAACGCGCAGTATGCAGCGGCAACAGCGAATCGAGCAGCTGCCACCGCGACCACCGCAGCGACAAGCGCGGACGATGCGGCATTGGGCGCACGCACGGCTGCAACAGCCGCAGACAATGCGGCCAGCGCGGCAACCGCGAAGATAGCAGAGATGGAAACGTCTATTACTGCAGCGCAGCAAGCAGCAGAAGCGTCGGCGCAGTCATCGAGCGATTCGGCGGACGCTGCCAGTGCGTCATCGACATACGCGGAAGCATCTGCGCAAGCGTCGCAAACGGCTGTATCAACGGCGAATCAGGCCAGCGCTGATGCAGCGGAAGCACTCGCCAAAGCGTCACGCGCCTACAAGCCTATGGGTACGGTGCAGACTTACGCTGACTTGCCAAGCAATCCCGAAATCGGTGACGTATACGACGTTGTACAGGCTGACCCCACGCATGGCATCAAAGCGGGGGACAACATTGTGTGGACTTCTGGCGGCTGGGACGTGCTCTCGGGCATCGTTGACCTGACGGCCTACTCCACGACCGCGCAGATAGCCGACACCTACGCGACCAAGGCCAGCGTAGCGGACAATGCAAAGGTCGTGGCATTGACGCAGGCAGAGTATGATGCGCTCGCCACCAAGGACACTGACACCATCTATTTGATTGTGGGTGCGTGATGGGTTTCGCAATCGGCGCGAATCAAGCCAATTCGCAATGGGTAGACATTGCACAAGAGGTCACGACTCGCAATCTCGTGAACTTCGAATCTGCATCCATCGTCGGCAATGCGGCGGGAGTGGGGACGGCCAACCTCACGCCATTGTTCAGTGTGTCGGTCGATGATACAGGCTACTGGGCAGCGGTGAATCCGTCATACAGCAATACGTCAGACGGATGGGCGCATTACAGCAGGAATCAAATTTCTGGCGCGGTGTACACGTACATAAGGACGCAGCCTTTCGATTTCGTTGAAGCTGGAAAGACCTATACGCTGCTAGTCGAAGTCGAGAACGCCAGCGACAACGCAATAGGCAGGAACACGATGCTTTTCTCAACCGACGGTCAGCTTGGCAGCTCGTCGTGGCAGTTCTCGGAAGGTGTCACGAATATACCAGTTAGGGTGATGGCAGAAGAAGCCACCTACGGGCTTACATTCAGGTTTCACCAGCCAGCAAGGGTGCTTACCGAATTCGACATTCGCCTTTCCCTCTATGATGGAGACTACACGGGCGAGTACATGCCCGTGGGCTATGTCGGTCTGGACATGGGCGGCGCGATTATCCCAATCGACCTCCAAGGCAACACGCTCGGCGAGGTCGACAGCATCAAAGACGTACTGGAAGTGGATGCAGACGGAACAGTGACGCTGAACAAGTCGGACAGTTCGACCATCCCGCTCGGCTCGGTCACGATGCCCACGGTGACAGATGGCACGATCATCAAGGCGCTGGCAGAGAACGCACCTGACATCATGGCGGTGTATGAGCGCTATGTCGTGTTCAAGGGCGAGCAGCCAATCAAGCGAATCTACAAGGGCCAAGAGCTAATCTACCCAGAAAGCGAGTAAAACATGGAACCACTGCTATTACCACCATACATCGATGCGTTCGTCTCGCCGATTCGGGATAATCCCGTCGCTGACGTCGCGATCATCGCCGTGTTCATCCTCATCGTGCTAGACGTGATTTTCGGGCTCGGCAACGCCATCGCGCAGCACAAGTACAGCAGCGAGATTATGCGCAAGGGAATCGCGCACAAATGCGCGGAGCTTGGCTTCATCCTCGTCGGAATCGTCGCAGACGCGACCATAATCGGCGGCGTGGACTTGGGCTTTACAGCCCCGGTACTCGTGAGCGTGTGCGTCTATCTCGCGATCATGGAAATTGGCTCGCTGCTGGAGACGTTCGCCGACATGAACCCCGAACTCGCGAATAGCCCACTTTTTCAGCTTCTAGCGTCTGTGCAGAAAAAGAAGCTGGATGTACCGAAAGAAGATGCTGACGATGATAAGCAATAGCGGGCACGACGAAAACGGGCGCTACACTGGCGGCAAGGCTGGCGACCAGACAGGCGGCGAGTGGGAGTTACGTTCCTGGTATAACAGGCCGTGGGACTTCGTAGCACGCCATCCTGACGCGAAAGTACGCAAGCTCATAGCGCAGTACGCGACCAATGCCGCGAAAAACGACAAGATAGGCTATGACCAGAGCCAGCGCACGACGTTCTGGCAGCAGCTCAAGAACGCTAAAGACTACGACCCGAAGAACATCAAGACGGCCTGTGAAGCGGACTGTAGCGCGGGCGTAGCGGCAATCGTCAAGGCAGTGGGCTATCGGCTCGGCATTGAGAAATTGAAGCGCGTTAGCGAGGACATGTGGACGGGAAACGAGCGAAGCGTGTTAAAACAGGCGGGCTTCGAAATCCTGACCGCATCGAAGTATCTAACGTCCGATAGCTATCTGCTGGCTGGTGATGTGCTATGCAACGAGTCGCACCACACCGCCATTAACGTGACGGACGGTGCTAAAGCCAATTCGGGCGGTTCGTCCACTTCCAAGGGCGGCTCGTCCACTTCCAAGAAGAGCGTGGACGCTATCGCGCGCGAGGTCATCGACGGCAAATGGGGCGTGGGCGTGATTCGCGCCGCTCGGCTCACCGCTGCGGGGTACAACTACAACGAGGTACAGGCGCGAGTTAACGCGATTCTCGGCGGCTCGGCGTCCACTCCAAGCAGCAGCGTGAAATTCCCGCTGGCGTCTGGTCACTGGTTCGGCGTTCCCAGCGCGGACGACCGTAACCACAGCGGATACTACAGCGAGGTGGACAGGCCAGCCATCAAGCGCATACAGCAGCTTGTCGGCGTCACCGCTGACGGCTTCTATGGCGCGAACACTAAGGCCGCTGTCGTGAAGTGGCAGCGCGCACACGGGCTGACAGCAGACGGGGAAGTAGGCATCAATACCTGGTCGGCGATGTTCGGCTAACCACACGGGCCACAGCTCCCGCCTGTCTTCCCTCCCTGTCATGCGGTTCTCGCGTAGCCATGTTTCGCGCTTCTTTCATCATTGCTCCGGGCGGGGGCTTGCCCACCAATCACACCACAACCACATATAAAGAACCCCTCACGGCTCATGTATTGGGCTGTGAGGGGCTTTTTTGCGTTTATGGGGCAGTTAGTCGCTTTCGCGTATGTCACGCCTTATAAGCTCGATGATGTAGCCGCGTTTGCTTTCCTGCGCGTCTAGCTTCGCGATCACATCTGCGTCGGTGTTGATGTTCAAGCGGAGATTGTATTGCTTGGTCATCTGCCGGTTATAGCGTGCGCTGGCATTTATATGCGCTTTGGTTGCCATGTCAACCATGCCTACCAAGTCGGGTTCTGCTTTGCCAGCTCGAACTCCTCGCCGTAATGCTTCTTGTGCGCGTCGCAGTACGCGTCGAAAAATTTCTGGTGACTGCAAGGCGCGATTTCGAAGTGAAGCCGCTCGCGGATGTCTTCGTCCATGATGCCCACAGCGGCGTCATAGTTGAATTCGACGCCGTACCCATTGCGGACTATCTCGGTCTCCCTGTCATACGCCTCGATAGCTTCCTCGTAGTCGGCGAATTCCATCTCGTTCTCACTTGACTGCACCGTGTAGCGAGCGCTCTCTCCGTCGAGATCGACGTATATCGTCGCGTCCTCGTCGTCGTGATTGTGCAGGCACACCACTTCTGGGTCAAGCTGCTCTTCGATTTCAAAGAACGGGATGTTATGCTTATCCATGAATTCCTTGCGCTGCTCGTCGGTTCCGATAATGTACATCATTGCTCTGTCCTTTCTCTTTCCTTCCTGCTGACAATGACATGATAGCATGATATTATGAACCGCGTCAAGCGTTATTAGAAACTTTTTTAAAATATTTTCGCCCAGGCATCACAACGAGCACAATTAGCAGTGTTTTAGCAGTGCAGCGATTATTGCCAAGCAAAAAGGCCAGACGGATTAGCCGTCTGACCTGCTGTTTACGTGGTGGAGATAAGGGGGTTCGAACCCCTGACCTCATGACTGCCAGTATCGTATGCTGCGGAAACGTCGCGATATTTGCGAAACGCGAAACGCGCATATGCGCACGTCATACGGTTGTTTGCGAAACATGGCGAATTTTGCGAAATGCATCGAAACGGGATTTTTAGCAGTGAAATTAGCAGTGCACACATGACCATGCAGTACACATCTATGCACCGAACGCACGCGACACGGCATCGCGGCGCGCGGAATCGTCCACGTGCGTGTAGATGCTCATGCATACGTCGATGCTCGTATGCCCGGCGAGCTCCATCATGACGCGGGGGTGGACGCCCGCCATCGCCAGGCGGGTGAGATACGCATGGCGCAGATCGTGCAGGCGTACGCCATCCATGCCGTAGGCGCTACGGTGTCTCGTCCACCATCGCGTGAGCGAATCTGGGCGCATCGGCGCTACTTGTCCACTGGTAATGGGCAGGCGATCCATGAGCGACGCTGGAACGGGGACGGTTCGCGGCTTTCCGCTCTTGGTGGACTTGTCGGTGCCGTCTGGATTCGCGGCACGCTGGACGGTGACAGCGCCGTCCGCGAAGTCTGACCACTCTAACGCGACCGCCTCCTCGCGGCGCAGTCCGCAGCATGCGCATAGAGCCACGGCGAGCTGTGCTGCGTCGGACAGGTCGAGCGACGCCACCATAGCGTCTACAGATTCGGGGCTGGGGACGATTCGCACGGCCTGCGGGATGGAAGGGCGTTTCGCGTCCGTTGTCGGCTTAGAATCGATTACGTTAGATCTCATGGCATCTCCAAACAACGTCGACAGTGTCTTGTGCATTCCCTCTATAGATTTCGGCGACCACTTCAGCGCCGAATACATGTCGGTGATGTCGCTCGGCGTTATCTTCGCAACTTCGAGCGCGCCTATATGCCGACATGCCGCCTTTATGCGCGTGCTCTCGGTGGATATGGTGTTCTCCGCGAGTGCGCCAGACTCAACGCGGCCGTCGTGCCAGTCATGCGCGTATTCGGCGAAAGTCATGCGCGACGGCTCGCTCTTGCGTTCGCATTCGGCTTTAAATTCAGCCAGCGCGTGCTGCGCTTCGCGGTATGTACCGTGGAATCGGCGTACGCGGCGAGGGTACTTGCCGTTAGCTTTCGGCATGTTAACGACAAGCTCCCACAGGCGGCATTTGCTGCGCGGTTTGTCTTCTAAGGCGTTGATGTGGGCGGTGAGCTTCATCGGTACACGGAACACGCGCTCCACTTGTTGCCGTCATAATCACGCATAACAGCAGAGCAGCTAGTGTGGTTGAACGATTTAATGTCTGCGTAGTCCCCGCGCGAGCAGCGACCAATAACAAGGCCGTTGACAGTACAGGCGTATCTGTCACCTTCGTCAACCAAGGCGGCACTTGAATAATCAATGCCGGCATTCAAAAACGCTTCGATATTCTTTTTGCATTCGGCGTCGCGCGTGAGCTTGATTCGTAATTCGGTGCCGCCGATAAGCTCCATGTTGCCGTACATCTGTATTGCGCTGACTGTGCTCGCGTCATGCTTCGGCGCGATCTTATCGGCTGCGATTTGCCTTACCTTGTCAAACAATCCCATTGTCTGCTCCTTTTCTATGCGCGAATTCTTTTAGTCCACTCAATACGGCTTGCTTGCCGTCTTCTGGCAGCATGCGGAAATACTTAATCAGCTTTACCTCGTCATCGGATACATCGACTGTACTTTTTGTTTCATCAAGCGATATGACTGCATATGAAACTTTCCCAAGAAGATAGTCTGACGAGACGTGGTAGAAGTCTGCCATGTCGTTTAAAGTCTTAGCTTTTGGCAGGTTTTTCTCTTGCTCATAATTGCGATATGCAGACAGCGAGACACCGAACTGCTTAGCTGCATCTTCTTGCGTGAACTTCGTGCCGGTCATCCGTTCGTATCGTCTCCGTGCTTCGGAGATGTTATTACTGTTGTCGTTTGGCATATCGCCCACCTCCTTGTGTATTAGTAATACTAAAAAATTGCCGAAATAATCAAGAAATAAGTACCAAAATACTAAAAATATGATAGCATTGCCTATGCAGGTACTAAAAAATTAGTAGGAAAGGAGGTGACATGAAGCATTACAATGTTGCAGCAGAGCGCACTCGCATAGGCATGACGCAGGAGCAGCTTGCAAGCGAGCTTGGATGCACAGTCAAAACGCTCGGCAAATGGGAAAAGGACATATCAACGATGCCAGGGAAGACGCTTAGCGATGTGGCGTCTATTTTTTCGTGCTCTGTTGATTACCTGCTCGACAAGACCGAAGAGAGAAAGGAGCTGCACGTATGACATACATCTCAACCGCCGAAGCCGCCGAGCTGTACGGAGTGAGCGAGCAAGCCATCCGCAAATGGTGCTGCGCTGGAAAGCTCGCGTGCGTGCGCATCGGCAAGTTATGGCGCATTGAGGTGGACGAAAAAGGCAAGGCCGCGCACGACATGGACAGCGGCACGGCCTATGACGAAATGCTCGTAACGAGCACTCTAGGAGGTAATTTTACATGGATAAACTGACGTATTCAAAGCGCGACGTGCGCATGATGTGGGCGTCGCTCGTCATCGGCAGCGCCGTGCTGTTCGCGCTGTCGTTCGGCCCCGAATTGTTGGGGTGGTTGTGATGACTGGCCAGCCGATTGTGTTCGTCGTTACGCGCTACAGCGAGATCATGGGCGTGTTCACATCCGAGTCCGCCGCGTGCGATTACGCAGACAGGCTTCTTGCCAAAGAGCGCGGTAACGGCAACATGCAATTCGAAAGAGTCGAGGTAACCGCAGCTCCGTTCGTGGTGTCACCAGGTGCGTACTCTGAAGCGTACGAGCCCGTGAAGGCGGGTGATGCGTGATGGGCGAGAGAGTCATGATCATCGGCGGTTCTGGCGTCGGCAAGTCTTCGAGCTACGAGAACTTCAAAGACAGCGAAGTAGGCATATTCAACGTTGCCGGAAAACGTCCACCATTCCGCAAGAAGCTGGCGATGGTGAATCGCCCGAGCTATCAGCAGATAAAAGACACGCTGGCAGCTAATAACCTGCATGCGTACATCATTGACGATAGCACCTATCTGATGCAGTTCGCCATGTTCGAGCATGCGCGCGAGAAGGGCTTCGAAAAGTTCACGTCGATGGCGCTAGACTTCGAGCAGCTATTGCAGGCCGCAAGCGGAACCGACGAGGATACAATCGTCTATTTCCTGCATCATCCGCAATTTGGCGAGGACGGCAAGGCTAAGCCACAGACTGTTGGCAAGATGCTCGACAATCAGCTCAATATCGAAGGGCTGTTCCCAATCGTGCTCGAATGCGCCGTGCGCGACGGCGAACATGTGTTCGTCACCAAAAACGACGGATTCAACGTTGCCAAGGCTCCGCGCGGCATGTTCGATGCCGACATAATCCCGAATGACCTGAAAGCGGTGGACACGGCAATTCGCGAATACTGGGGTATGAGGCCGCTTTCGTCCACTTCCAAGGCGGGAGGGACGAAATGAAGACGTTATACACCGTCTATTACCGCAACTGCGAATACACGACCCACGCGACCAGCGCGACGCAGGCTATCAACAACGTGCGCTACCGCCACAACTTGCGCTACGCGCCCATGTCGGAATTCAAGGCGGTGGCGGCATGAGCGGCAACAGCATCATCGAGCGCGACTTCATGCGCAGATACGGCACGGCCTATGACGTGTGGGGCGCTACGCACACGTGCGCGGATTGCGACGAGTGCGAGCTTGCAGCAGACGAGTACACCGAGCTTGAAGACGTGCCGCGCGAGATTGCTATATGCCTGTTCCGCAAGGAGTGGACGGACGGCACAGCGAGATGCGCCGACATGTGCGATGGCGCGTGGTGGCCAAAGTCGGGTGATCTCGATGCTTAGCAGACAATCGAGCTACACCACGCTGGGCACCGAAGAGCTGGCAGGCGCGCTGGCAGTGCTGACACGCAGGCGCGAGGACGCCGAGGGCGAAAGCGACCACTACATGAGCTGCTACTGGCAGGGCGCGCACGACGCATTATGGGCGGTAGGCGCGCATAGGCTCGACACGCAAGAGGATTTGATGCGCGTTATGGACGCGCTGATAGAGAGACAGAACGGAAGAAAGGAAACGGAAATGCCTAAACTTGGAGACAGCTATACAAACGCCACGGAGAGCAAGGGCGGCGAGAGAAAGAGGCTAGAGCCGGGCGTTTACATGTCGCGCGTGCAGGCCGTGCGCACGAGCGGCACGGACGCGCGCGGGAACGCCTGGGACAGCGACGGCAAGCAATACGTGAAGCTCATACTCGACATCGACGATGGCGAGTTCGCGGGCAATTTCAGCGACGAATACTGGCAGGGCGAAGAGAGAGACTGGGGGCATACGCTCTATATGTCGTTCAAAGAAAGCGCCTACGGCATGCTCAAGCACACCTTCAACGCGTTCAACGAAGCCAACGGCGGTTTCGACGCGCAAGCGGCATTCGAAGCTGACAAGTGGGATATGTTCATCGGCAAGAAGCTGCTCGTCCACTGGGCAGGCGAGGAGTACGAGGCCAACAACGGCGAGACGCGCGTGCGCGTGCGTCCAGATCGTGCGCTCACGAGCGATGACAACCAGCGTGCGAAGGTCAAGTTGCTCGACGGAAAGCGCGTCGATTATGCGGAGTATTCGCAGCCCGAGCAGAGCGCGCCGTCCGCTCCGTACTCCGACGAGAACGTGCCGTTCTAGTCATGGCAGAGCTTACCGAGGACACCCGACAACAGTGCGACGCGCGCGGCGATAAGCACGCGGCTAAGCACAAGTGGTGGGCGGCGCATGGCGTTACCGTCGTGCGCCGTAAGCTCGACTGCGGGGACTACATGACCGACGGCAGCAATATCACAATCGACACGAAAAAAGGCCTAGACGAGCTCGCGCAGAACATCAGCGGGCGCAACCACGAGCGTTTCAAGCGGGAATGTGTGCGCGCACGCGAAGCTGGGCTGCTGCTCGTCGTGCTGGTCGAATGCGTAGGCTATGAGCGCGTAACAGACGTGCCGAAGTGGACGAACACGCACTGCGTCAAATGCGGCACACGCAGGAGCGCAGGCTGCAATCCGCGCGACACGCGCGGGAAATGTCCACGGCACGGGACGCGAAAGCCGATACAGGGCCCGAGGCTGTACAAGGCGATGCAGACCATGAGCGACCGCTACGGCGTGGAGTTCGCGTTTGCGAAGCCGAGCGATTCGGCGCGTTACATCTGCGATAGGCTGGGGGTGCGCTATGAGTAACGCATTCCTAGACGCTGCTTTAGAGTACGCCGCTGTTGGCCTGAAAGTATTCCCGCTGAAGGAGCGCGGGAAGTCACCGGCGCACACGGGGTGGCAAGACGAGGCGACCACGGACGCGGACGCAATCCGCGCGATGTGGGCCGAGAATCCGCGCTACAACGTCGGCATCAAGACAGGCGACGGGTTGTGCGTCCTAGACGTGGACGATAAGCCGAAGAACCTAGTACAGGGTAGCGACATGCTGCGCGAATGGGAACTGGATCACGGCAATATTTCCGATACGGTCTGCTGCAAGACGCCTACGGGCGGCATGCACTACTATTACAACATTGGCGATGTTCGCATATCGGGCTGTCAAAGCGGCGAGCTGAAAATAGACATTCGCTGTGACGGCAACTTGATCGTCGCGCCGCCGTCGATACATCCCGACACTGACACCCGTTACGAATGGGATGTTTCACCGTTAGATATGGAGCCTGCTAAGGCGTCCACCGTTGATAGGCAGTGTATCGAGTGGGTGCACGAGCACCGAGACGGCGCAACTGCAGACGGTAAGGCCGACGTGTCGATTCCGCAGGGCGTGCTGCACGAGGGTGATGGGCGTAACAAATTTTTATACACGCAAGGATTGAGCGAGCGTGGTAAAGGCGGCGACGATGCCGTTATACGTGCCGTGCTGACAGCGCTAAATGGCGTCAAATGCTCGCCGCCATTGCCTGATGACGAGCTAGGCAAAATTATCAAGTCTGTCTGCACAAAGCCAGTCGGCATGAGCGACGAAGCGAAGCGGAGTGCAGCCAAAGCAAAAACGCGCAAGTTCGATCATGCAGGCATA
>JAFUCE010000014.1 GCA_017459805.1 Eggerthellaceae bacterium
AATTCACGAACATTTGAACTTGAATTTTGAGCTATATACATCTGAACGGCATCGCTTAAAGGAATAAGAAGTTCCCCTTTTTCTTGTAACATGCTTATATAGTTACGAATGATTCCTAATTTTGTTTCCACCTCTGGTGGTTGAATATCTTGAAGCCCTCCTGAACTAAAACGCGAAATAATTCGCTCGTTTAGGTCAATATTTTTAGGTGCGCGATCGGCAGCAAACACCACTTGTTTACCGCGGGCGGTCATCGAATTAAGCTTCTGAAACACTAAATCAATAGTGCCCGGCCGCCCTTCAAGATATTGGACATCGTCAATCAAAATCATGTCGGCGTTGTCATACGGTTTATTAAAAGAATGAAAATCACCCGACCGGGAAGCTTCGGTGTAGTCGTTTACTAACTCATTGGTGTCGGTGTATATGGTGTTGTAATGAGGATAGTTTTGTGTGACATAGTTTTGAATTGCACGCAGAAGGTGAGTTTTGCCTAAACCACTTTTCCCATAGAGAAAAAGAGGATTAAGGAGTGATTGACCAGGGTTTTCTGCAACCGACAGGGCCATTGAATAAGCAATCTTGTTTGATGAGCCAACTACAAAATTATCAAAACTGTATTCAGAGATAAGCCCCGCCTGTGTGTTTAGTGTTTGAGGGCTTTGATAGGTATTTTGAGATGTTGTTTCTTCTTGAATGTGAGTTTCTTCGGGCTGCATTTCTGCAGGTGTATGGGGGGCTTGTGTAATAGTGGGTATGTAAGGGCTGCTTGAATCAACCTCGATAGCAACATTAAAGGGTACCTGATATTGTTCCTCAAGGGCTTGTTTTATAAGGTGGATATAGTTTGTTTCAACCCACTTCTTTATGAATTCCGTGCTTGCGGTAAGCATGAGAAAACCTTCAGAAAAGGCCTGAGGAACAAGACGCGAAAAGAAAGCATTGACCTGGTCGGCGTCCACATTGTTGTAGTTGCGAACGCTTTCCCAAACACTGTTCCACATGGTTTCATAATCTGTTTGAGGCATAGCTCAATTCCTTTTTGCAAGCAAAGTAAATACCTTAGTAGTGTAACAAGATATCACTTTCTCGCGTTTGGTTTTGTAGTGAAATTATTGCTCCTGGGCTAATTGGTTTGCGACCGCCGAACCATAGTCAGTAAGAATGCGCTTGGATCGGTAGTTTGTTTTTTCAATCAGGGCATTTTCTTCAAGCTTGGTAAGAATGACGTGAGCGCTTGATGGAGCCATATTAAGCAGGTCAGCAAGCTCCTTATTTCCGAGCGCTCCTTCACTCGAGAATAATTGCAAGGCATGTTGTTCGCGAGGTGAAAGCGGCGGGACTGCTACCCGCGTGGGTGTGAGCGGTTTTGTGTTGAGGGAAATGGTAACTACGGCACCTGTTCCCATGTTGTCTTCAATAGTGATGTGCCCTTGTGAATAGTCAAGATAGTCTTTGACCAGGGGAAGTCCTGACCCAACACCGTCGATATAAGCCTTCATTTCCTTGGTGGCACTCGTGAAGCCAGGAAGAAGAGCGCTTTCCTTTTGTGTAATGCCCGGGCCCTGGTCGGAAAAGCGAATCGTATTTCCGCCGTCATAAATGGAAACGACCATTTCACTAAAGTGTGCGTGGATGAAGTTTTCCGAAACCTGGCGGATTGCGGTATAGGGAATGTTGCCCCCTAAACTCATGCGTTGTTCGTTTACTACGGTAGCAAGTTTTTCAATAAATTCCTTGGTTGGCGCAGGATCGATGACAATTATGCGCGGTGCCATTTTCATGTCGTCGTAGACTGCAACCCGGGCTCCTTGTTTAACAAAAGAGAAGTCGAAAGATTCATCAGAATCAGACGAGAAAAAAGTTTGGTCCTGTTGTTCCTGATAAACCAACCATTACTCCTTTAATGGAATGATTCATTCAAATTCAATTAAATTCATGGTGTAATTAGAGCGTAATTGTGGTAAGCACGTATAATAGCGCAAAGTATTCAAAGGTGTCTAGAAAGATTTATGATTTTTCAAAAACGATTTATCAGGTCTTTTAGAAAGCAATTCAGAGTTTTCCCCAAATTGTTCAGAAAATGTTAATAACGCTGAATCGTGATACGGCATTTCTTCAGAATTAAGGGGAGAATTGCGGAAAACCCAAGCTTTCAACGCTTTATTTGCCCTCATTTTTTGGACGAAAACCATTATTTGTGCTCTTTTGTTTTTATGTGTTTTGAACTGCAAAAACGCATTAATCTGCGCGACGCTTTTTATTAACTAAAACAGATATAATAAAAGGAAAACCCCAGGTCAAGAGCTTGTAACGAGAGTAATGCTTTTCCTTGGATTATCGGACAAGAAACGAATGAAAATGACGCGGCTCACGTGGGAAAACGCAAAATATGGCGCAGTTTTCCACAACGGCACCTGCGGTTTTATCGAGTTTTCAACATTATTCACCGAAAAGGAAGGCCCAATGTGGAAAAAGGGGTCCAGCCATACGCCGATTGTTGAAGGCTTTTGGAGTTTGTTGGCGTCTTGAAAAAATGCTTGACTTCCCTGTTCGGCATTCATACAATTTGGAAGTTACTCTTCAAAGATAGGCAAAGGAGAAACACCGATGAAGCGTACATATCAACCAAATACGCGCCATCGCGCTAAAGTACATGGCTTCCGCGCGCGTATGTCCACCAAGGGTGGTCGCGCCGTACTCGCCGCACGTCGTGCCAAGGGCCGCAAGCGCGTGGCTGTGTAGAAGAGCTTTCGTGTTGGAAACCATAAAGTCCAGCACAGAAATCTCGCAGGTCTTTGCGCAAGGCAAGCGCTTAAGTGGGTCACACATTACGCTGCTTGTGCAAAGAACTGCCCCGGAGCACGACCCACGTGGTCGTGTTGCTTTTATAGCGGGTAAAAAGAACGGAAATGCGGTGTGGCGCAGCAGGGCCAAGCGGCGGATGCGTGAAATAGCACGCGACGCGGGCGGCCCATGGGCAGGTTTCGATGTGGTATTTGTCGCAAAGCGCTCCACACCCGAGCAGATGTATAGTAAAGTTCTGCAACAGACCAAAAACCTTCTACAAGATTACCTGAAGGAATGTAAATAATAGAATGCAACGTGTATGGCACATACTTAAGAAAATACCTGTTCAGGTGGCAGTTTTTCTTATTCGTTGCTACCAGGTTGTTCTTTCGCCGCACTTTCCTTCCACGTGCCGCTTCGAACCTACGTGTTCATGCTATGGGGTTGAAGCCTTCCAAAAGCACGGTTTTGTAAAAGGTTTTTATCTTACCTTGAGGCGTATTTTGCGTTGTCGTCCTGGCGGTGACCACGGTTATGATCCGGTGCCCTAGGACTGTATAGAAAGTTAGAGACTGGTAACAAATTATGTGGGATGCATTTAAAGATTTTATTTTCTGGGGCATACAGGCGGTGTACGGCTTTGTGGGCGACTGGGGCATGGCCATCATTTTGGTGACCATCCTCTTCCGCGTTTTGCTTATTCCTTTGATGCGTGGGCAAATTAAGTCCTCGTACCAAATGCAGAAAATGCAGCCTGTTATTCAGGAAATACAAGAGAAGTACAAAGACGACCCCATGCGGCTGCAGGAAGAAACGCAGAAGCTCTATGCCGAAGCAAAGTTTAACCCGATAGCTGGCTGCCTGCCTATCCTGTTGCAGATGCCTATTTTTATGGCTCTGTTCCAGGTGCTGCGCGAAATGCCTTCCTATATGGAGAAGTTCAACCTTTCTTCAAGTAGCTATGAGTTCTACAACCTTATTTCAAACCTTACCCTTTCGCCTGCGGACGCGTTTTCCCAAGGCGTGGGGACTTTTATCCCCTATTTAATCCTTCTCATAATCTTTGCGGGCGCGACTTTCCTGCCCATGATTATTCAGCAGCTTAATGCACCCAATAGCCAGCAACGCCGTCAGACGCTTATGATTTCAGCCTTTATGTCGGTGTTTATGCTGTTTATTGGCTGGTCTTCACCGGGCGGCGTGCTCCTGTTCTGGGGCGTTTCTTCGCTGATTGGTGTTGCTCAGCAGCAGTTGACGACGCGTGCGCTTAAGCGTGCCGATGAAAAGAAGGCCGCCGAAATTGTTGAAACCGAGCCTGTTAAAGTAGACGTTACCCGCAAAACCAAGAAGAAGCGTCCTACGAAAAACCGCTAGGTTTAGACGGGCCAAACGATTTGTTTTCCGCAGCCAGGAGGCTGTTGGTATATAACGCACAACGCGATAAAGGAGTTTCTCATGGTAGATGAATTGATGAACGGCGCAGAAAACCAGGCTGAAGCTGCTGCTGAAGAAGCTGCCGAGGCGGTAGAAGCGGTCGAAGCTGTAGATGACGCAGAAGGCGTTGAAGAAAGCAGCGGTGCAGATTTTACTGACGTGGACGATGGCGATGTGGATGCAGAAGAGGTTGAAAACGGCGAGGATGATGACGAGGCCGAGGATATTGACGATGACGTCGATGATGAAGATGCCGATGACGAAGACGACGATGCTGACGAAGACGAAGACGCTGGAGAAAGCGACGAAGAAGATAACGAGCTGACCGAAGAAGAACTTGACCAGATCGCCGACACTTCTATCGCAGCCCTTGAGGATATTCTTAAGTACTTCAACCTTGGTGAAGTCACTATCGACGAATATGAAGGTGACGAAGGCGAGCTCATCCTCGATATTACCGGCAACGATCTCGCTGTCCTTATTGGACGCCACGGTAAGACCCTCGATGCCCTGCAGTTTATCATTTCGTCAATCACCGCGCGGACGATGGGCTTCCGCTACCCCGTTGTTGTGGATGTTGAAGGCTACAAAGGCCGTCAACGTCAAAAGCTTGAAAATCTTGCATTCTCGAGCGCCAAACGCGCGCTTTCGCAAGGCCGCAGCATCAAGATGCGCCCCATGACGCCTTACGAGCGCCGCATCGTGCATATTGCCCTGCGTGAGTTCGACGGAGTTACGACGGCGTCTGAAGGCGAAGGAAGCAGCCGCCACGTCGTTGTTATTCCTGAGTAAGTTTATCAAATAAAGATGTTTCACGTGAAACACTGCTTCGGCAGTGTTTCTTTTTTTGCTGTGTTAAAGTAGCACCTATGATTACTGACGAACAACAAAGCCTTCTTGAACAATACCTCCGTGAAGTACTTCAGAAAAACGAGGAGCTTAACCTAACGACCATTACGAGCTTCGAGGCGGCTCGCATGCTGCACCTGGAAGACTCCTTGCTCGCCCTTCCGGAAGTTCTAGCAGCTCCTGAGGGTGTGCTGGTGGATTTGGGCTCAGGGGGCGGCTTCCCTGGTGTGCCTTTAGCGGTGGCCACTAGGCGCGAAACGACCCTGGTTGATTCACGTAAAAAGAAGATGGATGCCATCGCCGCTATTCTTGAAGCATGTGGCATCAATGGGGTACAAACATGCGCCATGCGCGTTGAAGAATTGGCCCTTGACCAGCCAGAACAGTATGCCGTGGCAACTGCGCGAGCCCTTTCGACTTTGCCGGTTCTTCTTGAATTGGCTGCTCCCCTTCTCCTGAGAGGTGGGAAACTTATTGCCTACAAAGGGCCTGAATGCGCAGACGAAATTGATGCTGCAGCACAGTTGGAAAGCAAGCTCGGGATGCGGCAGACAAGCATCCGCCGTGCCTGCTTAAGCGATGGAGCAACAGAGCGTACCATTGTTGTGTATGAGAAATACGCGAGTCCACAGGTAAAGCTTCCTCGCCGTCCTGGCGTGGCTCAGAAGCGCCCTTATGCATAATGTTTCACGTGAAACATTTGCAGGAACTAAGAAAAAAGCTTAAAAGTGTTTCACGTGAAACAAAGCAAGGCTATACTTTCACCTAATAAGAGAAAGGAGCTTGCGTGGGACTTTTCGACGGCTTTAAACGCAAACGAAACGAAGAACGCCAGGAACTCGTCAATCGGGCTCCACAAGAAAACGAGCAGGCAAACAAGGATCTGGTCCAGGACGCTGCTGCGGTTGAGGCAGAGGCGCAGGCGCCAAGTACGGACAGTGGGGAAGCACCTAAGGATACAGCAGCACCTGAGCCCGCCAGCTCTATAACAGACGCGGCAAGCGCGCCCACGGCTCCTATAGCGACAGACACCGCAACAGAGGCCTTTGGTGAATCGGGCGACGGTGCGGGCGAGGCAAGCACCAGCGAAGACACTGCGAGCAAAGTAGAAAACGAAGCGGACGACAGTGCGGATGAAGCAGCTACCCCGCTTCCTGAACCGAAGCGCACCCCAATAAAACCCTTAAGCGAAAAAGCACCCGTTACGCACGCCATCGGAGAAACCAAGATTCTTGCTATCATCAATCAAAAGGGTGGTGTGGGCAAGTCGACGACCGCTATTAACTTGGCAGCAGCACTTGGAACGCTTAACAAAGCCGTTCTCGTGGTTGATCTAGACCCCCAGGGTAATACCACGAGTGGTCTCGGGGTGGACAAAGGGCAAATAGAACACGATATTTACGACGTGCTCCTAAACGAACTTCCTGTTGAAGAAGCTATCGTCCCCGACGTATGCGAAGGACTCGACCTTGTACCGGCCACAATTAACCTTGCCGGTGCTGAAGTGGAGCTTGTAAATGAAATGGCCCGCGAAAACCGCCTTAAAGCGGCTTTAGGGGCTCTGCGTGGGAAATATGACTACATATTTATTGATTGTCCACCTGCACTTGGGCTTCTTACCGTTAATGCTTTGGTAGCGTCCGACAAGCTTCTTATTCCTATACAGTGCGAATTCTATGCTTTGGAGGGCGTGACAAAACTCCTTGATTCAATGAAACGTGTCAAAAATGCCCTTAATCCTTCGTTAGAGACCTTTGGCGTGCTGCTTACTATGTACGACGGCCGCACCCAGCTTTCAAAACAGGTGGCCGATGAAGTGCGCAATTTCTTCGGCTCAAGCGTATTTACGACCATTATCCCGCGTACAGTACGCCTTTCCGAAGCACCGAGTTTCGGCCAACCCATTACCGAATATGACCCTAAGGGCAAGGGTGCGATTGCCTATACAGAACTTGCAAAGGAAGTGATCCAGCGTGGCTAAAAATGCAAAAAAGACCGGTTTGGGCAGGGGATTGAGTTCGCTCATGGGCGAAAGCGTCAGCGAAATTGCCTCAAATAATAGTGACGAAAAAGCAACAAGCCAAACCGAAGAAAATAGTGTTTTACCTGCGGAAACGCCCGATACAAGCGCAGACCTTATAGAAGCAAACGACGATGCACCCAAGCCGGAAGTGTACATTGAAGAAGACGACCACGTAGAAATCCGTGGGGTAGTGGAGCGCGCCGCGAAAGCAGCAGACGAAGTGCCGCTTACATCCGTGGTGCCCAACCCCGACCAGCCCCGCACCTTCTTTAAAGCAGAAGAAATCGAAGAATTGGCCGCATCAATCGAAAAAGACGGCCTTTTGCAGCCTATTGTAGTGCGCAAGATTGGCGATGTGTACCAGATTATCGCTGGTGAGCGCCGTTGGCGGGCATGCCGGAGCCTTGGTATGCAGAATGTGCCCGTGCGTATCGTCGATGCAAATGACGACAAAGCAATCGAATTAGCACTCATAGAAAACGTACAGCGCACCGATCTTAACCCCATCGAAGAAGCCTATGGTTACAAGCGCCTCATGGAGCGCCGTGGCATGACTCAGTCCGACGTAGCGAGTGCTGTTTCAAAGGGTCGTTCGACCATCGCAAATGCCTTGCGCCTGCTGGAACTCCCCGAAGATGCCCAGCAGCTGCTCTATGAAGAAAAGATAAGTGCAGGTCATGCGCGCGCCATCCTCTCTATCCCTTCAGCGGAAGGCCGTGCTAAGCTCACCGACAAGCTGAAGAAAGACCACCTCAGTGTTCGCGAAACCGAAAACCTTGGTCGGCTTTTCTCTGGGGCTGCTAAGGCCAGGGGCGAAAGCACTCCGCGCGAGCCCCTGCCTTCTTCCTTTAAAAAGGTTGCTCAAAACCTCAAGGAAAAGCTCAAGACGCCCGTGCGTATTAAAAGTGCTGGTGGCAAGCATAAAATCGAAATTGAATTCAAAGACGAAGCTGAACTTAAGCGTCTCTTTAAGGAGTTAGCAGGCGAATAGCAGGGCAGGAACCGCGGGAAAAGTGTCGCAAGGCCAGAACCGCAAGCCAAGAGCTGCGTTGCTTCAGCCAGCGGGGGAGTAATAGCCAACGAGCGAACAGCAGCTTGTGGGGAGCAAACTCGGAGCCGCCCACCACCACAGCACCAGTAACCCCGTGTTATTCACGGCTGTTTTTCAGCTGCCCACAGGAATGCGTCTCGCTCGTCAGTATCTTCTACGTGTTATTCACGGCTGTTCTTCAGCTGTCCACAGGCACCCGCAATGTCAGCGCCGCGGGACGTACGGATGCTCGTTTCAACCCCAGCAGCTGCAAGTGCCTGCTCCCATTCATGCATCCGCGCCTTTGTTGCGGGCTTGTAGCTGCTTCCCTCAACAGCATTTATGGGCAGCAGGTTCACATGGGCCTTAAGCCCCGCACAATAAGCTATAAGGGCCGCCTGCGCATCCGCACCATCGTTAACAGAATCAATAAGCAGGTATTCAAAGCTTACGCGTCGCCCCGTTTGTGCCTGATACCCAAGCAGTGCATTCTTGAGCGCTTTCAGGGGCGCCGAAGCGCAGCCCGGCATCAGTTCGTTTCGTACATTCTGCTGGGCGCTATGCAGCGAAACGGCCAGCCTAAATTGCTCGTCCTCCGTGCTAAAACGCTCGATTCCTTTTGTAATGCCGCAGGTAGAAAGCGTCATATGGCGCGCCCCAATGCCTGGGCCCTTTGGGTGGTTAAGAATGCGCAAGGCCGAAAGAACCGCGTCGTAATTAAGAAAGGGCTCACCTTGGCCCATAATCACCACGTTGCTTGCCCGCATGTCGAAGTCCCGCGCGACGCACAAGACCTGCCACGCCATCTCGCCCGGAGTTAAATTGCGTGTAAAGCCTTCTTGGCCCGTCGCGCAAAAACGGCACGCCATCGCGCAGCCCACTTGCGACGACACGCACACACTCAGGCGGCCCACTCCCTCGGCGGCGTCTTGCGTATCGTTTGGAATACCCACGGTTTCAACCAGGGCGCCGTCGGCAAGTTGCATAATGTATTTATGCGTTCCATCTGCGGAAATGCGCTTGTCGACAAGCTCGGGTACCTGCAACGGCGCCACCCGTGCCAGTTCTTCACGCAAAACAGCGGGCAGGTTGGTCATCTGGTCATAGGATACAGCCCCATGCCCATAAAGCCATTCAAACAGCTGCATCGCCCGAAAGCGCGGTTGTCCAAGCCCCGCAACAAGTTCTTCAAGGCCCTGAATGTTGTATGTATCAATTCCCGCACTCATTTCTGCTCAATCATAGTACTACACAAGAACCGCTCCCTCGGCCAGCCGAAGAAATGCACACTGGCATCGAAGCAGCGCGCTTACAGCGAACCAAATAATGCATCATGAAAAGCAATCGCGCCCAGAGACCACGCCTGCTTTGATATACTCATGACATACGCTTGAACTATCTCGCGCGCATCAAAGGGGGCCCCATGGCATTGCTCAAAAAGGATATTCCAAACATCCACGTTGCGCTTATTGCAGGCGGCACCAGTGGTGAACGCGATATATCCATCGCCTCGGGCGATGGCGCCGAAGCAGCTTTGCGCGAAGCCGGTTTTCAGGTCACGCGTCTCGATTCAGCCAACAAAGACGACCTTGTCACACTCATAAATTCAAGCTTTGACGTGGCCTTTTTGTGCTTGCACGGCAAGGGTGGGGAAGACGGCAGCATACAAGGTCTTCTTGAAATTGCGGGCATTCCCTACACAGGCCCTGGCGTGTGGTCGAGCGCCACTGCTATCGACAAAACGAAGTCGAAGCTCTTCTACGAACGAGCCAACATTCCCACGCCCGCCTCTATTACGGTGTCTGCGGCTTACAACCCGGAAGACCTAACATCGTTTGCGCAGCAGGCGGGTTTCCCTTTGGTTGTTAAGCCTGCAACGGAAGGGAGCGCCCTCGGTGTAGAAATTGTTCAGGCAGAAGCAGATCTTCCTGCCGCCATCGAACGTGGCCTCGAAATCGACACCGAAGTTCTTATCGAACAATACATTGCAGGCACCGAAATCACGGTTGCCGTACTTGGCAATGCCGAACCCTTCGCGCTACCCGTTATCCAGATTGTGCCGCGCAACAGTTTCTACGACTTCGACGCGAAGTACGCCCCGGGCGGTTCGCAGCATATTTGTCCTGCACCCTTGTCCGACGAAGTAACCGCACGTGCCCAAGAACTGGGCATCGCGGCGCATAAAGCCCTCGAGTGCCGTTGCATGTCGCGCACCGACATGATAGTCGACGAGGAGGGCTTGCCCTGGGTGCTGGAAACGAACACAATTCCAGGCATGACTCAAACCTCGCTTTTGCCCGACGCCGCCGCTGCGGCAGGCATCAGCTTCCCGGAACTGTGTGTCAAACTTATCGAATTTGCCTTGGAATAAACGGCGTGCGCCTTATAAACCAAGCAGAACTTTCAGCAGGTAAAGCGCCAAAACCACCAGCAGCCCAATAAAGGCCCAGCCCGCCACCATGCAACCCGGGTTGCGTTTGCGCGCCTGCTCAACCATCTTGTCGTTTAAGGAAAGTTGGTCTTTGATCAGCACGCCTTCGCGCTCGTTTGGCTTCGCATGTCGCCCCTTGGGCAGCCACGTACCACCCGACTCCACAATCTGGTCGACCGACGACCCGCTCAAGTTCACTTCGGGCCGCACCCCTTCGCCCAACAGGCGAGCGATTTCGGCGCTGAACATGTCAAAGGCTGCAGCCTGCGCAGGCCCATAGGCAAGCACGACTACTTCGCCCCAGAAGGACGCGTCGTCGCCCGGCGCTCGATACACCGAAGCCAACAGCACGCGCACCGTCCAGTCCTTGGCGCGGTTCAGCTGCACCACACCCGCTGTTTCCGCGTCCAGTTCGCCCACGGAACCACCAAAGCGGTTGTCCACAAATACATGCGTTTTCCCCTCGCGCGTTTCAACGCGCAGCACCAGTTCGTCGCCCACCAGCGTGTCGGCGCCCATAAGCGTGCTCGCCTGGGCTTTTTCACGCGCCACAAAGCGCCCATAGGTGCCAAAATAGGGGGTTAGCGCCATGTTTTCTCCTTGTGTGCCCACATCTTTATCGGCCTGAATAAGCGTATCCATGATAGTCTGAAAAGGGAAAAACAGACAACAACATGGCTCATTCGCTCGAAACATACATTTACGTTACCGCCCCGCAGCGTGTGAAAGAACGCTATCTGGCGCTGGCTGACTATGCCAAAACGGCAGACTTTGGTGCCCTCGACGCCGACGTGGTGGTTATAGACACCGAAACAACGGGCGTTTCTTTCAACAACGACGAACTCACCCAAATTGCCGCCGCGCGCCTGGTTAAGGGCGAAATCAAAGAGTGGTTCGTCACCTTTGTCAACCCTGTCAAACCCATTCCGGAAGAAATTGCCCACCTTACCAACATCACTGACGCCGACGTCGCAGACGCGCCCATGCCTCAGGAAGCGCTGGCGCAGCTGAGTGAATTCGTGGGTGAAAGCGACCTCGTGGCTCATAATGCAGCCTTTGACAAGGCCTTTTGCACCAAGCATCCCGAAGGTGTCTCGCTGGCTAACAACGCCTGGATTGACTCGCTCGACCTGGCGCGCATCAGTCTGCCGCGCCTGCGCTCACACCGCCTTATCGACCTCGTTCATGCCTTCGACGCGCCCATTTCAACGCATCGCGCAGACGCCGACGTGGAAGCCTTGTGCACCATCTATCGCATCCTGCTTTCCGCCATAGCACACATGCCCGAAGAGCTGGTGGCAGAAATCGCCAATCTCGCACCTGTCGAAGAATGGCCAACGGTGAAGGTGTTCCAGCACTTCGCAAACCCGCTGGCGTCGGGCTTTTCGCTGCGAAGCTTGCGCCAAAACCTTGTTGCCGAATTGCCTTCCAATGACAAAGTAGACGCGGCAGAAATTCTTGGCCAGCCCGATGGCGCGCTGGAGTTCCCCACTGCGGACGAAATCGAAGCCGCCTTCACTGCCGAAGGTGCGGCGGGTGCAATGTATGAAGACTTCGAGGCGCGCTTCGAACAAGTTGAAATGGCCAGGCAAATCGCAGCTGCCTTTGCAGACGCCGAAAACCTGGTTGTGGAAGCGGGCACAGGTGTTGGCAAGTCGCTTGCCTACCTGGTGCCATCCGCGCTCACGGCCAAGCACAATAAGATCACCATAGGCGTCGCAACAAAGACAAACGCCCTCCTTGACCAGCTCGTTTCCAAGGAATTACCCTTGCTCGCCAGTGCCCTAGGCGGCCTTGAATACGCCAGCCTCAAGGGCTTTTCGCACTACCCCTGCCTGCGCCGCATCGAGCATGCCATCCAAGGTGGTGCGCGCATGGTAAACGTCCAAGGCAAGGATGTGTCGCAAGCGCCCAGCATGGCGGCGCTCCTGTCCTTTATTGAGCAGAGCGACTTCGACGACATCGATGCGCTCAAGATTGACTACCGGGCCCTTCCGCGCTACGTCATCACGACTTCAAGCAACGACTGTCTGCGCCGGCGCTGTCCTTTTTATGGGACAAAATGTTTCGTGCACGGTGCTCGCCAGCGCGCGGAAGCGGCCGACATTGTCGTCACCAATCAGTCGCTCCTTTTCTGCGACGTAGCGGCCGAAGGTGGCCTGCTGCCGCCCATCCGTTACTGGGTTGTAGACGAAGCCCACAACGCCGAAGACGAAGCCCGTCGCGCCTTTAGTGTTTCGCTCGACGCGGCCGAAATCACCGCCCTTGCCACACGCGCAAGCTCGGTCGAACCCGCGCGCAATATGTTCACCCGCGCCCAACGCCAACTAGTGGGCAAGGTGGAAGCCAAGGAAGCCGAAGCGCGCACCCTTTTGGGCGATGCTGCCTATGAAGAAGAAGCTCAGCTCGGCCATTCTGTGGGCGACACGCTTGCCCTTGGTTTGTGTACGAAAGCTACCAAACACGGCACCGAGTTTGCCCAGGCAGCAGACGAGTTTTGCAAGCACATCCACGACCTGTTGTTCTTCGAAGAACAGGGCCCAGGTTCCCGCAACTACGACCGCGTTGACCTCTGGATTAACGACGACGTCCGCAGCAGCTATTCCTTTGGCAACCTTGCCTCACTGGCACGCCTCATGTGCGATGCGGCCGGGCGTCTTATCAAGGTCAGCCAGGAACTGGTTGCCTTTATGGAAAACGTGCCTGGTGTGGCGGCCGTCCAGCGCGAAATCGCCTCAAGCGTCCTAGCGCTTAAGGACATCCTGGGCGCCTGCGAACTCATCTTGTTCAACGGCCCTCCCACGCACGCCTATGCTGCCCACCTTGTTCGCAAGGGCCAGGGCATAGAATCGCTCGAAGCCATCCTGCTTTCCGTGGCAGACACCCTCAACGAAACCCTGTTCGCCAACACTTACAGCGTCATCTTTACATCCGCAACCATCACGGTGGCAAACGCCTTTGACGCCTTCACGGACGCGCTTGGCCTCGGCCAAAGCGAATTTGCGCCCGTGCGCACCTGCCAGCTGGATTCCAGTTACGACTTCAATAAAAACATGACCATCTATGTGGTCAACGACCTGCCCGAACCTAACGCATCGTCCTACCTGCCCGCGCTCGAACAGCTGCTGTGCGGCGTCCATCGCGCCCAGGGCGGGTCGGTGCTGACACTGTTCACGAACCGCCGCGAAATGGAAAAAGCCTACGATACGGTTCGCGCGGCCTTAAGTTCCGAAGACTTGCGCATCATTTGCCAAAAATGGGGCGTGTCCACCAAGGGCCTGCGCGACGAATTCCTGGCCGACGAAAGCCTATCTCTTTTTGCCCTCAAAAGTTTCTGGGAAGGTTTCGACGCGCCAGGTGCCACGCTTAAAACCGTGGTCATCCCCAAACTTCCCTTCGCTAAGCCCAGCGACCCGCTGTCCTGCGAACGCGCAAAAAACGACGACCGTGCATGGGCCCACTACGTCCTGCCCGCCGCCGTTCTGGAAACCAAACAAGCCGCCGGTCGCCTCATCCGCAGCTCGACCGATACGGGCTCGCTGGTGCTTGCCGACGTGCGCCTGGTCAGCAAAAACTATGGTTCAACCTTCCTCAATTCGCTGCCCAGCAACAACATCCATATCCTGTCGAGCGCAGAAATTGTTGAAGCCCTCGCACGGTCAAACGCGCACATAGAAGCGAGCACGGACGCCCCCATGGACGCCTCCATAGACGCCCACACCAACGCCCATACGGAAGGGGACAGCCATGCCTAAGGTTCCTTCCAAACGCGGATCCATGCACATAAAGAAAAAAACTCAGGGAACGTCCAACGAAATATCCTTTTCCGTTCTTGACGCCATAAACGAAGAAACCCCCAATACCGAATCGAATTCGCCGCGAACCGTTTCGGGCTTAGGCAAAATTTCGGTCTTCACGCTGCCGAACAAACAGGGTAACGACAGTGTTGCATCCGCCTCCGGTTTCGGCATGTCACGTGCTACCCGCAGCAAGTCCAAGCGGGCGGTCGGCGGAACGGCAAGCTTAGGCCCCGCGTCAGAAGTCATGGTGCGCAAACAGCGCCGTCGGGTGTCAAAGCTTCTTAATATCGCGGCCGTTTTAGCGCTGCTTGGCATACTTGTTTTTGCGGGCGGGCGGTTCTTTAATAGCTTTATGGAACGCCAAACGCAAAATCAAAGCGCCATCAACGAAGCTATTTCCTTCCTCGAACAAACCGATGAAGCCTTCGTCGCGCTCGACCAAGCCATCGCGGCACCAGCGCAAAGCGACGAAGCAAGCTACAACAAAATCCTCGAAGACTTGAATGCCGCCGCGTCCCTGCTCGACCGCGCAGCCAATAGTGCTGAAACGGTGGTCAACGCCCGCGAAAGCGACACCATGGTCGAAGTGGCCAGCGAGGTGAAGACGTCGGCTCTCGCGCGCAAAGATTTAATCGAAAAAGGTCGCACGGTGCTCATCCAGGGCGCTGCTGCAAAAACAGCAACTGAACTGGTAGAACAAGCGTGGGAAACAACCCTTCAATCCGATGCTTACGTGCGCGATGCAACGGTGCTGGCCGAAGACAGTTCGCGCGCAAATATTGAAGCCGCAAACGGACTTACTACTAAAGCACTCGATGGGTTCCAGGAAGCCCTTGTGCTCGTGCGCCAGGCACAAAGCGCTTACCCTCGTGCGGACCTTTCGAGTTTAGAAGACTATCTTGAAACCCGCTCTGCCGCTCAGCAAAATGCGCTTGTCAGCAATGCGTCCCTGCTCGAAGGCGACCGCGCCGCTGCCGAAGCAAACAGCGCCGCCTTCAACGAAAACGAAGAAGCGGCCGCCAAAATTGCTGCAAGCATGCCAGAAAACCCCGCGCAGCCCATCATCGACCGCTATGCTGAGGTCGGGGGAGCAAGCGACGCCGCCTATCAGGACATCCGCGCGCGCGTGGCCCGTGCCGACGCTGCCGTCCGCGAGTATCGCAAGCTCTAGACAGCCCGCATAGCGCACCTGCTTCAATCGCCAGCGTGCAAAAAGCGTGAAGCATTGGGGAATTTGCTGTTCAAACCCATTTTGCGCCAAGCAAATGTCGTATACTGCATGCTGAGAAAATCTGTGCTTTGGCACACCTAAACAAACGTGAAAAGCTTTAGAAAGGCTCACTCATGGCTCACATAATGGAAGACATTGCATATCTGTCGCAAGAAATTGGCCCCCGACCTGCGGGAACCGAAGAAGAACAACAGGCGGCGCTCTACATTGCCGACGAAATCCAAAAGCGCACCGGCTTTACGGCGAATATTGAAGACTTCAACACCGCCACCCAGCCAGGGCTTATTGAAGCCATTTGCTTTGGTGCCGCCGCCATCTTTTCGCTGCTGGCCATCATTGCGAACATCTTTGTCATTCCCGCATTTTTCATTTCGCTCGCCGCAGCCATTCTTTATGTACTCGAACTGCTCGACCGCCCCGTGCTTTCCCGCTTCTTTGAACGCGGCGTAAGCCAAAATGTGGTCAGCCGCTACACCCCAGGCGCGGGTCCGGCGGAGCGCGGGCGCAAGGTGGTGCTCGTTGCCCATTACGACAGCAGCAAAGTCCAGGCCGAACTCAACGGTGGCCTGTTCAAGTCATACCCCACGCTGCTCAAAGCTTCGGCTGTGGGCCTTGTTGCCTTGCCCGTCATCTGGCTCATTCGCACGTTGTTCCTGCTGCACGCCACTGGTGGCGCCGTCATTTTCTTCAACGTGCTTGCTTTCGTCGCGCTAATTTTGGCACTCATCCCCGTGGTCGTTTTCATCATGCATAAAACAGCCACCTATAACGAAGCAGCCAACAACAATGCAGCTGGCGTTGCGACCATGATGGAAGTCGCGCGCATTATTGCCGACGGTTCGCTTTCCGAAGAAGAAATTGCCGCGATGGCCGACGCTGTAATCCAAGGCGCCCAGCGTGCCTTCGAAGAAGGTGTTGTTCCCGAAGGTGCCACGCTTGAATACGACGAAGGTCTTGACCTGTCCGACGAAGAACGCCTGGCGTCCGCCAAGTCTGCGATTGCCGCCATTACGGGCCGCCCCGTGCGCAGCTACGAAGTCGAAAAGATTGACTTCACCCCCATGGCTGACCGCGATGACATCGAACTTTACAACGAAGACATGGACTACGGCGAATACGCTTATTCCGAAGACGACGAACTGACCACGCGCCTGCCTGAAGTGGATGCTGACCAGGCACAAGACGCACAGGCAGCGCCGCTTGAAGACGCCGGTATGGCTGCTGCTGAAGGTCAAGCCGTCAAGGAAACAGATGAAAAGGCAGCGCCGCTCGAAAGCGTGTTCCTGCCCCTGATGCCCGTTGAAGGTGCTCTTGAAGCTGCCGCAGCGGAAGAAGTTGCAGCTGCCGAAGCCGCTGAGGTTGTTACGGAAATTGCTGCCGAAGCTGCCATCGAAGAAGCCGCTGAAGAAGCCGTCGTCGAAGAAGCCGCACAAGCTGCACCCTACACGCCGTGCTTTACCCCCGTGGCTACACCCGCGCCTGAACTCGCTCCGACCAACGAACCAGCCTGGTTCACGGCGGGTCGCGCCAAGGCAGCCAAAAAGCCTGAAGCCGACGCCACACCCGTGCGCCGTTCGCGCTACGCCGACGCCCTCGACGCCGCTTTAGCCGCCAGCAACAGCCACATGAACGAGGCCGCACGCATGCTTGATGAAGGCACTATCGAGCGCATCAGCAAAATGCAGCGCGACATCGAAGCGGGCGCATCCGCCAAGGCCTTTAGCGCCGAACCTTTGCAAAACTTGCTTTCTGACGAAGCCAAGGCTGAAGCGGAAGAAGCTGAAGAGGCGCAGGCAGAAGCATTTGATGCCACCTTTGAAGACAGCCTTGAAACGACTGCTGCTGAAGCAACAAGCGAGGAGGCCGCCGAAGCAAGCGAAGAAGCCGTTGAAGCATCAGAAGCAAGCGAAGCCCCTGAGGCAGACGAAACCTCCGAAACCCCAGCAAGCCCTGCTGAAACAACTACCGCAACAGTCGATCTCAACGCACCCGCCGAAGAAATCGAAGCTGCTGAAGAAGCTGCCGCGCCCGACCATACCATCGCCATGGCGCCCATCGACATCAGCAAACTTGAAACCGAACCCGCGCCCAAGACCGACGCCCCCACGGGCGAATCACACGACTTTAGCAAGATCGAAGCACCGCAGCGCCGCTATCGCAGCATAAGCCTGCCCGCCTTCGAACAGCTGGAAGAAGAAGACAACGACGCGCCATCGCGCTACAACTCGCTCGACTCCGAACGCATTCCGCGCATCACGGCCGATACGAGCGCAGAACCCGTTTCGCTCATCCAAGACTTCAACGAATCGCCCCAGGCCACGCCTTCAACCCAGCCTGAAGAAACCATGACGGCTGAAGAGAAGCGCGCGGCCCTACGCAATGCTATTCCTTCGCTTTCGGGCGAATTTGCTCCCGTGGTCATTGACGAAGCGAAGCCCGCTGACGAAGAAAACGCAGAAGTGTCCAAGACGGGTTCCTTCGCAACGGCCAGCGCCAGCAACGAAGTGCCCTTCGCCCCCGTTGGCGACGAACTGGTGGCCAGCCTTGAGCCCGAAGAGCGCTACGTCGAAGACGCGGACGACTCCAGCTTCGACGAAACCACCACGGAAACGGGCGCCTATGCGGGCCCGGGCTATGTGGAAATGCCCGAGTCGCGTCTGAGCCGCTTCTTTAATCGCTTCCGCAAGAAGGAAAAGGTTGAAGAAACCTCCACGAGCGAATGGCTTGACGTGGACGAAAACTTTGATGCGCGCACGGTTGGTGCTGAGCGCGGTTCGTGGGAAAGCTTCCGCACTGATGCCGACGATGCAGCAGACACCGCAAAAGAAGCTGCAGACACCACAGACGCGCCAAGCACAGCTGAAACTACCAGCCGCACAAAGGAGGCAGCTGAAGCTCCCGAAACGTCCGACCGCGCGACCACTCGCGACCGCTTCGCCCGCATGCAATCTGCCAGCGCCGCCTCCGCCTTTGCGCCCGCCGCAGCCCCAGCCGTCGACGACGAATACGCAAGCGACTTCGACGACGAAAACGACGAAGAAGCCCCCGCCCAGGGAAGGCTGTTCGGCGAATACGAATATGTTGACGTGGACGAAGAAGACTCGCGCAGCTGGAACGGCGGTGCCTTCTCGCAACTGCGTGCCCGCCTTGCAAAGGAAGAAGCCGTCGAAGAAGAAGCGGCTGAGCTGGCTGAAGAAGCCGGAGCCGACCTCGACCTCGCGACCATTGAAGTCGAAGACGCCGAAGTCCAAGCACGCGAAACAACTGCCGTGCCCCTGGTCGATACCACCGAAGAGGCACGCATCGCCGACGAAACCAGCATGGTCTACCACTTCCGCAACCCCGACATCAACACCGAAGTGTGGTTCGTGGCCCTTGGCGGCGAATATGCGGGCAATAGCGGCATGAAGGCCTTCCTCGCTCAACATTCGGCCGACTTGCGCGGTGCCGTAATCATCAACCTCGAAGCCACGGGTGCAGGCGAGTTCAGCTTCATCGCCGAAGAAGGGCGCATCATGACGCAGCGCCCATCGTCACGCATGAAGCGCATCCTGCAGAAGGCAAGCGAAATCACCGGCCTGGCCACACCAAGCGCCAGCATTACGTGGCGTGAAAGTGCGGCGTCTTTCGCCATGAAGCGCGGTCTGCAGGCCATGACTCTGGCTGGCATGGAAGGCGGCAAACCGGCACTTATGGGCCAGGGCGACGACGTTCTTGAAAACGTCGATGAAGCTTCTGTAGCCGAAAAAGCCCAGTTCATCGTCGAACTTATTAAGAATATCTAGCGCGCACAGCAGCCAAATGTGCAACAAACGAGAAAGCCCGCATGCCATCCGCGTGCGGGCTTTGTTCACGGCATTTTCATTTTATAGTTGCCAGATTTACGTGTGTATGTATAATTTGGCAAGTTAAACGAGGTACTTTGTTGTGCCTCCAAAATGTAGGACGTAGGGCGTGTGTGCTCTGCAAAAACGAAGAGAATAGAGGTTACTCATGGCGGTAGAAGCATATTGCGTAAAGTGCAAGGCTAAGAAGATCATGAAGGATCCAGTGGAAAGCACCACGAAGAATGGCAAGCCCATCACCAAGGGCAAGTGCCCCGACTGCGGCACGACCATCTGCCGTATTGGCGCTGCCAAGTAAATATCGCTGCATAGGTAAAAGTAAAAACAGCAAAACTGAACCCGCCCACGCGGGTTCTTTTTTACGCTCGGAGCTTCGCTCATGTGCCCCGTGCGTTGCGTATGTGGGCGACCTGTGAAGCCGAATGCCCGATGATATAATTCTTTCCGTGCGGGTGTCGCCAAGTGGTAAGGCAATGGCTTCCCAAGCCATTATTCGCGGGTTCGAGTCCCGTCACCCGCTCCAATAGCTTTTCTGCGAAGGCAGAAAAGCTGTAGGAATCGGATCGGGACTCCCCATAGGGACTCGAACCGATGAGGTGGAAACTGCCCAGTGGGCAGTTTCGCACGGAGCGCGTAGCGCGGAGTGATTGAGTGCGAGCGAATGCGAGCACGGGAGTCCCGTCACCCGCTCCAAACCATATATAATCGGTGCAAAGTTAACCGACGTGAAGTTAATCGGCACGAAGTTAACGAGCACGAAATTAATAGGCACGAAGTAAAACGGAACGAAGTTTAAAGGAAGCCCACATGCCAGAGCGCGACAGCGCACATACAAAAGGAAAACACGTTTCTCAGCCGCTCGTGGCTGAATACGACAGCGTTAATGACATCGACGAACCCGTTTCCGCGGGTGCATGGCGCCCGGTGGTTTCCGCATCGGCTGCGGCAGGCGGCACGCGCTTCGACGACTACTCCCGCGAAAAATCAAACTACAGTGCCCCTAAGAAGAAGTCGGGCCTTACGGCAACCAAGGTCCTGGCTGCCCTGCTGACGGTCTTTTTGGTGGGCGTGTTGGGCTACGCCGGTTTTCAGTTCTTCAAAAGCAGCTACAAGGAGTCGGTAAACGAACAGCTCCGCCCGGAAAACATTGAAGACGCCCAGGCGGCAAAGCAGGTGCTCACGCCCACGACCTCGCGCGACCCCTTCTACATGATGATCATCGGCACGGACTCGCGCAACGACGAAATGGGCGAACGCTCCGACACCAATATCGTTGCCCGCATCGACCCCCAGCGCGGCATCATTTCTATGATTTCCATCCCGCGCGATACTGCCATCATGCTTGAAGGCTACGGCACGCAAAAGTTCAACGCGGCCTTCGCCTACGGCGGTATCCCTGGTGCTATACGGGCGGCGGAAGGCCTGCTCGGCGTTCAGATTTCGCACTATGCCCTTGTTGACTTCGACGGCATGAAAGCCCTCGTGGACGCCCTTGGCGGCGTTACGGTGGACGTGCCCGTGCGCATTGACGACCCCGACGCGGGCCCAGTCGTTGTTGAAGCGGGCGAACAGCATCTCGACGGCGAACATGCCCTCGTCTTCGCGCGCTCGCGTGCCTACACCACGGGCGACTTCCAGCGCACGACCAATCAGCGCCTGCTCATTAGCGCCATGCTCAATCAGGCCATGAACATCAGCACAACGGACCTGCCGCGCATCATTGAAAGTGCCGCGCAGTGCCTCACCACCGACATGACGGTCAACATGATTCAGGACTACGCACTCTACTTTATGGACCACGAAAACATTACGGTGTATTCGACCATGGTGCCGTCCTCCACCGCTATGAATGAGGGCTCGTCCTACGTGGTGTGCGACACGGCGGCGCTCCTGCAGGTCATGCAGGCCATCGACTCCGGCGAAGACCCGTCGCCTTACGTGGCTGACTACACGGTCTCAACGAGCCAAGAAGCCGCAGAAGCAGGCATGCCCGACGCCATCGGCGTTGACAGCCGCCTTACTGAAGGCGACGGCACGGGCGATGCAAACGCAGGCTACGGCTACTGATACTAAATGCCCGTACCTTCCGAAAACAACTTTGCAGCAGTCCTTGAAAGCCGCGCGGCCGAACCGCAGGATTTCGTCTGCTTTCTTGACACCGCCACCGACACGCGCGTGACCTACTTCGAACTGCGCCTGCGCAGCGTCTGGCTTGCGCGCGAAATGGAAGCCCAGGGCGTGGTGCGTGGCGGCGTGTGTGCCGTCGACATGGGCAATTGCCCCGCGCTGCTCTACACCATGTGTGCGGCGGCATATGGTGGCTTTTCCCTCGTGCTGCTGAACAAGCGCCTGGTAGAAGCCGAAAAGAAGCGCCGCATCGCCGAGGTCAAACGAGCAACGCGGGCAGAATATCTGCCCATCCTTGACGAAGCGTCGGCCAATGCGCTCGTTGCAGAAGCAGACGCGGCTGGCCCCAACGCACGCGGCCTGCTTGCCCAGTGGGCGCGGCGTGGTGTTGCCTCCTTCGACGAAAATGCCAATGCTCTCTATATGCTTAAAGCCGCTTCGGTCGACCGGCAAAAGGTAGTCCCACTCACCTGGGCGCATCTTATGAGCGCGGCACGGGCTTGCAATACGGCACTTGCCACGCCCAACGAAGGCATCTGGCAGCTGGTCTTGCCCGCCTACCATGTGGACGGCATCCAGACCTTTTTCCGTTCGGTTCTTAACCACAATGCCATGCTGCTCTACCGCAGCTTCGATGCCGCGCGCGTGCTGTCCGACTCGCTTACCTTTAGCGCCACGCACATCGCGCTGGGCGACAAAATGCTTCAGGACCTGCTTGACCTCAACGAAAATGCGGCACCTACGCCGTCGGGGAAAAGCCCGCTTGAAACCTACGAATGTATTCTGGTTGACGCCACGCAACCCAATAAGCAAACGCTCATTCGCGCGCTTGGCCAGCATGTGCCCGTGTTCATGGCCTATGGGCACACCGAAACCGCGTCCTATATTGCCGCAGGTCGGCTGGCGGATTCGGAACATATGACGGTCGAACTGTTCGACGGCTACACCACAACCATCACCAATCCCGACTCCCTCGGCCTTGGCCAAATTGCCGTTTCGGGCCCCAGCATCATAAGTGGCTACCTTAACGCGCGCGCCGCTTTCACAGCCGACAACTTCCTGCTTACGAACAACCGCGGGCGCAGTGAGGGCAGCACCCTTGAGCTGGCGGAAGCAAGTATGAGCACCTTTACCTCGGGCGGCGAAGACGTCTACCCCGCAGAAATCCGCGATAAAATTCTTGGCTTCGAAGGCGTAACCGACGCCTACGTCTTTGGTGCGTCGGATGCGGTGTGGGGGCGCAGGCCTATTGCCTTTGTGGAAGCCACCGAAGCGGTTTCGCGCCCGGGCTTTAACCGCTTCTATGCGGCCGACGACATGCGCAACCGTCTTTCCACGCGCCTGTCCGACTTTAATATGCCTGATCAGTTCATCTTTTTGGACGAATTCCCGCGCACGAGCGTTGGTAAGGTGGGTACAGGAACGCTTGAGCGCCTGTGGGAAGCCCGCCTTCAGGTGGCGCGTGTCGAAATATGGCAGCTGCACATTCCTCTGTCTAACCCCATTCGTACGGCCAACGCCCGTCTGCGCAACCGCGAAAGCACCGTGGTACGCATCACCGACTTTGCGGGGCGCACAGGTGTGGGGGAGTGCACATCCTTGGCAGCTGACGCCTTTGGGCCAGAAACCCTCGCCCAGGACCTGCCGCTCCTTTCCGACGCGCTTGCGCCGCTTCTGGTGGGTCGTGTGCTTCTTCACCCCGGTGAAGCCACGGAATTGTTCGAAAACGCCCCAGGCGCCACAGAAGCCCCATTTGCTCGTGCGGCGCTCGAAATGGCGCTGTGGGACCTCTATGGCAAGGTTCGCTCGCGTTCCCTCCGTCAACTCATTGGAGGCCGAGAAAATGTCTCAGAAACCGGCTCATTGCGCGAAATTCCCGCGGGTTGTGCGCCGGGTGGCGTGGTGGTAAGCCTGGGAACGGTGCCAGAAATGCTTTCAAGCGTGCAGGAAGCGGTGAATGCGGGCTATATGCGCGTCAAGCTGAAGGTCAAGCCTGGCACCGACATTGACATCGTTCGTGCGGTGCGCAACGAATTCCCCGACCTTATGATTATGCTTGACGCCAACCAAAGCTACCGCGACGACCAGCTGGATATCTTAAAACAGCTCGATGAACTGGGCGTAGAGTGTATTGAAGAACCGCTCGATCCGGCCTTTGTGCCAACGGTAGGCCCGACTGATCTGTTCGACCGCCTGGCGCGCCTGCAGACACAGCTGCGCATGCGCGTGTGTTTGGATGAAAGCTGGCAAACGGACGAACAGTTGCAAGCTGCGCTCGAAAAACACCCCGAATTGCGCTGCGTATCGCTCAAGATTGGCAAGTTTGGTGGCATTGCTGCCGCGCTCGACTTTTACAATTGGGCGCGGGAACGTGGTATTGAAGCCTGGCCAGGCGGGATGTACGACACGGGTATTTCGAAGCGTGCTCATGCGGCGTTTGCCCTGCTCCCGGGCGTAAATTTGCCAGGCGACATAAGCGATAGTACCCGCTATTTCACGGTTGATATAAGCAATCCACCCTTCACCCTTGCTGACGGCGTCTTGCTGGTAAACGAAGCAGCGCATCCTTATGGCATTGGCTGCGAGCTCAACGAGACCATTCTTGCCAATGTCACCGAAAACTATTGGGTCTGCGAATAAGCCCACCCCAAAAACTGTCGGCTTTGCGAATATAACCCTATAATTTCAAACCCCTCTTTTAGCAACACGCTTCCGCGCTCTCTTTTTCATGGTTTTGGGACCAAAACGAGGCTTCATTTTTGATAAATCGTGACCCAAAACTCGCCAAGTTTTTGTCTAACTTAGGCTACTTTTTTTGCACCAGCTTGAGGGCTATAACTTGTAGCATGGTGCCTAAAATGCCCAAAATGTACTGCAGGCAAAAAATAGGGTATAAACCTAATTATCTGTACAGTAGATAATGTTAAGGGTGCTCTCACCTGGGCAAACGTTCAACTGATGTCCATTTTCGCTCTTCCCGCACCCAGATTGTCCTTACGTAACTAAAAGTATGCAGAAATCGACAAAAAGTCCCCCCGAAATCTAAAAAATGAATCCTAAAAGTAACCTCTTAAGCAAAAAGATTAAAATCGCCCGAATTGTGGAAAAAAAATGCCCAAAAACGTTGTCTATAAGTCATAGCATCACCCCTTTTACCAGGCTTTATGTATTTTCTGTGAAGTCAATGTCTATTTAAGAAGGGGATTTACTATACAATATTTCCCGCTTTATACGTGCCGACCTGGGAAAACGCTTTAATTGATACAAAGTCTACTGATGTGATATAGTTTGCACAACTAAATATACGTATCAGCACATCTGCTTCGTGACGCATTCCCCACGTACGGGGATATGGCATAGGTATGGTTTTGCTCTGAAAAGGACGGTCGTAAGAAGCGACCAGGGCAAACGGATAGCAAAGGACGGTGCAGAGGGTTGAGCGTTAATCCGAAAACACTAGTCGAAAAGTTCATACGGGACAGCAAGGGCCGCAGCCGCTTGGCAGCGGTTACTGGCGTTCTAGCAGTCTTTACGGTTCTTATTACCGTAGGCGTGCTCACGTTCCCGGCCATCAGTATTTCGGGCAGCGAAGAAGCGCTGCGCGAACAAGGCATCGACATCACAACTGGCCAGCAGCAACAAGAAGCGGAGGTAGTCGCCCCACCGGCAGACGAAGCCCCCATGGTTGTCTACGACGAAGCATCGCAGGCCGCCGACGCCGAGTCGTCCGAAAATGTGGCCGAGGCAATCACCGAAGAAACAACTGTCGGTGATGTTGTTGTTTCTGACGAAGCTAATCTTGCAGCAGACGCTCCTGTTGAAGGTGAAGCTATTGAATCCACAGACGCTCCTGTGGAAGGCGAAGAAACAACAGAAGAAGTTGTTGAAGAAGGAACCGAAGCTGAAGAAGAGCTGGTGTACTCGCAAGCTGCCGCTGATGCACTTGCCGCCGCCGACCTTTCTTCCAGCCGCCTTATTATTGGTACCTCTAACGCGGACGCTCTCGCGGAAGAAACCAATGTTGTTGCAAACTTTGACAATATCTATCTACTTCAGTTTGCTAGTGCGGAGGAAGCTGCCAAGGGTTTCCTAAAATATTTCGACATTGCCGACTACGTAACGCCCGACGTGGCGGTTGAAATTGCCGAAGGTGAAGACAACTCCGATCCTGAAGAAGAAGTCATCACCACCGACAACGTTTATACCGAAGAAGAAAATCCCTTCGCAGAACTCGAAACAGCCCTCGTTGAAGAAACCACTGTCGAAGCCGACGCTGCCGCTGCTTCCAACGAAGTGGCGCTTATCGCTCTTATCGACACCGGTGCGAGCATCGACACCAATGTTGTTGAAGCTGTTTCCATGCTCGGTGAAGAAACCTCTGACGAGAATGGTCATGGTCAACGCATGGTTGACTTTATCGTCGAAGAAAACGAAGAAGCTCAGATTCTTTCTATCAAGGCACTTGCCTCTAATGGTAAAGGCGACGTGTCTGCGGTAATTGCTGCTATTAACTACGCTATGGAACGCGGTGCTAGCATCATCAACCTTTCAATGAGTGCATATGCTTCCGAAGAAAATGCTGCTCTGGCCGAAGCCGTGAAGCGCGCCGAAGAAGCTGGCATCGTGGTAGTTGGCGCCGCTGGCAATAACGGCTTTAACGCTAAGTTCTACATTCCTGGCAACATCGCTGAAGCCACCATTGTGGGCGCTTCTGATGAGCAGGGTGTACGTATCAAGCAGTCCAACTTCGGTGAGACTGTCGACTACAACTTCTGGGCAGGCTCCACGTCTGAAGCTGCAGCCCGCATGTCCGGTTTCATCTCTGCCAACGGCGAAGAAGGCGTCGCAGCTGTCCTCAACCAGGGCCGCATCTTTACGACCGACTACGTAGCCTCTCCGGCTGAAGAGCCCGCTGTTGAAGAAGGGACAACCGACGAAGAGCCTGACGAAGGCGAAGAAACTCCCGATGAGGCCAATCAGGATACCGAAATTACCGCCCAAGAAGCAAATGATGTTGTAGCGGACAGAAGTACTCTATCCACTATTTTGCCCGAAGAAGATGGCAAGGATTACGGGCCGCTTGATAACCAAAGCAACGCCAATGCTACACAGCTTAATTGGCAAAAAGGGAGAAAGATTTGGGAGAATGATAAGCGTTACGTAGCAACCTGGGATGCTTTAAATGAAGTTATTACCAACGAAAAAGCCGACGTAATTTATTTGGATACACGTGCATTCTTAAGTGCACAGGACGCGGAACAGGCAAAATCTATTGCTGCTTATTATACTATCCCAGTTGATAGAGACATTACTATTATAGCTGGCAACATCACTGAAATTTACCATGATGCTCAGCCAAAAACTGAGATGACCAGCTACTTTAAGGTAAAAGACGGGGCAACACTTACACTGGATGGCGTTACGCTTACTGGTAAACAGGCATATACAGCACATGCTAAAATAAGCAATAACGTGGGACGCGTTGCTCTTGAGGCAAACACCACTGGCCAGTGGGCTGGTTACTACGAAGTCAAACTGTATGACAGTAATGGTAATGTTCATTGGTTAGACAAGCTAAGCAAAAACGATGCCAAGATTATCAATGGCCTGAAAAGCGTAATTGCTGTTGCTCCTGGCACGCTGAGTGATCCGCCTGTTGCTGGCGAACCTTTTGCTATCCGTGAAAAAGAACCACAGGCTAACGGGAATTACCGATTCCTTATTGTCGACAATAACATGCTTCTGCTTCGGGAAGTAAGTCCCGACAATGTTTTGAGTATTGCCGGCAGTACAACTACAACCACTGACCCTGAAACTGGGGAAAGCGGAACACTGTTTGTCCAGAACTACGACACGCGGTTCCTTTGGAACATAGCCGAAACTCCTGCTTCGTTCCTTTACAACACAAACAGTAGCTCGACCCAAGGTTTTGCCATTATCCATGATGGTTACTATCACAAGGCTGATTGGAAGAATACCCCGCCTCAGCTCAAGTCCTCGAAAAATGGGTACCGAGTTGAAGCCACTGACGTATCTTATGAAGTTTCTTCGACCACACATGGTTACTTCGTAGATATTGAAGAGGGCGGCACGCTTACACTCACAAATGGATCAAAGATCGAATATGCCAAAGGCGGCAACTCAGCCATTAAGTCAGATGGTGGCAACATTAATATTTATGATGGCGTAGAGATTAGCAATAACAAGAGCTCTGACAGTGCTTACAAGACTGAGCATCATTGGGCAGGTGGTAACTCCACGTATGCTAGTGACGCTCGAAAGAATGATGCTGCTAGTGCAGGTGCCATCAATATGGTTGGCGGCGAGCTGAATATTGTTTGCAGTGATCCAAGCAAGGGCATAAAGATTCACGATAATCGTGGAGGTGCGACCAATACGGCTGGTGCCATTCGCATTAGTGGTACTCAGGCGCAGGTATTGGGCAATGTTGCAATCTATGATAATCGCGCACGCAAGAACGATAAATTCAATGCAGCGGCCGACATGGCTGAGATGCAGACTTGGCTTGGTGCAGACGGGTCAGTGGACAGAACGAAGGTTCAAGCTGCAAGGCGGGACATGCATCTAAATGGTGTTGGTACTGGGTCTTATATTGTTAACCTTAGCATGTACCAGGGCAAAGACCCCGTTACTGACGCTAAAATGGAAATATTGGTCACCGCCTGGGAATCCGCTGGGGCGATTTTGGCCGAAGATGGCGCAACGCTGACTATCGGTTCCAAAACGGAAAAGGACAATACGCCGCAGATTTATGGAAATACGGGCGAAGCTGGCGCAATTCGTATTACAGGAAGCAACACTGTTGTTGACCAGTATTACGCAACGATTGGCGGTAAGCCGGAAAATCCCAATTATGGCACCAACGGCGGCGCTGTTCATGTGTCCGAAGGTACGTACAATATGCATACGGGAGAAATGTCCTGGAACGGTGCATGGGGCAAGGGTGGCGCTGTAGCTGTCTCGCTTGATGGAACGTTTAATCTTGGGGATGCTGATGGGTATGGTAATGATCTTGATGCCCCCGAAATTGCTCATAATCTAGCAACTTTTAATGGCGGTGGCGTCTACATTGAGTCAAACAAGGTAAACCTGTATTACGGCGATATTAATGACAACCTTGCTGGCATGTATGGTGGCGGCGTCTATGTGACAGGCGATTCTCTCTCGACCACCTATAATTTGCGCTTCCCAGATCCTGTAGATGAAGATATTGCAAATGCATATGTTTACGAAAATGACGCATATAGAAAGATTAATAACAGAAGTGAACCGTACGGCGAATTTGGCGATGGTGGCGGCATGTGGTCCTGCCCGTGGGGGTCTTACCTCTACAAGGAGGATCGCCTAGCGATATTTGCCAATAGTGCAGAGAGAAACGGTGACGACTTTACTAAGCAGGGATCTTCCAATCCTGGTCAGGGTATGGGCGCCGCATTCGAACCCGTTCCTGGTCACGTTTGGAGATACGATCACGCAGGCACCGCTCGCCATGGTGAGGTCTTGTATCCCGAATATGTGTTCCCCACCAATGAATACATGAATCTTAAGAGCGACTTGACTAAGCAACAAGTAAATATCCCAACTGCCAAGCAGGCCGTGCTCATACATGGCAATAAGGCTTCTGATGGCGCTGGTATTGGTAGTAACGGCATCATTACATTCGAGGATCTGCCTGAGTACTATAAGGTCATTAGCGCCAAGCTCAAGCTGGATAAGAAATGGAATGACACTAGCGCCAACCATGACGGCAGGAAAGTGAAACTCGAAGTCCGCATTCTTGATGCTGATGGCAATCCGGTAAAAGTGTTCGACAATAATGGAACACAAAAGGAAAGGGATCCTTACACAGTAACGCTTGATGGTAGTGATTCCGACGAAAAGTACGCCGACGAAACTGCTACAGGCAAGATTACGTGGAACAAGTGGCACGCAACTATTGACTTGCCTACCTACACGTTCTCTATCAAGAATCTCTTGAGGCAGGCTTTGGTAGATAGTGGCTTATCTACGGACGAAGCTAATGCTGTGCTTGAAAACACAAGCGATCTTTCACAGATAGATCAGCTGCAAGAGCAGCTTGGTAGCACTAACGCGGATCCAAAGAGATATGCCTATGTCATTGACTATCTTAAGGCAAAGGTCGAAGGTGGTACGGCGCCAAATGCTAGTGTGAGCGATGAATTTGCCGCCACGGTTGCCTTTGATGGTTGGCAGATTGAGATTAAAGAAACAATCCTGAAGAGCGACGGTACTATAGAGGAAAACCCGCCGTATAGCCTTGACTTCGGTAAGCTGTACTTCTCGAAGAAGAACCCAGATGCTCTCTATAGCTCAAAATACGTAGACACAGGCCGCAACTTCATCGTATACACCGATGAATACGAGCTTTCGACTGAGCTTACAAACTGGAATACTGAGATTAAGGTCAATAAGGTCGATCAGGATGACAATCCTCTGCCTGGCGCTACGTTCGCCATATACAAAGTTGACGATGACAACACGGAGACTTTGGTCGAGCAGAAGACAATGGGAGAAGAGGAAACCAGCCTTGTCTTTAAGGGGCTGTCAGCTGGTACCTACAAGGTGCGCGAAATTAGTGCGCCCGACGGTTACAACAAACACGTTGGCGACTACATCATCACTATAGACAAGAATGGTGCTACGGGCAGGGCAGAATATGTCGCCGTAGATTCAACAACGGGCCAATTGGCTGTTGGCGGTAATCTGCTTTATGTCGACAAACTACCTGCAAATGAAGCAGCGCTGAATGCTCTTTCGGATAAATATGCGGTAAATAATCTTACTACTACGACCTTTGGTAGCCACTATCCGCTTATTGTTGGTCTCTACGAAAACGGCACGACGCAAACAGGTCTTGCAACATCGACTGACTATGTGGTAAGCGCTACCGATACCACGAACTACCCTGGTATTATCCACTTCCTGAAGGATAGGAAGCATGTCGGATCGCCCGACCACAATCATGCATCGATTATCTATGGGTATGCGGATAGTGCATTTACTCTAGCGAATCTTAAGAATCAAGGTCCCGATACAATAAATCAGTTTACTTGGAATAAAGTAACTACCGATAATGGTTTCGAGTTGTTTGCTTCGAAGACAGGTAAATACCTCATTATTGACAATGAAGGCAACCCTGTATTGACACAAAATCTTGCTACTGCTGCTGCAGCTGCAAAGGCTACTTCTGATGCTGCATTCAGCACCGACGCCGAAGGCATGCTCAATATTAAGGTTGGCAATACCAAGGAAGAAGGCTGGGCCAGCGTTGACAAGGTCGATGAAAGCGGCAATTCACTCTCAGGCGCCGAATTACACATTATCGATGCCGATACAAGGGAAGTTATCGAGGTTGAAATAAATGGTCAAAAGGTAACTTCTTGGGAATCTACTGGACAACCTATTGCCGTTAAACTCCCCGCTGGTAACTACAAGCTGGTTGAAGTAACGCCGCCTAGTGGCTATACCCTTGCGGCACCTTGTGAGTTTACGGTTACCAAACAGAATAACTCTACTTCAAATGCTGTGGTTGTCCGAATGGAAGACAAGCTGCAACCTGCTGGCGAAATCTCTGTTCTGAAGGTTGATGAGAATAAGGTGCCGCTTGCTGGTGCAAAACTGGCTATCGTTAAGAAATCTGATCCGAACAATTATGTTAAGCAGTGGACATCTTCTGCGAGCCCAATGGTATTTAGTACGGATGACTTCGAAGAAGGTGTGGAATATCAAGTTATCGAAATAGAGCCGCCATTTGGTTATGAGCGGAACGAAAATGTAGCCTATCCTACGTTTACGGTGAGGAAAAACCATTCTTCCCAGGCCGCCAATGGGTCATTGTCGCACCCTGGTGTGTCGGTAACGCACTCGACTGTAAAGGGTTCTTATATCCAGCTGAGCAAGAGCGGAAAGACCAACATAGGTTATTGCGTAAGCATGCACAACCACTATCTAACTACTACTTCTTCAACAGACGCAGTGTTATTAGACGATGCAACATCTGAATTCTTTAACTCCAACACTACCGTCTCGAATAAGCCCGGCGGAAGGGTAAACGTTAACGAAAACATGTTGAAAGCCATTAAGCATGCTCTTTATATTGGCTATCCTAACGACAGTGCTAATTTGCTGGGAAAGAATCTAATCTCCGAAAAGGATTTCTATAAGGTTACCCAAGCAGTAATCTGGCACTATACCACTAATGGTGGGTTCGATAGCCTTAGCGCATCTTACGATAATACCTGGAATACAAACTGGTCTGGTTGGTACCAGGGCATTTTTGAAGTTCGTAGCACCAACGCTAACTCATGGTATCAGCGCATTATTCGATATATCGATGCCTTGGTTGCTGGTAATACCAACGCGACACTCGATGGTGTAAATGCCTCAGGTTTTGGTGCGCCAGATAGCTTTAAGGTAAATCTGTTTAAGTTTGGGTCAGATCAGCCCGTTGTTGAAACCTATCCTACCGAGCAGGTTATTCCGCCGCTTCAGCTTGAAAACAAACTGCGCAAGGGCAAGATAACTATTACGAAGCAGTGGGCAAACGAAGACGGCTCTAGTGTTTCTATACCGGTTGATAGTGTCGATGTTCAACTTACTCGTTCTGTTGACGGCGTGCCGGACGATAATTTCTCGCAGGTAATCACTATTACTAAGGCTAACAATTGGGTGGCAACGCAAGACGGTCTTGACCTCGTTGACCCGAAGACAACGAAGCCGTATCAGTACAGTATCTCTGAGAATACAAATGTTGCTGGTTTTAGCGCAACTGTAACTGGGCCTACGACTGTTGAGACAAGTAAGGTTACGTACAATGTGGCCACTACTTCTTCTTCTGCAACATGGAATGCAACTACATACTTGTCCAATAACGATACCTTTGTATTCACGCGCTCTGGGGACAGTAAAGTACTTACTGTGGACGGAAACAGCGTTAAGTGGGTAAATCTTTCTGGCTCATCTGCAGCAAACGCACCTGCAGAAGCGCAGTGGAAGGCAATTCTGGCTAATAGTAACAACTCCAGCTATTATCTCCAGAATGTCAAAACTGGAAAATATCTTAAGCTCGGAAACCGCGTAGGCAACAATGGGCAAAGCTACTGGTCGTATTACTACGACTGCACAGCAACGACCTCTAATGCCGAGCGTTTCAGGCTTGTTAACTACAGTAGTTCTTATTACAGTGATTCTTATGCATTGCAGGGTGTGACAGCAACTAGTAATAGCAATGGCTATGGCATCGAGATTTCTACTGTTGATGGTCAGCTTAGCTACTACAACACTGCATACGTAAAGCCTTACAAGAAGAATGTAACGAGCGATACTTCAACAAACCAGCAAGACTTATACACTGAATTTGAGGCTACGGTTTTCAACGCGGGTATTAAGCATGACTTTGAGTTGCTCAAGATTGATTCAAGCAAGTTAAACAGTTTGCCCAACAGCATAGACAGTCTCGACAGCATTAAAGACATCGACGGTCTTGATGGAGCAGTCTTCACCTTGAAGAATAACAACGAGGGCGACAACAAAGATGCCTACTTGACGAAGGATAACACGTGGAAGAATACAACTAATAAAGACGCTGAAGTGCGCTTTACAACGGAAGATGGAAAGGTTTCCTTTGGCGGACTGCTAGCCGGCTCGTACATTCTTGAAGAGGTTCAGGTACCCGAGCATTATGTACAGGCAGATGGGCTTCTATGGAATGTTACGGTCAAGAATGATGGAACAATTGAAGTTGAGACACATGCCAATGCTGTCAAAGACAAGTTTGTGGTGTTCGGAAATGCTGCAGCAATCGTTATAGGTAACGATATCCAGACATATGTCCTGCCTGCAACGGGCGGCATTGGAACCACGGTATTTGTTATTGGTGGCGCACTTCTCATGCTGCTTGCGGCTGCGTTGTTTGTCCGTCGTGGTGCGAAAAAGGAAGCGTAGGAACTAAGTTAGTTAAGCCGTGTGGCTGCTTCAAAAAAAGGGGTAGCCACACGGAAATAAAAAGGTATGAAAAGAAACTTATTGGCGAACACAAATTGTTACTTATAGGAGTAAAAAACTTTAGGAAAAAGGAAAAAAGTATACCAAAGTGGTGGACTTACTAGATTAAATACTGTAAACTAGGTTCAACACAAAGGTTTTTGCAGGTGAAGTCGGAAAAATAAAAGCTAAGCAGGAAACTGGGAATTAGGAAAAGAAGGGTCAGAACAATTAGCATTTTTGGTAAAAAGAACGCGAAGCAAAATGTGCTAGCAAGCAAGCCGGCTTATGCTGGTGCAGGCGCTGCTGGCAGCATCGCTGTAGGCTCGCCTTCTGCCAATGCTTTGCGCGACGAACTTTCCCGCGTAACCACGCTAGACAATCGCCGCCGCGCCATCATGAGCGCCATTGGTGTGCTGGCCGTTGTTTCTGCCATTGCTATCATCGCATCGACCTTCTTCATTTCCGTTTTGCAGGTGCGCGGTAATTCCATGGAACCCACCATGACAGACGGCGAATTGGTTATTGCTACTCACTCCAACAACTTCAAGCAAGGCGAAATTTCTGCCTTCTATTACAACAACAAAATCCTGCTGAAGCGCGTTGTTGCTTTCCCGGGCGACTGGGTAGACATTACGCGCGATGGCGTAGTTTTCGTTAATGGCGAGATGCTCCAGGAAGACTACCTGGATCAGCACGCACTTGGTAAGACGGACATCGAATTCCCTTACCAGGTCCCGGAAAACCGTTACTTCGTACTGGGCGACAACCGCGGTGTGTCAATCGATTCCCGCTCGAACGCCATCGGTACGGTTTCGGAAGAACAGTTAATTGGCAATGCGGTCTTCAGGGTATGGCCGCTATCGAGCTTCGGCCCGATCCACTAGAAAGAAGGAGGTCGCTATGCCAGGGGATTCAATACGGATCAGAGGTTGGCCAGGGGGCTAGTACCACCCCAGGTCAGGTTCCTGCGCCAAGCCTGATCAAATATAAAAACTACAGGGATGAAGAAAAGCGTGCAGGGGTTTTTCAACATCAAGTAAGTAAATTGGAAGATAGAAAAAAGAAAGAAAATTTGGAAGGAGAATGAGGAAAATGACAAGTGTAAAGAAGGTCAAGGTTGCACTGCTTGCTCTGGTAGCAGCTCTTGTAATCGCGATCCCGACAAGCGCGTTTGCTAATGGTACTATTGAGATTACCTCTCAAACCACTGGCGACGAATACTACGCATATCAGGTATTTAAGGGTGACTATGACGCTACAGCTGCTGTTCTGTCCAATGTTGAATGGGGCAATGGTGTTGACGGCGCCGCTATCCTCGCAGACACGAACCTGCCCGCCTCGCTTAAGGGTGCAACTAGTGCCAAAGAACTTGCTGAGAAACTGAGCAAGCTCTCCGATGATGCAGATGATTTGAAAGCATTTGCCGATGTTGTTGCTGCGCATCTTACAGATACAAAGTCTGCTAAGTTTGAAGCTGACTCAACAGGTCTTGTATATAAGTCAGGATCTCTTGCGGATGGTTATTACCTCGTTGAGCAGGGTAAAGCTGGTAAGTACGGCGATCAGGACGGTGCCAAGACTCGTTTCATCGCTAAGCTTGTTGGTGGCGACGCCAAGGCTACTGCCAAAGCTTCTGTTCCAGAGGTAGAAAAGGGTGTTATCGAAGACTCTAAGGTGCCTACCGAAGAAGAAGCTGCAGCTGCGTTTGCAAAGGCACTGAAAAATTACCAGAAGGCTGCCGACTACGACATCGCCCAGGGTATCCCTTATTACATCAGCGGTACTCTGCCGAGCACTTACAATGATTACAAAGACTACTACTACAAGTTTACTGACCACATGAGTGATGGTCTTGATTATGTTGCTGGTTCTGCCAAGATTTATATTTACAATGGCGAAGCTCAGGGCACCCAGATTCAAGAGGCGGACGATGTTGTTATTAATTGGACCAAGCCGAATCTGACCGTTACTATTGACGACCTTAAGCAGTATGTTCCTTCATACAATGCTAATATCAAGATTGTCGTTCTTTATCAAGCAAAGCTGAACGCTAATTGCGTTATCGGTGGTGCTGGTAACCCCAACGATGTTATGCTGACCTACTCAAACAATCCGAACTCTGAGAGTGGCGGCACTCCAGAAACAGGTGATACGCCTAAGAAGTATGCTGTTGTGTTTACCTATGGTCTGGACGACACTAAGGTTGACGGTGCTGACGAAGTTACTCCTCTTGAACTTGCCAAGTTTGTGCTTCGTTGCGACTCTGGTGAATTTGAGGGTAAGTATGCTCAGATTGAGGGCGGTAAGCTGACCGGTTGGGGTACTACGGGTACTCAGATGGTTTCTGATGCTGATGGTAAATTTGGCGTAAAGGGTCTCGATGCAGGCACCTATACCCTTATCGAGGAACAGCCTCCTGCTGGATATAACAAGCGCGCTGATTACACATTCACTATTTCGGCAACGCTTCCTGCAGACTCCACGGTTGTTGCTGACACTGGCAATGCTGTAAGTAACCTCAAGACCGAAAAGACCGCTGGCAATGCCCAGACTGGTTTGATCGAAGAAAAGATTACCAATGAAAAGGGTACGTCCCTGCCAAGCACTGGTGGTATTGGTACGACCATCTTTACCATCGTTGGCATTGCTCTGATCGTTGCTGCTGCTGCAATCATGGTGGTTCGCCGCCGCAACGCTGCTGCGATTCAGTAGTGCAGACTGTTAACCCAAACGGGCGTTGGAATCCTGTAGGCCAGCGCCCATAACGGGTGAAGGTTAAATGAAACTGCTCGGCCAATCGGGCAGTCCCGATTGGCCGAGTGAGGTTGGCACCTTGAAGAGAATTATAGGAAATATATTGACAGCCCTTATTTTTTTAACAGGGCTTGCAGTGCTTTTGTACCCTACAATAAGCGACTATTGGAATTCGCGTCTACAGGGTCGTGCAATATCGAATTATGAGCGTTCCTTATCCGAAATGTCCGATGAGGATTTATCGGCTATTTCGGATAAGGCTGTCGCCTATAATGAGGCACTTGCGTCAATGGGAAATATGAGTTGGCGTTTATCTTCAGAGGACTTGGCTGAATATAACTCTCTTCTCAATATTAATAATGATGGTCTAATGGGTCATATCGAGATTGAAAAACTTGGTGTTGACCTGCCCTTATACCATACAGTTGACGAAACGGTTCTTCAAATAGGCGTTGGTCATATTCCAGGTTCGTCGTTGCCTATTGGTGGCGAAAGTACCCATTCGGTGCTTTCAGGACACCGTGGGTTACCGACGAGCAAACTGTTCACGGAGCTGGACAAAATGCAGGAAGGCGATTTGTTTTCCATTTATGTTTTGGACCAGCAGTTGGTGTACGAAGTGGATCAAATCCGCGTTGTGCTCCCCAACGAAGTGAGCGAATTGAAAATTGAAGAAGGGAAAGATTTGTGCACGCTTGTTACGTGCACGCCCTATGCCATTAACACCCATCGGTTGTTAGTGCGTGGGCACCGAATCGACTACGACACAGGCATTTACGTTATGGCAGACGCCACGCAGATGGACCGCGTGTTAGTTTCTTCGGTAATCGCAACCCCTCTTCTTATGGCATTGTTAGCTTACGTCTTGGTCCGAACATCGCAGCGCAGGGCACGTCGAAAAATGGGTGAGATAACACCCGAAATGGTGAAGGAAGCAATTAGGGAAGGCAAAGTATGACAGGTTTAGCAACAACATACACCAAGCGTGGCACATCTATCGTGATGGCGCTCTTGCTTGCGGCGTTTGCGCTGGTTGCTGCGTATGCCGTAGCCGTGCCAAGTGCGTGGGCTGCAACGGGCTCTATTAAGGTGCAGTACCAAGCGTCCGACACAAGTGCGGGCATTGCAAACATGCAGGTGAACGCCTATAAGGTGGCCGATGTCGTTGGAGACGAATATGTGCTGACCGACGAAATGAAGGCGCAACAGCCTTCAGGTTGGACCAATGGAAAAGCATCGGTTAATTCCGACACGGCATGGGTTTCCGCGCAAGCCGAAACCTTGGAAAACATTATCCGTACCAGCTGGCATGAACCCGAAGGTTTTGCCATTACGGATACGGCAGGTGCTGCAACCATTTCCAACCTGGAAAGTGGCTTGTACCTCATCTTTGCCTTGGGCGATCCAAACGCTGACGTTGTCCATCGCTTCCTTCCTTCTTTGGTTAACGTAAGTGGCGAAGGTGAAGACTTGGGTGTTTTCGAGGTCGACCCCAAGGAACCGGTCGTATTAGACCTTACCACGGAAGTGCAAGTTGTTAAGCACTGGGTGGGCGACACCAAGTCAAACGCACGCCCCGTGTCCATTAAGGTCCAGCTTGCATGCGACGGCAAACCCTACGGCGACGTGGTTGAACTTTCGGACGCAAACGCCTGGAAGTACGTCTGGCGCAACCTCGATGCAAACACTCCGCACATTTGGAGCGTCAAAGAAGTAGAAGTTCCTTCCAACTATACCTTCAGCATTACCGAAGACAAGGAAACGGGTATCTTCACCGTTACCAATACCCTTAAGAAGACCGAAATCATCATTTCGAAGCAGGAAGTGGGCGGCGGCCCTGAACTGCCGGGTGCTACCCTCATTGTTAAGGATGAAAACGGCAACGTTATTGAAGAGTGGATTTCTGGGACTGAACCCCACAAGATTACGCTTGAACCGGGCGTTTACACCCTGACTGAAATCACCGCTCCCGAAGGCTTCGAAATTGCTGAAACGATCACCTTCCGCGTAAACGCAGACGGCACGACCGAAGTTCTGCAGGATGGCCAGTGGGTTGACTGCAACAACCATGTAACCATGTTTGATGCACGCACCCCTGAAGTTCCGCCCGAGAATCCGCCAACGAATACGCCTGGCACACCGACTACTACTACGGTAACGGGCAAGCTCCCGCAGACGGGGCAGCTTTGGTGGCCCGTTCCCGCACTGCTGTGTGCTGGTCTGGTTTCTGTGGGTGCAGGACGCATTGTTGCCACCCGCAGCGCAAGGAAGTAACGTGCCAGAAGCGCTGCTTTGAAGCAGGACTCTAGGGCCGGCTTCAAAGCTGCTTCGTAAAATTACATACCCTGTACGCTACATTGTTAGCAGGACGGTGCCCGGAAACCCCGGGCATCATCCTTTTAACGAAGCGTATCTTTAATGAACTGGTATAACTGCTTCATGGGTAGGTGTTAAAATAGAGCAAAAGTTTACGTATAAGTTAAGCAAAACACGACAAACACAAGGCGGGATTCGCGTGGCAAAAGCTGAAAAAACTGGCGGAAGCAAAGTGGGTCGCACGATTGGCAACCTGCTTACTGCCTTTGGTATCGTTTGCATTCTGGCGGCCCTTACTTTAACGGGTTACAACTGGAACCAGTCGCGGGCGGCGGGTGAAGAATCGGCCCATGCGCTCGACATCATGTCGGTGCAGCTTCCTGGTTATGAAAAAGAAGGTGTGACGGGCGACGTACTCGACACGGAAATGCCTGTTGTCCAAATTGATGGCCGCTCCTATGTTGGCCGCATCGACATTCCGCGCTTGGACATTTCGCTTCCTGTTTTGGCTGAATGGTCCGAAGAAGGGGCCGACATTGCGCCGTGCCGCTACAAGGGTTCGGTGTATAACGACACGCTTATTATTGCCGGGCATAATTTCGCGAGCCATTTTGGAAACCTGTACCAGCTGGCCGACGGCGACAACGTGACCTTCGTCGACGTGAATGGCGCGGCGTACCACTACATCGTTTTGACGGCCGAAACCATCGACGGCTATGACCTGCGTGGTATGGAAGAAGGCGAATGGGACCTGACCTTGTTCACCTGCAACTTTAGCGGTGTTGAACGAACGACCGTCCGTTGCGCGCGGGTGCATCAGTCGAGCGTTAACAGCAGCGGCGGTGGGGTTTCAAACGTTGCGTCTTCCGCGGCCACGTCGAGTGCGGCTTAAGCACTGCTCTGTCGCAAAAACTGCAACTTCTAGCCACCCGTATTGCCCTTAAGAATCATTGTTCCTAGGCTTTGTTTTGCCCTCAAAGTGCTACCCCCAGGCACTGTTTCGTCCTCAGCGCCAATCAATTTAGCCGTCGCATTATCTCGAGCGTTGTTATGCCTGGTGATAGCGTTATCGATTGTGGGCTAACGTTGCAAAGTAACCGCAACACTTTTTGATAAAACACATCTTTCGAGGTAGGCGCAACGCTTTTTAATAAAGTTGGCCTGCTGGAGTCACGCAACACTCCAGCAGGCTTTCTTTTTTAAGCGTTGCGCCCAGTTTGAAAGTATGCTTACGCCAGCCTTTCACAAAAGGCTTTCACACTAAGTGCAACGACTATGTTTTAAGTGATTAAGCTCTCTTTTCTACTCGTTTTAGCGGTTCCTTTCCGCGTTTTGCTCTTTCTCTATCAAGAATGAAAGGCTTAAGTACTATTTGGTCTCGTCCAAGCTGTTCTATACCGAGCGCTTCTAAGAATTCTTGGCCCTGTTTGCCATATGCTGCACAAAACAATTGAATGGGGGACAGCCCACAAAGGGCGTCTCTAGGCGTTGAGTTGACATGGCTCATCACAACACTTAAGTCCCATGTATCTAGATCATCAAAGACAAATACTCCCTTTCGCAGTATTTGGCGCACTTCGGAGTGATTCTTTTCACACCCTGCCTTTTGCTGTGATGCGCGCACATCACAGTAGTAAAGGTGTGGATTTGTTTGAGGACGGGCTTTTTCGCCAAGTGCTCTGCCTATTTCGCTCTCATCAGCAAATTCTTCTCCGTTATCAGTTAAAACACAGCGAAAGAGATCTTCAATTATTTTTTTACTTGCAAGCTTTTTGAGTGCTTTTAGCACTCGTGTTACCTCTGTAGGTGTTTTTTCGCTTAGCAACAAGACAAGTTGCAGGTGAGAAGAGCGGCTATAAAGGGTAAGGAGTGCTTGTGTGTCAGCTCTTCTGCCTATAAGCGTATCCATTTCTGTCGCACTATCTTTTATAGCCCTTGCGAGTTTGCAAAAAGCACTATATGAGCGCCAACGCGAATGAGTCGATGACTTCAAACTGTGATGTTTTCGCTGTTTAAAGCCCACCTTGCGCTCAAGTTCTAGGTTGGAGAGATTTCCATACCCTGCTTCTATCCAGCGATAGATTGTTGAGCGATGCACGCCAAGTGTGTCTTGGTAGAGTACAGAAATCTCATAAGGGGATAGCCCTCTTGAGAGTCCTTCTTTGATTTGCGCAAGAGCGCTTTGTGCTCGTTGCTGGTCCATATCGATTCCGCTTCGACACTCACTTTTCCGAGCTGAAGAGAGCTTGTCTGCTATTTTGGCATCATAGATATATCTGTTGGCCCGATTGCGGCCATACCTGCGCTTGTGGCACACATTGCACACCCAAGGACTTCTCGTTAAGATATCACAGGTATTTTGCAGGCGATATTCTGGACATACGCTTTTGCAGTCAACCTTGTCGCACTCAGCACATCTAGCTCCTGGATAAAAACAGCTAGTCCCACAAATCTGTGAGCGCATACACCAGTTTGCCTGCCTGCAATCTCCCTTTTTAGCTTTATATGCCTGACGTGTTTTGTTCTGCTTGATTTCACGAGCAATAGTAGAGGTGCTCCTTTCAAGGGTGCGTGCAATTTCTCGAATGGAATCACCCCTATCAAGACCATTTTCAATTTCTATTCTTTCTTTTAATGTCAGTTGCTTGTAATCTTTTGCCATGATCCTTCCTTTCTCTTTGGTTGATGGATTTGGCGATTACTAACCATGGAGGTGGAAGGATCTTTTTGCAAGTGCGTCAAGTGTTCAGGCAAAGCATGCCTTCACACTTGCCGGGGCGCTTGCGCGCCCAGCCTACTTGCAAACTTAACGCAACAGTTGCGCTTAGTTCGAAAGTTTGCAGTTGTTGTTGCGATAGAGATGGAAAGTTAGGAAAGGGTGGTGCTCTTTGATTGAATTTGTAATCTGGACATCTGTCCAAGTTAGCCTTGCAATTATATTGGGCGCAAGCCCCGCCGTTTGTGAGGGCCTATTGGCCTGAGCAAGCGGCGTTTCTCTTTTTCGCATCCTTTGCTATGTTTCCATTTCCTTCCCCTGGCCCAGAAAGGAGGTGGTTGCTATGCCACAGGAGAAGGGAAAACAGCTCACGTTCGATGACCGATGCGAAATCGAAGAGATGCTGAAGTCGAGCGAGTCGTTCAGGGAGATTGCCCGCAAGCTGAACGTCTCGCCTACGACCGTTTCCAATGAGGTGAAGCTTAATAGGACGTTCTTCAGATCCAGGGAGCTTCCTACCGCAGCCCAGTCACGCTGCGGCCATTACAAAGAGTGCAGAATCGTCATGCTATGCTACAAGTGCAGCTCCGATGCGGCTTCCTGCAAGCGCTGCCAAAGGAAGCGCTGCTACGATCTATGCGAGAAGTTCGATCCGCTCGTTTGCCCAGAGCGCGAGGTTGCTCCGTTTGTGTGTACCAGCTGTAGAAAACGGGGCTACTGCAGCAAGCAGAAGGCGCGCTACACCGCGTCCAAAGCCCAGACCAAGCACGACGAGAGGCTCCGCGCCGCCCATGCAGGGGTCGCCTGTAATCCGAGCGAGCTGCGCATGATGGTCGACAAGGTCAAAAAACTCTTGTCCCAGGGGCAGAGCCTGGAGGCCATATGGGCTGTGCACGGCGACGAATTCCCTGTGTGTGTGCGAACCTTCTACAACTACATGGAGCAGGGGGTGATGGGCCTTGCCAACATAGAACTGCCGAAAAAGGTCAAATACGCCCCTCGAAAGAAGCGACCTGAAGGCGCGCCTAGGATGGATCTGGCGGGCCGCACCTACGCAGACTGGTTGGCCCTTCCCGAGACGCTACGGATGCTTACGGTGCAGATTGACTGCGTGGAGGGGTTGCGGCGCAATTCAAAGTGCATACTGTCGCTTCACTTCGTACGCCTGTTCTTCCAACTCTACATACTGCTGCCTGGCAAGACCCAGGCACACGTGAAGGCCGCGCTCGATGCCGTGGATGCCTACTGCGAAGGATCATTTGCCGATACCTTTCCGGTGCTGCTGGGTGACCGCGGAAGCGAGTTTCTTGACTTCTTGAAAATCGAGACGGGCTTAGACGGAGCCCGCCGCACGTCCATGTTCTACTGCGACCCGGTAAAACCTGGCCAGAAAGGCGCATGTGAGAAGAACCATGTGGAGCTGCGCAAGATACTGCCCAAGGGAACTGACTTCGACGCGCTGACCCAGTGGGACGTCTCTATTGTCTGCAGCCACGTGAATTCGTACGTACGGGCAGGTCAAGGGGTGGCGCCGATTGCGCTGGCCTCGCTTGTCCTGCCCGCCAGCCTGCTCGAGAGCCTCGGCGTCGCCACCGTCCCACCAGACGAAGTGGTGATGAGACCAAGTCTTCTCGGGCTGTAAGAATAAAGATTCTACCAAATGGGCCGGGGAAGGGCGACATAGACAAACCGAAGAAGCGTCCAGGTTGCTCTTGCAAAAACTTGCTGGGGGCTTGCGTTAGCATGCCTTGAGTTGGGCGGGTGTCCAGACAGGTCCTGCAAAACGGTTGGAAACAAACCCTTAAATCGACGAATTGAAAGAAAGCTGGACAGCTGAAAGTGAACAGTCACACGGAAAACTGGAAAACGAACCGACTGTCCAGCTTGCTGCTGCAGTGTCCAAACTGCGATTGCAATCAAGCTCCATAACCGCAGTATTGTCCGTTAGCTGAAAGATTACTCCCGCTACTTGACAGGCAAACTTGAGAGCGATAAAGTACCCAGCCATAAACCTGTGAGAGGGAAGTGCCTCATACAGCGCACCTACAGAGAGCCGGGATGGTGGAAGCCGGTGGAAATGCGAGTTTGAGGATGGGCCCTTGAGGGCTGGGGCAAAATCGTTTTGGCGTAAAGCCACGCGAGAGTAGTTTCGGACGTAAGCTGGCGTGAACAGCAGAAGTGTGATGGCACTTCATGAGTGGGTGTGAAAGCACCAAGCAGCGGTGGCACCGCAGGAGTTTATTCAAGCTCTTGTCCCTGCAGAAAGGAGACGAGGGCTTTTTCTTTTGTCCAGTCTCCTTGAAACCAACAAGTGCGGCCTGCGTTTGTTGGGAAGGACAAGGCGCCTGCCATCACGGGCGCAAACGAGCCGCAAGAAGCGGTAGAAAAGGAGGCCAAAGATGGCAAGGACAGCACAAGAGATGTTGGAAAACCGAGGCGCTATGAGCGCGGCGGGCAACGACCCGTACAAGATCTATCTCGCAGAAGACGAGATACCAACGCACTACTACAATGTGCGTGCCGACATGAAGACGGACCATCGTCCTATCATGAACCCGGGTACAGGAAAGCCCGCTACCTTGGAAGATCTGGAACCCGTTTTCTGCACGGAACTCGCCAAGCAGGAACTCAACGATACCGATGCTTTTATCGAAATTCCCGAAGAGATTCGCGAGTTCTATAAGATGTATCGCCCGAGCCCCTTGGTTCGCGCAACCTTCCTGGAAAAACTGCTCGATACGCCAGCGAAGATTTACTACAAGTTCGAAGGTGGCAACACGAGCGGTTCGCACAAGCTCAACAGCGCCATAGCGCAGGCCTACTATGCCAAGAAAGAAGGCTTAAAAGGCGTTACCACCGAAACAGGGGCAGGGCAGTGGGGTACGGCCCTTTCCATGGCCTGCAGCTTCTTCGACCTGGACTGCAAGGTGTACATGGTGCGCTGTTCCTACGATCAAAAGCCCTTCCGTCGCGCGGTTATTGAAACCTATGGCGCGTCTATTATTCCTTCGCCTTCCGACACAACTGAAGTAGGACGCAAGATTCTTGAGCAGTTTGAAGACCATTCGGGCAGCTTAGGAACCGCCATTTCGGAAGCGGTGGAAGTGGCCGTTACGACCGACGGCTATAAGTATGTGCTCGGCAGCGTGCTTAACCAGGTGCTGATGCACCAAAGCATCATTGGCCTGGAAGCAAAGGCTGCCATGGAAAAGATTGGTGTCTATCCTGATCTTGTTATTGGTTGTGCAGGTGGCGGTTCTAACTTGGGCGGTTTGATGGCGCCCTTTATGCGCGACAAGCTCCTTGGCAACAAAGCGCCGTACTTTATTGCGGTTGAGCCTGCCAGCTGCCCTTCGATGACGCGCGGCAAGTTCGCCTATGACTTCTGCGACAGCGGTCAGATTACGCCGCTTGCAAAGATGTATACGCTGGGCAATGGCTTCATGCCGAGCCCCAACCATGCAGGGGGCCTGCGCTACCATGGCATGAGCCCCATTCTTTCGCAGCTCTATCATGATGGCTTCCTGGACGAAGCGCGTGCGGTGGAACAGACGAGCGTTTTTGAAGCCGCCGTTGAATTTGCCCGCGTGGAAGGCACCTTGCCGGCACCTGAAAGCGCCCATGCGATTCGCGTGGCCATAGACGAAGCGCTTAAGTGCAAGGAAACGGGTGAAGAAAAGGTTATTCTGTTCGGTCTTACGGGTACGGGTTACTTCGATATGTACGCCTACGATGCCTACTTGAATGGCACGATGAGCGACTATATTCCCACCGACGAAGACCTCGAGCGTGGTTTTGCAACCATTCCCGATTTTGGTTTCGACGCTGAATAGTTTTTGTTTATGCAATATGGAAGGGGTGCTCGCATATGTTGGCACCCCTTTTTGTGCTCACATATCATTTGGGGACGGAGTGAAAAAGAACACTTAGCACGCGCAACGCGCTACAATAATGCGCTATATAGAACCGAAGGAGGGCACCATGCCTGAATACAAGAAGTCGACCAAGCTGGATAATGTGCTCTATGACGTGCGCGGTCCTGTACTCGATGAAGCTATGCGCATGGAAGAAGCAGGCACCAATGTGCTTAAGCTCAATATTGACAACCCCGCCCCCTTTGGTTTTCGCACGCCCGATGAAGTGGTCTATGACATGGCGCGCCAGTTGGCCGACTGCGAAGGCTATTCTAATTCCAAGGGCCTCTATTCTGCCCGTAAAGCCATCATGCAGTACTACCAGCTGAAAGGCTTTGAAGGGGTAGAAATCGAAGATATATACACGGGCAATGGTGCAAGCGAACTTATTAATATTTGCATGAGCGCGCTTTTAAACGATGGCGACGAGATTCTTATTCCCGCACCCGACTATCCACTGTGGACGGCCTGTGCAACGCTAGCAGGTGGCAAACCCGTTCACTACATTTGTGATGAACAGGCCGACTGGAACCCCGACATCGACGACATTCGCTCAAAGGTGACCGATCGCACGAAAGCCATCGTTATCATCAACCCCAATAACCCCACGGGCGCACTTTATGACAAGGATATACTTCAGCAGATTGTCGACATTGCACGTGAACACGAGCTCATCATTTTCTCGGATGAAATCTACGATCGCTTGGTCATGGACGACCTTGAGCATATTTCAATTGCAACCATGGCGCCGGATTTGTTTTGCGTAACTTTTAGTGGTCTTTCGAAGTCGCACATGATTGCGGGTTACCGCATTGGGTGGATGGTGCTCTCGGGTAACAAGAAAGCTGCCAAGGACTATATTGAAGGCATCAACATGCTCACCAATATGCGCCTGTGCTCCAACGTGCCAGCGCAGTCCATCGTGCAAACCGCCCTGTGGGGCCACCAGAGCGTAAAGACTTACGTAAGCCCCGGTGGTCGCGTGCTCGAGCAGCGCAATTTCATCTACGAAGCGCTCAACAACATCGACGGCATTTCAACGGTAAAGCCCAAAGCTGCCTTTTATGCCTTCCCTAAAATCGACGTTAAGAAGTTCAATATCACCGACGACGAAAAGTTTGCGCTCGACCTGCTAAAGGAAAAGAAGCTGCTCATTGTTCATGGGCGCGGCTTCAACTGGCCAGAGTCCGACCATTTCCGCGTGGTGTTCTTGCCGAACCTTGAACAGCTCGCCGATGCAACGGAGCGCCTCGCAGACTTCCTGAGCACCTACAAGCAATAGGTGTATCTTTCAGTCCGTATTGCTTTAAGAAACACATAAGGGATAGAGGTGTCTATCCCTTATGTGTTTCATTCCTATGATGAAGCCGAGGTGTTGTTAGGCATCTGCGAGCTGTTCATGCCTTCGGGCGGGGTGGGAGGCATTTGCCCATCCTGCGGCATCTGTCCATCCTGCGGCATTTGACCGCCCATGGGACCACCGCCCATGCCGCCCCTGCCACCACCCATCATGGCGTCATAGAGTTCAGTAACCTGCTGACCGTTTACGGATACTTCTCCGCCGCTTATTTCGCCGCCCCAGGCATAGTCGAAGGGGCTCTGTGCGTTTATGTTAAGAGTTCCACCCTTAATATAGAGGTAGCCGTTGGAATCGAGCGCGTCGGTGTCGCCCTGAGCCATGTTGATATTGATGGTGCCACCCGTAATTTCAAGTGTGGGGGTGTAGACCGAAGACTTGATGGAAGCGTTAATGCCGTCGTCGCTTGCTTCGATATCAATAGTGCCGCCGTTGATCTGGATGTAGGTTCCCTCAATGCATTCTGCGCCATTGATTGTGAACGTGCCGCCGTCGATCCATACAAAGGCATAGCCCTGGATGCCATTATCGGTGGTCGTAATATCGAACTGACCATCTTTGATATATATGTAACCAAATTCATTATCGTCGCTGTTTTCAGCTTTGATTCCGTCTTCGGCTGCGATGGTGAAGTTACCATTGGCAATGCGTACCGAATCGTTCGCTTTCAAGGCGCTACCATTAGCGGCATTAAGCGTGTAGGTACCACCCGTTACCTTCAAGTCGTCTTTGCTGACGATGGCGTGGTTGCTGGAGTTGATGGTAAGACTCCCCGAACCGTTTAAACACAAATCATCCTTGCTAAAGATAACGCCGTCGGTGTCTGTGTCCCCATCAGCTACAAATTCGCCTGCGACTGAAAGAGTGTTGTCGCCCTGAAGCGTTACAAATACTTTGTCGGCAGACTTTACGTAAATTGCGGGGAAGTTTTCGTTGCTTATGGTCACGCCGTTTAGTACGAGCTGTACTTTGGCCGTGTCAGGCGCATCAATTATGATGGTAGCTTCGCTCGCACTTCCTTCAATCACATATACGCCCTCTTCACTAATCGTGATGTCCTTGCCGCTGACTAGGGAATAGGTTGTTGCAGCACTTGTATCGGCTGTTTGTTCAAGGTCGCGCTCAGTAAAGGCCTCGTCAACATTGAGCGTGGCACTTATGGCAATGCCGCTGTCTGTTGCGGTATAGCCTTTGTCGGTCGTTTCACCAGGCATGGTATCCATAGCGTTCATAGCACCCTTGTTGCCTTGCTGCATGTTTTGCGGCCCGCCTGAAGGGCGGGAACTGCTTGCAGGCATGCTCGAGGCCTGGCCTTCAGCTGCCTGGCTTGAATCACTTGCGGGCTCAGACGGAAGGCTCGAACTTGCATTTGTCTCCGTTGTAGCACTTGATGTACTTTGCTCGAGCGCTGCGCTTGTGCTTTGCTCAACTGCTGTGCTTGTGTCAGCGCTTGTGTCGCCGCTCGTGTTTGATGCGGCACCAGCGCCACAGCCTGCTAGAGCAACGACAAGCGCAGCTGACACGATAAGTGAACTTATATACATGTGTTTCATTTGTCTCACCTTTTCTTACTTGCATGCTTATACATTGTTGTCGACGCGGAAAATAATAGGCAACAATCCTTAAATCCAACTGAATATATCCTGAAGTTAGGCTTAAAAAGCTCAGATGCCTTTCAAAACCCCCCTTTTATGTGGTATTTCTCGTTTTATTCTTTTGCATACGAAGACCGAAAAAAGAGGCATATAAGTTTGCAGCGGGCATGATTATTGCATACAATATCCTGATAACGTAAGAGCCGAAACAAGACGTAGGTGTAGCGAAACGTGCAAGTTCCCAACTGGGTGCCCATCATATTTTACGCTGTGATAATCATGCTGTTTATCGGCATTTACTCGCGGTATCGTATTGAAAACGATACCGAGCAGAAGCCATTTTCAAACATGGTTTTTCTTACTGCTGCTGTCCTCGTCAATGATTTTATTTCCCGTCTGTATATCGTCGATGGTTTCCCACACTGGCTCGTTGTTATTACGACCCACCTTAATTTCGGACTATTAGCCCTTGTTGGCTTTGCCTGGTATCGCCTGGTGCGAAGCGTGCTTTCTCCTGAAGAGCGTACGAGCGCTCGTAGCCTCGACTTTCTCATTTACGCTTTCGTGGGTATTGCACTCCTTGTTGTGATAACAAATCCGTTTACGGGCCTTGTTTTCACCTTTGACAGCGCTGGCGACTATCATCGAGGACCCAGTTTCTTCGTTCCTGCGGGTGCAACGTATTTGTGCATTATCATCTCGGAAGTGTTTGTATCCCTACGTGTCCGCTCCCTGGGTCGTGACGTTTTTGCTGCCCTGTTGATGTTCCCGGTCCCACCCCTTCTTGGCGGAATTGTGGCCATGTTTTCCTATGGTATTCCTTGGATGCCGTTGGGCGTTTCCTTTTCCATGGTTATCTTGTTTACCACGCTTCATACGACAAGCTTGGGTCGCGACTTCCTTACGGGGCTTTCAAACAGGCGTCGCTTCGACGAATTGTTTGAAGAACGTATTTCCTGGGCTAAGAATGGCCGTCCGCTTATTGCCCTTTTGGTTGACCTTGACGATTTCAAAGTCATTAACGACACCCTCGGTCACAATATAGGCGACATTGCCCTTGCCGAAACGGCGCGCATTTTACGTGCAAGTGTGAGGGCCGACGACGTTGTTGCGCGTATTGGCGGCGATGAATTCATGATTCTTCTCGACAAGGCCGACGAAGAAATTGCGCAGGAAGTTATCAATCGCATAAAAGAAGAAGTAAGCGCATACAATGCTCAGAATACGCGTTTCGAGTTGCAGCTCAGTGTTGGTTATGCGCTCTATGACGAAAAGCGTTTTGCCACCCCTGAAGAATACCTCAACCATGTCGATGAATTGATGTATGCCAACAAACAGCAGCGCAAAGCTGCTAGGCGTTTGGCAGCGGTAGGCTAGGGAGGGGGTGCGTCTATTATGGATATGCCAGTTTGGATGCCTGTAGCCATCTACGCCATCCTTTTGCTCTTGTATCTACTTTTTTATTCTTGGTATCACATGGATGACAGTGTTGGCCGACGCCCCTTCGTTATGCTTCTATTCTTGACAATCGCTATTTTGGCGAGTGATTTTTACGGGCGTTTTGAAGGAACCCCCGGAATTCCTCTGCCAACCATTGTTGGATCCACCGTTATCAACTTCGTGTTATTGCCTGCTGTTGGTGTTGAGTGGCATCAGTTTATTCGCAACCTTCTTCCCGCTAATGAGCGCGCAAGAATGCGCTATGTAACAATGCTTTCTAATTTTGCAGCGGGCATCGGCATTGTTGTGTCCATGCTCAGCCCCATAACGAGCTGGGTGTTTTATTACGATGCGTCAGGCATATATCATCGCGGAGATTTATTCCTTGTTCCCGCAATGACAACGCTCTTCATTTTCCTTGTTACCGATATTTACCTCTTTACTCAGGTGAAATCGCTTGAGCGCTATTCACTTCGTATGTTGGGTGCCTACCCTATTCCCGTCATTATTGGTGGACTTCTTACCTTTGTTGTTTCTGATGTTGCCTGGGTACCATTAGGCTTTTCAATTGCCACCCTTGCGTTGTTTGCCCATATTCAGAATACCGGTATGGGGCGCGACTATTTGACGGGTTTGGCTAACCGCAAGAAACTTGAAATGCTTATGAACGAAAGAATCGAGCGCAGCGCTTCAGGGTATAAGTTTGCGGGCATTATGATGGATATCGACAAGTTCAAGTTCATTAACGACACGCTCGGGCATACCTCGGGCGACCTTGCTTTGGCCGATGCTGGTCATTTGCTTCAATCGTGTGTTCGAAGCGGTGACGTTGTTGCTCGTTTCGGCGGCGACGAGTTCTTTATTTTGCTCGACATTGAAGAGGGCGACGAATTGCGCGAAGTTGTTGAACGCATAAACGAAGAAGAAAAAACCTTTACGCGTGAAGGTAGGGACTACGAATTGCGCTTCAGCAAGGGTTATGACGTTTTCGATCCTCAAAAGTTCCATTCTGTACAAGATTTTTTGGCACACCTTGATGAGCTTATGTATAAAGAAAAGGAATTGCACCATAAGGAGGCAGAGGCTCAAGCAGCAAACAACAAAGACTTTGTTGAAGAACGGAGGCTTTGGGATGTATAATATAGAAATAATAATGCAAGAATACAGAAGCACTATACAAATGCTATCTACATGGTATACTGTGTCCACCACAAAGTTTTACATATCAGCTAACGTTAATCCCATACATGCAAACGTACTGGCGGGTTCTTCCGGAGAAACGCTTGTGCGTTTGTTTTTGTTGGAGGCCGTAATTTGAGCAAAAGTGAACATACTGTTATGGGAAGCAATTCGCTTGATGCCATGCTGAAAAGCGGCAAGCCCTATAGCGTTATCTACCTTGGCATTAGCGGCTTTGACGAAGCCCTCGCTACGCTTGGCGAAGAAAGCATGGATGACGTTTGCGACGTGCTTGCGCGCCGTATCCGCCGCAGTGTTCGCGGTAGTGACGAAGCCGTTTTGGCAGACCGCGGGCAATACCTTATTGTGATTCGTGGTATTTACGACGCTGACGCTTACCAAAGCCTCCAAGAGCGTATTCGCTCGACTATCGAAAATGACATCGTCATAAATGGCAAGAAAGCAACGCTTAAGATCAATTTTGGTTTTGGCGCCTACCCAGACGATGGTGCTTCCTTTGATGACGTGGTCGAATACGCCAGGCAGGTTATGTTGCGCGCTGAACATTCACGGGAGCGTTTTGCTGTACTGGAATCCGAAGAAACTAGCAAGCTGACCCAAGGCATAGACACGGGCCTGCCAGTTCTTGATATTCACGCCGATTCCTTGACGGGGCTACCAGATGCTCAATACTTCCGTCAGAAGGCATCAGCCTTGGTAGCAGAAGCTGAAGGGCAGATTGACGGGATGTCCATTGTCTTCTGCGACATTGAAAAGTTTAAGGAATATAACCTCAAGCATGGCTATGCGTCGGGTGACGATTTATTGAAGTATTTGGCGGACCTGCTCGTCCAGGCCTTCCCGAATGACCTTGTTGCTCGCATTAATTCTGACCGCTTTGGTATTTTGACTAGGGAAAACAGTATTACTGAAAAGCTGGATGCAATACACGACAAGGTGCGCCGTTTCAAGATGAGTTCTGCCACTGAACTTAAGGCGGGCATCTGTGCTATTGCCGACGCTAATGGTAGTGCCACCATGGCTCAGGACTATGCGCGCCTTGCCTGCGACAGCATTAAAGGGCGCTACGACATTTTCTGGCGCCGCTTTGACGACGTGCTTGCCAGCGAAGTGCGTCGCCGTCAGCACATTGTGGACAATCTTGACATGGCCATTGAACAGGGTTGGATCAAGGTGTACTACCAACCCATCATTCGCGCGCTCACGGGCGATATTTGTGCTCTTGAGGCGCTCTGTCGTTGGAACGACCCCGAATTTGGAACGCTTCCCCCCAGCGAATTTATCGACGTGCTGGAAGACGCCCACCTTATTCATAAGCTAGACCTGTGTATGGTGAAGCAGGTCTGCATGGAAGGCCGCGCTATTATGGATTCGGGCAGCAGATGCGTGCGCCGTTCCGTTAACCTTTCACGCCTTGACTATCAGCTGTGCGACATCTTCGCCGCGGTGGATGAAATCGTTACCGAAACGGGTTTCCCCAAGGACAAGATTAATATTGAATTCACCGAAAGCGCCTTTACGCAGGACGCTGAATACTTCGTTACGGTTATCGAAAAATTCCGCGACGCAGGTTATGGCCTGTGGATGGATGACTTCGGGAGTGGTTATAGCTCACTTAACTTGCTGAAGGACTACAGCTTCGACATGCTCAAGATTGACGTCGAGTTCTTGCGTGGTCTTGAAAATAGTTCACGCACCCGCGACATTGTGGCGTCGGTGGTCGACATGGCTAAGAAGCTCGGCATTCAGACCCTGGCCGAAGGCGTGGAAACCCAAGAGCAATATCAATTCTTGCGCTCCATTGGCTGCGAAATGGTGCAGGGCTATCTTTTTGCTAAACCCATGCCCATGGCAGACCTCGATGCTCTAGTTAACGATGGCACGCTTGGTGTTGAAAGCGATAAGACCTGTAGTTACTTTGACCACATCGGTCAAATCAATATGCTTTCGGCAACTCCCTTTGATTTTGCCGACCGCCGTGATTCTTCATCAGCATTTACTTCTATCATTCCGCTGGGCATTGTGGAACAGAACGGCGAATTAACGGTTGCTATCGCTAATGACGCCTTTATCGATTTTTTTGACAAGAGCAGCATTGCTAAGGTCGAAAACGGAACCATCATCTTTACGCCTCAGGGCGCGCGTTTGGCGCATGAACTGCAATTGCTTGCGCAGCGGGCCAAGGAAACGGGCGAGGAAGTCTATATTGACTTTAGCGACTTTGACCAGGCATTTTCTTTGCGTGCTCTTCACATCGCTGAAACGGATGGTCGCGATGCCTTCCTGGTTTCGATTGACCATTACAGCGAACATATCGCTGAAGAACGTAGCCGTATTTCGCGCGTTGCAAAAGCTGAAAGTACCGACCGTATGGTATACCTGCCCGTTGCCCACGAATCGACTTGGCAGGCGAGCAATGAATGCGACTTGGAACATACGGCAGTTCTGGTCATAGACGTCAATGGTGGATCCGAAGGCGTGGCGCCTGGCCTGGAGGAAATGGCCAACAACAGCGTTGCCATTGTTAAGGCAGCCCGTGCGGCAGGCATACCTGTTATCTTCAATCACGACAGTCATATCAAGGGTCTTGACCGCGAACTCGAGCTGTGGGGCGACCATGGCATCCGTGGTGAAGAAAGCAGCAAGCCGCTCGACGATTTCGATATTTGCGACACGGACATCTTTATACCCAAGCGCCGCTACAACGGTTTCTTCGAAACCGACCTTGAACTCACTTTACGCGAGCTGGATATAAACACCCTTATCGTGGTTGGCATGGACACCAATATTTGTGTGCTGCAAACGCTGGCAGGTGCGTACTTCTATGGCTACAAGACCATCGTGCCAGCCGATGCAACAGCAACCTTCTTGGTGGGTACTCAAGAAGGCGGCCTGGAGTACTTCGCTCGCTGTTACGACACGCGTATTGTGACCACGAACGATATTGTGAACCTTTTTGAAAACAAATAGTTTGACCGTAGCTAGTCGCACGTCTACAATGTGTGAGCACATTAAGCCGCTCGCTTTTGTTCTGCTGGGTCGTTAGCTCAGTTGGTAGAGCAGGGGACTTTTAATCCCAAGGTCGCGGGTTCGATTCCCTCACGACCCACCAGAACAAAGGCGATCGCATTTTTTCCTACGTCCCACAAGAACAAAAGCGAGGGCACGTCCGCCTTCCAGTTCCGTTTCGCGTTTTAGTCTGAAAGGAATGTCGTGTCCTACTCACTCAGCAAACCCGTGTTTTTCATTGGCTTTATGGCTGCTGGCAAATCGACGGTCGCGCTCGAGCTTTCGATTGATGATGTTCTTCCCTTGATAGATCTTGATAGCGAAGCAGAAGACTATCTAGGGAAGTCTATTGACGAGGTTTTTGCCCAAGATGGCGAAGAAGAGTTTCGCAGGGTAGAATCGCAGCTGCTTGCTCGTGCGATAGAGCGCATGAACGAAAAAGGGCCTGCGCTGGTGTCATGTGGCGGGGGAATAATTGAAAGCCCGGAAAACTATGCGCTTCTAAAACGTAGGGGAGCAGTGGTCTATCTTGACGTGACCTTTGACGAAGCACTCCGAAGAATTGAAGCCGCATCTGAAAGCGCTGAAGCCAAAGGCGCCGCCCGTCCGCTGTTGACAAATACGAACTCGGCACGCGAACTCTACGAAAAGCGCCAAGATCTCTATATGACAGCGGCCGACATTATCATCTTTACAACGGGTGTGGCAGCTGCTGACGTCGTTAATAATATTCGTGAAGAACTTGTGGCAGCGGGCATACTCTTTTAATGCTCTGTTTGCATACTCATCTGCATTTTTGCTAACATATTCGGTCGCTGTGTAAAAGCAAAAACCACTGAAGGAGTGCTTTTGAGCAAGGAAGATGTCATCGAACTTGAGGGTACCGTTCTCGAGGCCCTCCCGAACGCAATGTTTAGGGTTGAACTGGAGAATGGGCACAAGATATTGGCACATATCTCGGGCAAAATGCGTATGCACTACATCAAAATTTTGCCCGGCGACAAGGTGACCGTGGAACTTTCCGTCTACGACTTGGAGCGCGGTCGCATTACCTACCGGTACAAATAGTGCCGGTTTTTGCAGGTTTTAGGGCCTGCAAACGTGCGGATTTTGTGAAGAAACCGCAGAACAAAAGGCGGGCTGCGGCCTTAAAAAGCAGTCAGCGCATAAGCCGAAATGCGCGTGTAAGGAAGAAAGAAATCACCTGCGGCTGGGTGTGGCTATATAAAAACACATACACAAACCGAAAGGAAAAACTTATGAAGGTACGTCCTTCGGTCAAAAAGATGTGCGACAAATGCAAGATCATTAGGCGTCATGGCAAGGTTTTTGTTATTTGCGAAAACCCGCGCCATAAGCAGCGCCAGGGTTAAGAAGGGAGATTGGATTTATGCCTCGTCTAGTTGGCGTCGACCTCCCGCGTGACAAGCGCATCGAAGTTGGCCTTACTTACATTTATGGCATTGGCCTGACCACTGCCAAGAAAATCATTGCAGAAACCGGTGTCGATCCTGACGTTCGCGTTAAGGACATCAGTGAAGACGATCTGGCAAAGCTGCGTGACTACATCAATGAAAACCTTACCGTAGAAGGCGACCTCCACCGCGAAGTCAGCCAGAACGTGAAGCGCCTCATGGAAATTGGTTGCTATCGCGGTCTGCGTCATCGCCGTGGTCTTCCCACCCGCGGTCAGCGCACCCACACTAACGCTCGTACGCGTAAAGGGCCGCGCAAGCAAATCGGCGGCAAGAAGAAGTAGGGGGCGCGCATGGCTAAGAAAAACGTACGTTCACGCATCAAGCGTTCTGAACGCAAAAACATTGTGGTAGGTGCGGCTCACATCAAGTCCACCTTCAATAACACCATCATTTCGATCACCGATCCTGCGGGCAACGTGATCTCTTGGCAGTCTGCTGGTACCGTTGGGTTTAAGGGCTCCCGTAAGTCCACCCCCTTTGCTGCTCAGATGGCCGCTGAAGCTGCAGCTAAGATCGCTATGGAACATGGCCTGAAGAAGGTTTCCGTGTTCGTAAAAGGTCCTGGCTCTGGCCGTGAAACCGCTATCCGTTCCCTGCAAGCTGCAGGTCTGGAAGTGGCTTCTATTCAAGATTGCACGCCCATTCCGCACAACGGTTGCCGTCAGCGCAAGCGTCGTCGCGTCTAGTAAGGAGGATTGAGAGAAATGGCAATTAACAGAACTCCGGTTCTGAAGCGTTGCAGGCAGCTGGGCATTAACCCGGTGGACCTTGGCTACACGTCAAAAGCCAAGACTGAATCCATCCGCCAGCCCCGTCGCCGCCGCAAGGAAAGCGAATACGGAATGCAGCTTCGTGAAAAGCAGAAGGCCAAGTTTATCTATGGTGTTCTGGAGAAGCAGTTCCGTGGTTATTTTAAGCGTGCCAAGAGCATGCCTGGTATTACCGGTGAAAACCTGATGGCGATTCTGGAATCCCGTCTGGACAACATCGTGTTCCGTCTGGGCTTTGCCAGCACGCGCAAGGAAGCACGCCAGACCGTTACCCACGGTCACATTACCGTAAATGGTAAGCGCGTTGACATTCCTTCATATCGGGTACGCCCTGGCGACTTGGTTGCTGTGGCACCCAAGGCAAAGGATTTGCTTGTTATCAAGAGCGCATTGGTTTCCAACGAGCGCGTTCAGGTTCCCGCTTGGCTTGAAGTGGACATTGAAAAGCTGCAAGGCTCGGTACTGTCCCTTCCCACCCGCGACCAGATCGATCTGGATATCAACGAACAGCTCATCGTAGAACTGTACTCGAAGTAGATTCGATTTTGTAAGTTACCTGTACGCGGTATTTTAAGGAGGCTAATATCCTATGACAGAGTTCATGAGGCCTACTATTACAACAGAAGAAGTAAACGAAACGGTTTCGCGCTTTATTGTTGAACCGCTGGAACGTGGTTATGGCTTGACACTTGGTAACAGCATGCGTCGCGTGCTGCTGGGTTCGTTGGACGGTGCAAAGGCTACCGCTATTCAGATTGATGGCGTGCAGCATGAATTCACCACTGCCGAAGGTGTCATCGAAGACATTACCGACATCGTACTAAACATCCAGGGTCTGGTTTTTTCAGCGCTCAATGACGAAATTGTTGAAGCAACCGCCCATGTGTCAGCAGAAGGCCCCTGCACCGTAACGGGCGCAGACCTTCAGGTTCCAACCGAGTTTACGCTTATCAACCCCGACCATGTTATTGCTACGGTTGCCGACGGCGGCCAGCTTGACATGAGCATTCGCATTGGCGTTGGTCGTGGCTATGTAAGCGCCGACCAAAACAAGCGCACGGAAGATCCCATTGGCGTCATTCATGTGGACAGCCTGTTTTCGCCGGTACGTCGCTGCACCATGCACGTGGAAGACACTCGTGTTGGCCAGCGTACCGACTACGACAAGCTCATCCTGGAAGTTGAAACCGACGGCGCCATCACGCCGACGGAAGCAGCATGCCGTGCGGCAAACATTGTGTCGCAGTACATGGGTGCGTTCCTGAGCTTGAACGAAACCGAAGAAGACGAAGAAGCAGAAGTTGTTTCAATCTTTGCCCCCGAGGGTCAGGAAACCAATGCCGACCTTGACAAGCAGATTGAAGACCTGGACCTGTCTGTGCGTTCCTACAACTGCTTGAAGCGCGCGGGCATCCATTCGGTACGTCAGCTGGTTGAATTCAGCGAAAATGACCTGCTGAATATCCGCAACTTCGGCGCGAAGTCCATCGAGGAAGTGAAGGACAAGCTCATTTCCATGGAACTGAATCTGAAGCAATAAAAGAGAAGGTATATAACAATGAGACACTACAAGAAAGGGCGCAAACTCGGTACCGATGCCAGCCATACTAAGGCCATGAAGAAGAGCCTGTGTGTGGCCCTGTTTACCAACGACCGCATCAAGACCGTTGAAGCGCGCGCCAAAGAAATTCGCCCCGAGGTGGACCGCATTATCACCTGGGCAAAGCGTGGCGACCTGCATTCTCGCCGCCTGGCTATTGCCGCCCTGGGCGACCAGGAACTTGTTCGCGAAGTGTTTGAAAAGGTCGAGCAAGGCCAGTTTAAAGATCGCGAAGGTGGTTATACCCGCATTATGAAGCTGGGCAACCGCAAAGGCGACAATGCCCCCATGGTTATCATGGAGTTGGTGACGGAGCCCGTTGCTAAGAAGGCCAAGAAGAAGGCAGACAAGCCCGCCAAGGAAGAAAAGGCTGCCAAGGCTGCTCCTGCCGAAGAAGTAGCAGAAGAAACCGCTGAAGAAACTGTTGAGGCTGCTGAAGAATCCGTGGAAGCAACTGCTGAGGAAGCTGCGGAAGCCGCAGAAGCAACAGCTGAAGAAACTGCGGAAGAAGCTACGGAAGCTGTGGAAGAAGCGGCTGAAGAATCTGCAGAAGCCGAAGCCAAAGCTGCTGACGCGGAAGCTGCTGAAGAAACCGCAGAAGAGCCTGCCGCTGAAGAAGCTGCATCTGAAGAGGCTGCCGAAGAGGTTGCTGAAGAAGCAGCAGAGGCTGAAGAAAAGTCTGAATAGCGACACATCTTCGCATGATTTGAGAGCGGGGGTTGGGATTCCAGCCCCCGTTTTTAATGAGCTGGTAGTGTATGACACAGAGAGTTGAGAACGAACAGTAATAGACCTATGCCTGTCAATATTGCAACATATAACCCAAAGCAAACGCCTATTCATAGCGTCGATGCGCGTGTCAAAATTATTTTGGTACTCATGTTTTCTATCGTGCTGTTTTGCGTCCATTCGTGGTGGGCGATAGGCCTGCTTGCATGCATTGCCCTGCTGTGTGCTTTCTTGGCCCGCCTTGAAGTGGGCGCAACGCTTCGGTCCATGCTTCCCGTGGTTCTTATTCTTGCGGTAACGCTTATCGCTAATTCGTTCGTGCTCGATGTGCGCAGCTACGACCCCACCAATCTTCCGAGTTATGTTTCAACAGGTGTATTTGCCCAGCTTCCGGCCATACCTCTTATTGGCGCCTTTGGTTTTGTACCTGCAGGCTTCATTCGCGGATGTTTTTTTGTCCTGCGTATCGTGCTGCTGTTAGTGGCGTCACTCGTGTTAACGACAACAACCACGTCAAACGAACTCACTTCGGCGCTCAGGAGTTTCATGCGACCACTCGAACGCTTGGGTTTCCCCACCCATGATGTCGCAACAGTTGTTTCTATTGCTCTGCGTTTTATTCCCGTAAGTATCGATGAGTTCCATCGTATTCGCGAAGCGCAAACAGCGCGTGGTGCCTCATTTGATACGGGGGGAATAATTGGGCGCTTGCGGGCCTGGACAACAGTGCTTATACCTCTTTTGGTGGGACTTTATAGGCGCGCCGATAACCTTGCACTGGCCATGGATGCGCGCTGTTATGGCGCTGGCCCTGCAAGCCAGTTGGTGGTTTCACGCCTGGGGGTAGGACATATTATTCTTCTTGTCGTTGGTATCTTCGGCCTTGCGACGATAGCCTTTTTCGGCTAAACAAAGCTCTGAACTGGTAATTAATACAAAAAGTTAATTATGCGCTTTAGCCAAATGAAGCGTATTTTAAACATTTTTCATACGATAAAGCCTATACTGGGTATAAGGCATAGGGCAAGAATTAAGCGAAGTAAGAGGTGTGTTCATAATGGATATCTTGGCAGTATTTGGTGACAACGTACGTCACTATCGCAATAAAAAGCATCTTTCACAGGAAGTTTTTGCGAAGAAGTGCGGGCTGCACCGTACCTATATCAGCGCGGTTGAGCGCCATAAGCGCAGCATTTCACTGAACAATATTCAAAAGATTGCTGATGCCCTTGAGGTCGATACCTACAAGCTTTTCGTGGAGCCCGGAAAGGCAACTTCACGTTTCCACTAAACCCAAGGTGCTTCATTAATTACATCTGACCCGCCTTGTGCGGGTCATTTTTTGTATACTTTCCCTGTACGGAAAGATTGGTGTTGCCATGATTGAAGAAGAGCCCCTCAACGGTTTTACTGGTTTTGCGCGCAAGAATCATGCGCAATTTCAGTATTCGCGCGATATGGAAGTTGCACAAGCAGGGGCAGAGATTGCCTTTGACGAAAGTTTGCTTGCTTCTATTGCTCAAACGGATCGGCGTTGGGCATGGGTGGAAGTTAACTTAGAAGCCATTACGCACAATGTTTTAGAAGCGCGGCGTCGTTTGCAGCCTGGGGTGCAGCTTATGGCCGTGGTAAAGGCCGACGGCTACGGGCATGGCGCTGTTGAATGCGCGCAAACAGCATTGCAAGCAGGGGCAGATCAGCTTGGTGTGGCAACCGTTGACGAGGCCATACGGCTGCGCGAAGCGGGTTTGAGCGCACCCATTTTGTTGCTGTCGGAACCACCCGCAAGCGCTATCCCCTTACTGCTTGCGCATCATATTACGCCTTCGGTGTATACAATAGAGTTTACCCTTGCCTACGCAGAAGAGGCTGACCGCCATAACATGAAAGCGCCCTTCCATCTGGCGCTCAACACGGGCATGAACCGCATTGGTGTGCGTGCCGAAGAAGCGCTCGACTTCGTGCGCCAGATTAGTTTTCACCGTGCCCTGGTTCAGCTTGGCACCTTTACGCATTTTGCAACTGCCGACAGTTCGGACGCGATTGATTTCAACAGCCAGGTGCGCCGTTTCATAAACGCTATCAGCTCCCTGCGCAATGCAGGCGTGGACACCGGTATGGTGCACGCTGCAAATTCCGCGGCGCTCTTCCGCTTTTCCGACGTACATTTCGACATGGTGCGCTTGGGCATTTCGATGTATGGCTATCATGCCTGCGAACAAACGCGTGGTGCGGTGGACCTGTGGCCAGCCATGGAAGTAAAGGCGCGTATTACCGATGTTAAAACGGTTCCCATGAGCGAAGGGGTCAGTTACGGCTTGCATTATCGCAGCCCAGGAAGTGTGAAAATTTGCACCGTTCCTCTTGGCTATGCCGACGGTCTTTCGCGCGCGCTTTCGGGAAAGTGGGACTTTATCCTGGGCGGGCAATTTGTTCGACAGGTGGGCACCATTTGCATGGACCAATGCATGTTTGAAGTGGATA
>JAFUCE010000031.1 GCA_017459805.1 Eggerthellaceae bacterium
AGCGCCAATTTACACACAAGGAGTTTCATTTTGGAGCAAAGAGAGCCCTCTGAGAGGTATTCAGCCCTTGCTACGCAGATAATAGACGACCCGTTGCTAGACGCTGTTAAGAACAGCCAAGTAAGGATTGCATACCTTGAAAGCGACTGGGAGAAGAAGTCACAAGGGCGACCTGTGCTAGGACAGTGCGAAAAAGTCCCCGACCGTTTTCGATGGTCTGTGCCCTATGACTTCACAATTACGATCTTCCAGCCGAACGTGGAGCACCTAAACGACAAGCAGCTGAAAATACTGCTGCTGCATGAACTGATGCATGTAGGTATAGAGGTGGACGGCAACGAGGAGAAGTACCACGTTGTGCCGCATGATGTAGAGGATTTTTACACCATCCTCGACCGCTACGGGATGAGGTGGGCAGATGAATAGGCTTGAAAAGCTGAAAGAGCTCGAGCAATCGCTCTACGAGACGATGCAAAAAGCCAATAGTCGCTCAATGGCGGCACTTGCACGCCAATACCGCGAGACAATCCGCGAAATCGAAGAACTGGAGGGCGAAGATGCCGATGGTGACGAAATCGCGCAGCTTATCGCCAAGCGAGCTGAAGGGTAGCCAAGAGCCTACGCATCTGATTGTGCCTGAATATATCACCAGCGAATGGGAAGATTGCCATGCGGTTGCCAAGGCTGGTGGCATGGAGCTGATGGAATGGCAGGGCTTAATTCTGCAAGGCTGGCTAGGGCGCAACAGTCTAAAGAGGTGGACAGCTACCACGTGCGGAGGTTCGATACCGCGCCAGAATGGGAAGACGATTGGTTTAGTGGTGCCCAGGATTGGCTATGGCATGGTTATGCTGGGTGAAGAAGTTATCTACACGTCGCATCTGCAAAAGACGTCCACCGAGACGTTCGAGGCTATCGCGGCGTTCTTCGACACCAGGGCGCTGCGCAAGTATGTAAAGGACGTCAAGACTGCGCTAGGGCGCGAACAGGTCATATTGAAAAATGGTGCACGTGTCAAATTCCTGGCACGTACTCGCAACGGCGGACGTGGGCAACATGGCGACTTGCTGGTATTTGATGAAGCGTTAGAGCTCGATGCCGACAGCCAGGCTTCATTCTTGCCGGCAATATCGGCAAGTAAAAACCCGCAGGCGATATACATTTCAACGCCACCGACGAGCAGAAGCGACGGTGCGCCGTTTCGCGGTATTCGCGAGCATTGTCTGGGCGGCGAATCCGAACGCTCTGCCTGGTTTGAGTGGAGTGTGGACGAAATAGGCGATGTGCGCGACAAAAAACGCTGGTATGAAGCCAACCCGTCGTTAGGTCATTTAATTCAAGAGTCCACCGTCGAGGCCGAATGCGAGCAGATGGACGCCGACACGTTCGCGCGCGAGCGGCTTGGTTGGTGGTCGCCTGTTCGAAGCGCCCAATATTGCATTGATGCCGAAGAGTGGGGGGAGTGCAAGGTGGACAAGCCAAGTAAGGACGGCATTGTCTGCTACGCGGTGAAATTCTCGCCCGATGGCGCTACAGGTGTTATTGCTGCGTGCCATAAAGGCGAAGTGCCTTTTGTCTATGTGGTTGATGCCCAGTCCACTGCACATGGCATCAGCTGGTTTGCCGAAGAGTTGGCCGAGCACGCTGACAAAGCGGCGCAGATCGTAATCGATGGGCAAGCTAACGCTCAAGCACTAACCGACCGCCTCCTGGATGCTGGCGTGTCGCGCAAAACAATTATTCGTCCGAAGACTGGAGATGCCATTGCGGCGTATTCCACGTTTGCAAACGCAGTTCGCGAAAAGTCGCTATGCCACTTTGGGCAACCTGCTCTAGATGCATCTGTTACAGGAAGCGAGCGGCGCGCAATCGGACATTACGGCGGCTGGGGATTCCAGTCCACTGAAACTGCCGACGCCACATTAGTTGAAGCTGCTGCCCTGGCTTACTGGGCGGCAATGACTACGAAGAGAAACCCTGAGAGAAAAGGACGCGCTGGATGTTAATTACTGATGGTCCATGGGAGATGACAGATGCTCTTGTGAGTTTTAAGGGCATTGAGGATGCAGATGGCATTACCGAGAATGCTCGAGCATGGGTGGAACAGCTTTCAGACGAATACTTCAAGCATTCGGGGCACAACAGCATGCTCAAACGCTACTACGACGGCAAGGTGTCTGTATCGGACTATGGCGTTACAGCTGATATTCCGAACGACCAGACGTGCCACTGGCCACAGAAGGCAGTAGACGCACTGGCAGATCGTATCCGTCTGGAATCTCTTACAGTGCCAGAGGGCGACCAGGAAACGCTGGATGCAATTGTTCTCAGGAATGACTTAGTAAGCAATTTTAATCGTCACATTGCTTGCAAGCTACTCTATGGCTGCATGGCGGCGACGGTTACACGCGATACAAGTGGACATGCGTGTGTACGCTTTCATTCAGCCGAAACGTTCACTGCGCTGCCGTCGCCAGACTACACGGACGGCGTGGTAGCAGGTGGGCTTGCCATTGCGCGAAGGGAGAAGACCAGCTGGAGCGATGGCCAGGTTGTGCCGACGGTGGTAAACCTCCACACGCCGTTTAACGTTGGCGAGTTCCGCCAGGTGAGCGAGGGGGAGTGGACATACGAGCCCGGACAAGTCCGTGAGGCTTTACCCACGTTGTACGTGTTCGCCCACAACGGCACCGGCACGCTTGCCCCATTCGGGCAGACGCGCATTACCAAGTTCGTGCGCACGCTAGCAAACGACGCCATCCGCTGCATGTGGCACATGCAGGTGTCCGGCGCGTTCTACTCCATGGCGAAGCTCTACATGACTGGACTCACCGACGAGCAGTTCGACGCCGTCATGGAGAACAAGTCTAAGTACCAACTGTCCAGGCTGCTTGCGCTTACCACGGGCGCAGATGGGGAAAACCCGAACGTCGGACAATTATCTGGCAACAGTCCGCAGCCGTTCATCGACGAGTTGCGCGCGCTGGCATGCCAGTTCAGCGGTGCCACGGGAGTGCCGCTGAACAGCTTGGGCATCGTGCAGGACAACCCGAGCAGCGCAGAGGCCATCCAGGCTGCGCGCGAGGACATCTGCCTTATCGCTGAACGGGATATCGAAGCGGACAAGTCCACCTTGCGGCGCGTGTGCCAGGCTGCCATGGCAATCGAGAAGAACACGACAGTGGACGCGCTTGACCCCGCCGATGCCGACATCATGGCGTCGTTTGCATCACCCATGCTCAACTCATTAGCAGCACGTACTGATTCTGCACTCAAGATTGCAAGTGTTGACCAAGGCTTTGCAGGGTCGGATGAATTCCACAAGATGGTGGGCATGGACGAGGCAACAAGGGCAGCCATTAAATCGGAGCAGCGCAGGGCAGAAGCACTAGATGCTATTGCAGCACTCAATGCAGCGCCAGTAGAGGTTGAGCAAGATGCCAGCTAGCGATTTTCGCGACTACTCCAATGCGTTAAATCAAGCATCGCTACTTGCACAACGCGATCTATCAGAAGCCTGGGAGCATCTTGCGGATAAACCTCCAGCAGTTATCAGAAACGCTCTTATCGAGATTATGTACGGGCTTGTCGTCAAGTACGGGCAGATGGCATCTGTAGCTGCTGCAGAGTACTACGAAACCGAACGCACAGCTGCAAGAAGCGATGACTTCAACGTGGAATTGGCAGACAGCGTTCCATTCGAGCAAGTGGAAGCATCAGTTCGCTACGCATGCGGACATCTAGACTGGGAGGATACAGGTGGAGATAAACCCAAGCCTGACACCGACCTATTTGGCAGGGAAATTAGATGAGTATGTCAAACAGGCGGGACGCGACACAATCATGAACAATGTCGCACGTGACCGCCATGCTCGATATGCTCGCATACCTGATGGAAGGGCGTGTGATTTTTGCAAGATGTTAGGGTCCAGGGGTTTTGTCTACCACAGCGAATATAAAGCTGGTGGTGGAGGTAATAACTACCATCCGCACTGTAATTGCCAGATTGCTCTTAGCTTCGAGCCTGAAATGCAGTATTACTGGAAAAACGGCGTGCAGGTGTCGCGCGGCTTTGACGATGATGCGGTTCTTGTCAAGCCTGGGCGAGATGGCTCGTACGAAAAGCGTGCATATGACCCCGACGAACTGTTCGCCGAGTACCAAGCAATGGGCAGGCGATTCAAGGCAGGTTCTAAGCACAAGGTGTATACACGTGGCGCAAAACTGACCGATGAGCAATTCAACGCATTCATGCAGCGACTATCTGATGCAAAAACACTTGACGAGCTCCATGCGGTAGGCGATGACATTCTAAAGGAGTGGACTCCCAACGAGAATGGCCGCTACAGCGCCCAATGGGATGAAATGAGCAGGCATGCGCAGGCGCTGGAGAAGGAGATGCAATCAAAACATGATTCTGTTTCAGGCGTATCGGCAGCAATTGACCCTGAAGTAAAAGCGTGGGCGAGGCAGTTTCCCAACGAAAAGCTTTGGGTGTACCGTGAAGACGGCGAACTGTTCTTCAGGGAAGGCTCACCGACAGGAGTCAAAACAACCGATGCAGAAGACGCATCTTTCAGGAACGGCAAGGCGAAACACACGCACACCACGTCGATTGGTGGAACTTTTGGAGAGGACGACATCTGGTTTACGACTGAAAACTGGCTTTCTGAACATGAGGTTGAAGACACGTACCACGGAATTACCTATAGGCTTGTTCGTAATGCCGACGCATCAGAGGAGAGTGTTGAGAAATTTGCAAGAGCATACGAAGAAGAGTCATTCCGCAATTACGACCGTATACTTGGAGAGATATACGATGCAAATGGTGGCGAAGAAGCGCACCTCCATGGGGCGACATTGGAGGAAAAACTGGAGGCTGAGATGCGTTTGAAACCGATTCAGCACGAGTGGCTGACCAATAACGCTGGGAGCTGGGGATATGACTACTATCAAGCAACATAACAACACGCTTCTATGGTAAAATGACAACATGAACGTATTTGAAAAATATTCAAACGGACCTGGCAATGATTTAACTCGAATGTGGGCTTTGAGAGCTTTTTCTGCAGTTGTAAATAATCGAGAGGGCCGCATGACGTTTAAGATGGTTACCGATGATCAAATGCGCAGGATCCTGGATGACGATGATTATGCGATTTGGATTGCCAAGAAGAGAGAGCATGCGGCAGCTACCATGTAGTGTTTTTACATGCGAGCCGCAGCCAGCCGCCCTCCGAGGCGGCTTATTTGTTAGGAGGCGAACATGGACATTACCATGACCCAAGACGTTCGTGAAAAAGTGATTAATAGCATCAAAACCGAACTGCAATCCGTGATTGATAACATGGACTCGTACATACCAAACGCAATCATCCTCGAGGGCGCATCCTTTTTCGTTCAAATCGACCCATTGAACTTTACGACAGTCAAAACGAGTTTTGAGCACTTAGGGAAGTAGTCGAAAGGAAACAGATGCGCGATTATGTTTTGATGCCGTGACAAGCTTCATACCTGACATACCTAGTAAATAAAACGTTTTACTTACCAAATTGGAATCAAGCGACTGCGGGCGCTTTTTTCATACCGTCCACTGCGCAGGTGGACACAAGACACGGACGCTGCAACAGCGTCCTTTTTTATGCCCGGAAAGGGCAGGAAGGAGCCAGCTATGGCAGAGGAAATGCAGGATACAGAACAGCAGGGGCAGGTGGACAACGAAGCTGCTAAGTCCGAAACGGATTGGCATGCCAAGTACGAAGCTATGCGCGAAGAGATGCGCAAGCAGGAAAAGCGCGCTAAGGAAAACGCTGCTGCTGCCAGCGAGCTGGAACAGCTCAAGGAATCTCAAGCAACCGAACAGGAAAAAGCGGTCAAACGCGCCGAGAAAGCCGAGGCGGAGCTAAACGAGCTCAAAGCCAAGGCAGAGCGCGCAGAGGTCGTTGCTAGGGTAGCCGATAAGCAGGGCATACCTGCGGAGGCAGTGGCTATGCTCAACGGTGCTGACGCCGACGAGCTAGCAGAGCAAGTAGAGCGGTTGTTAAAACTCCTACCCGCATATCCAACAAGGACAGACGATGGCGGCGGCAAAGCCGAAGCCAAAAAGAGCGCGGCACAGCTGTTTGCCGATGCCGTGTCAAAACAACGATAAGGAGAGATTATGTCTGGAATCGACATCAATCGCGGCACTACCAACGTAGTGCTTCCGCAGGAAGTATCTAGTGAAATTTGGGCAGCTACGCTCGATGAAAGCGCAATCATGCAGCTTGCCCGTAAGATTGAGCTGCCCGGCTCTGGCGTAAGCGTTCAGACCATTACGGGCGAGCCTGTAGCCAACTGGGTAGCTGAAACAGGCGCAAAGCCAGTGTCTAACCACACCTTTGGCAAAAAGGTCATTACGCCTTATAAGGTGGCTGTAATTGAGGCATTCAGCGATGAATTCGCGCGTGATGCCGAGGCGCTGTACCGCGAGTGCGTACGTCGCCTTCCTAATGCGATTGCTAAGAAGTTCGACAGTACCGTCATGGGCACAACTGCACCTGGCACCGGCTTTGATGTACTCGGTGGCTGCACTCAGGTATCGTTGACTCCTGAGAGCGGAAAGACCGTGTACGACCAGTTCCTGACTGTAGATAGCAACATCGCTGCTGCTGGTGGTGTCATGAACGGCATCGGCTTGGCACCACAGGGCAAGTCTAAGGTGCTGGCAGCTGTGGACGGCGACAACCGCCCGCTGTTCACCGCTGGCGTCGAGTCCGGCACTATTAACCCGATTTTGGGTGCTGGTGTAACTGTCGCTAAGGGCCTCTATGTGGCTGGTAGCACTGATATTGTTGGTCTCGCTGGTGACTTTACCGACGCTGCTTATGGCATCGTTGAGGGCATTAAGCTGGAAATCAGTAACCAGGCAACTCTGGTGGACGGCGATGATGTTATTAGCCTATGGCAGAACAACATGTTCGCCGTTCGCGTAGAAGCAGAAATTGGCTTTAGCGTGCGCGATGCTGCCGAGTTCAACTTGCTCACGGCTTAGTCATGATTAGGCTTATCGCGCCAAATGGTGTTGCTTTTAACGCGAGTGATGCAGATGCTTCACGTCTGCTCGCTTGCGGCTACACCGAGGCAAAACCCAAACCACAAAAAGAAGAAAAGGCTTCGAAAAAGCAGCCTAAGAAAGACAAGGAGTAGGCATGGACGCTTTCGCCACCGTTGACCAATACATTGCGCGCTTTGGCGAGGTATCTGATGAAGACTTGCTGCAAGAATGCCTTGAAGACGCTACTGCTGCCATTCAGGCGGCACTAGAAGGCGCAGGAGTGGACTACAGCAAGCCGACTAAGGAATTCGCCGACAAGCTGATGCGGGTATGTCGTTCGGTGGCGAATCGTGTAATGCCACGGGATACCGACCTGCCTATAGGGACTACGCAGATGTCCGAAACAGCAGGGCCATACTCTCAGTCATACTCCATCGCTACCGCTTATGACACACCTAAGCTGATACCCAGTGAACTCAAGATGCTGGGTATCGGCGGCGGTCGAATTGGCTGGGCAAGGCTGGGTGGTTACGATGATTGTCGGCACTAGCATCACGGTATTGCGCCCTGGTGAGCCTGTGGTGGATAGGTTTCATAACGCTATCCCTGGCAAGCCTGTAGAGGAGCGAGTGGACAATGTGCTAATCGCTCCTGGCACAACCGCTGAACTTGAGGCGTCGCGACCAGAAGGTGCCGTGGTGGCTTTTACACTGCATTTTCCCAAGGGATATAGCAAGAGCCTCGAGGGCTGTCATGTAAAGCTGCCAGCGCCCTGGGAGGGTACTTATCGCGTAATCGGTGCTCCACGCCCATATATGGACGCAAACACGCCTACACGCTGGCATATGCCCGTGGAAGTGGAGGATGCTCATGGCTAATAATGCAACATGCACGGTGAACATATTCCAGGAAGCATTGTTGCGCGCTGCTTGCGGTGCTGAAGGTACGCGAGCTCTTGTAGAGTCAAAAACTAACAAGATTGCATCTACCGCCAATGCTCTTGGTGGCGGATACCGCACTCCTAAGTGGCATGACCACGATACAGGTGAGACAAAGGGCAATACTCAGCCTGCCTATGATGGCAATGTTCAGAAACGCAATGGCAAGTTCATCGGCATTGTCTACACGGCTAACTATTCAGCGCAAAAAGACAACATGGAACACAACACGCTGCTTAAGGCGAAAGGATAGGAATGTACAGCATCACAGAAAGCATACTTGATTGGTTATCTGGGATTGGGTACAGCTGTGCAACTTATCCGTCCAAGGATATGCCTGATGAATTCGTCACGATCGAGCGCACAGGCGGCGCAGTAGCAGACATGGTGGACCATCCAACCATAGCTGTGCAAACTTGGGCACCGACTGATGCGCGCGCAGAAGAAATGGCAAACGCTATTCGTCTTGAACTACTTTCATCTTCTAAACCCTTCGGGGTACATCACGTGACTGTTAATAGCGGTCCGTATCCATTCTGGGACGAGGAAACGCGGTGTCCTCGCTATCAGCTTGTCCTAGATATTACATCCCAACTAGATAACTAAGGAGGCATACATGGCTAACATGGATGCTACACAGGTAACCGTTGGCGCTGCTTCGGCTACTGGTGCAATCTATGTCGCACCTAAAGACACGGCTCTTCCTACTAATGCCACAACTGAGCTGGGGGAAGACTTTAAGTTGTTGGGCTTTACCAGCGACGCAGGTGTGACCATCAGCGAATCTTCATCCGACGATACGATTAAGGCGTGGGAAGGTCGTACTACGGTTTATACCGTCAAAACCGAATATACCGAGTCTGTGTCGTTTACTCCAATTCAATGTAACGAAGACGTTGCCGAGCTTACATGGGGCGCAGACGCAGTAACAGTGGACGAAACAACAGGCGCAATTTGCGCAATGCACCATGGGCAGACCATGGAGCCTGTTGTTGCCGTTATCGAAACTACGCCTCGTGAAGGTATCGTCAAGCGTTACTGCATGACCACTCAACTAACGGAACGTGGCGACATTACTATGGACGGCACGCAGGTTGATGGTCGTCAGCTGACGTTCAACAACATTGCCGATGCAAACGGAAAGACGATGTACGAATACACTGCTTTCATATCATCGGGGGAATAACTGACGATGAGCAGAGCCTGTCCACGATGACGAGACAGCAGCTACTTGATTACGCGGCTGCTCATAACATCGAGGGCGTCTCATCGTCAATGACCAAGGCTGAAATCCTGGCTGCTATTGAAGCAGCAGAAAGCGAGTAAACATGAACGTGGAGGAAATGAGCGCAGAGCAGCTTATGGCACTTGCGCAAGAAAAGGCGGGGGATGCCCCCGCCGCCTCCATCCGCACTGTTGAGGTAGAAGGTCTTGTAGTGCAGGTGGACGATGCCAAAACAAAAAGCTGGCCAGCTTTCCGTATTCTTTCCGGCGTCGTTGGGGACGTTACACCAGAATCTATTGAAAGCATGATGGGCTTCATTGCTCTGGTGACAGATGTAAACGAAAAAACAATCGTCGAGCACTGTGGCGGCGATACAGCATCCTTCGAAGATGTTTTGCGTGTTGCGTCAGCAATCATTGGAGCTTGCTATCCAAAAAACTAATGGCGCTCGTCACGGAATTTGGTCTGCATGAAGACAAGTTGCGCGCTGACTTGCAGCAGTATTACGGTATAGACCTAGATCATGCAATGGGCGGTGAACATACGCCACATCATATTGCATGTCTAGCTGTGCAGCTGCCGCAAGGTGCGCGCGTGCTTGCTGCTGAGAATAGCGACACGGTATGGGGCTTATCTGAAACCATGCTGGCAACCCTTGTGAATGATTTCCGCATGTTCGTCTGGGGTATGGGTGATAAACGTAAGCGTGGAAACCCGCCAGAACGTATCGGACCATCCACTATGACCAAGCCGATTGGCAAAAGTCTTCCAGCCAGAAAACTACCCGTAGACGAGCTCTTGCGTGAACTAAATAAACCAAGGAGAAATAATGCCAAGCGAAGTAGGTAATGCTTACCTTAATGTTGTACCTAGGCTTGACGGCGATGGTAAGTCGCTGGGCAACAAGTTCGGTGGCGAACTGTCTAGTGGCGCATCATCTGCGCTGTCCGCTGGTGCCGTTGCAATGGGCAATATTCTGTCTGACATTGTTAAATCTGCTGCATCAGCGGTAGGGGATACCCTAACAAAAACATTCTGGAATTATGCCGATTATGAGCAGTTGGTTGGCGGCGTTGATACCCTGTTCAAGGACGCCAGTCAAACTGTGCAAGAAAATGCTAAGCGTGCATTTGAGACTGCTGGCATGTCGGCAAATGACTACATGCAGAATGTTACGAGCTTCTCTGCATCTCTTATTTCATCACTCGATGGGGATACTGTAAAAGCAGCAGCTGTAGCCGATAAAGCAATGGTGGACATGTCGGATAATGCCAACAAAATGGGCACCGACATGGAAGCTATCACCAATGCTTATCAGGGGTTTGCTAAGCAGAATTACACAATGCTTGATAACTTGAAGCTTGGGTATGGCGGCACTAAAACCGAGATGGAACGGTTGCTTTCTGATGCATCTGAAATTGCTGGTGTTGAGTTTAACATCGATAGTTACTCTGATGTTATTGAAGCTATTCATGTCATACAAGAGTCTATGGACATTACCGGCACTACTATGGAAGAGGGGTCCACTACTATCAGTGGGTCTATCAATCAGCTCTCGGGTGCCTGGGACAATTTTCTTACCGCACTGGGGGATGGCGGCAAGACAATGGACTTGTCGCAGGTGTCACAAGATCTAATCGGCTCATTAGGTGCTGTAGCTGATAATGTCATTCCAACAATCGGAAACATTGCTACGACATTAAGCGAACAAGTACCCCCAGCACTTTCCAGCGCCTTGCAACAATTACCAGGCATGCTTCAAGAGACAATTACGTCTGCCTTTGGCCAAGATGCTGGCGATGCGGCTGGTTCTCTGATAGAGAATGTCATGGGAGCATTTAGTTCGCTAAACGATGCTGTCACAAATAATCTTATGCCAGGGCTCGAAGAAGCTGGCGGCACAATAAGCGATACATTCACACAATGGTCTGAACTAGCTTCAGGTGCAGCTAATGTTATTGGGCAAAATCTTGGTCCCGTATTTGAGATTGTAAGTACAGCTATCAATATTTGCACAGACGCTGCTGAAGGTTTCATCTCAGGGATACAGTATGCAATGGACACAGCTAGCCAGGCTGGCGTATTCGATGCGCTTAACGATGCGTTCACTCGTTTTGGCGATGCCTTGAATACTATTCGTCCACTTGTCGAGCCTGTTGCTGCAGTAGTAGGCGATGTACTTGGTTCAGCGTTCATTCTGGCAGTAGACGCCGTTACAGTTGTGCTTGATGTTTTTAGCGCCCTGGTGGACTTTATTGCTGGTGTGCCTGACGCATTTAGCAATATGGTCCGTGCTGTAAGCGGATTCATCAATGGTATGAAGCAGAACATCTCGAATGCGTTCAACAACATTCGCACCACTGTTGGGAATATCGTGCGAAACATCTCTACGACTGTTGGGAATATTTGGAGCGGTATTCGCAATACTGTGTCCAACATTGTGAATGGTATTCGTAACACAATATCGAATGTGTTCAACGGCGTACGCAACACTGTTTCGAATATTTTTAACAGTATCAAGAGTACAGTAAGCAGTGTGTGGAATGGAATTAAAAACGCAATCATGACGCCTATCAACGCAGCAAGAGATGCTGTACGTGGCGCTATAGATACGATTAAAGGCATTATTAACGGCGCACACTTATCACTACCGCGCTTCAAGTTACCGCATTTTAATATCAACGGCGGTAAATTGCCTTGGGGCATTGGTGGACAAGGCTCGCCGCCAAGCATTAGCGTCGACTGGTACGCTAAAGGCGGCATTGTTGAAGGGGCAACCCTTATCGGCGCTGGTGAACGTGGCGCTGAGTTGATTTGGCCTTCTTATGATCCGTATCTGAGCAAATATGCAGATGCCATCGCAGAGCGCATGGATGGACGTGGTGGCGTCGTTATCAACCTCAACTACGACGCAGATGCAGACGCAACCCAGATGGTGCGCGACATTGCCCGACAGGTAAAGCTACAGAGATTGGCAGGATAGAATGGCAAAGAAGAAGGAAGACTACTCAATCAATGGAGCGCCAACTGCCAAGGTGGCTAACCTTACAGCGCCAACTCGTGCATCTGGTGGCTCGCATGTCATGGAGTCCAAGTGGGCAATCGCCAGTGCGGCAACCAATGCAAAAAACCGCAAACGTGCGACAGGGCAAGACGTTGTATGGTGGGTTGCTGGCATTCAGGCGAAGGTCGCACATCCTGGGCTTATGACCAAGAGCAGCTCAATCAACCTTAACAGCTTCACTGTCGGCAAGAAGACCTACAACCGCGACTCATTCTATCCCAACACTAAGACCAAGCTAAGTAACGTCACATGCATGGTGCGCTTCAACAACAACAAGGGCGCAGGAGCTTGGGCAAAGGTCACGCGCAAGTTCTCCAAGCCGCGTACTCCTACTATCGGCACCATGACACGCAACAAGAACACAGGCCGTGTGTCGTGCACCATCAAGACTAATGCGGGACAAGACTACCTAGAGAGATACGATACGCGCTATCAGGTGTTCGTGTATGACTCTCGTACCAAGAAGGAGACTAAGAAGACCGACACCACATCTACCAGCGTCGAGATTGCCAATGTTGGATTCGACGTCGGCAGTCAGCAGGCGCTAACTGAGAAAGACTATGTACGGATTACTGTCAAGGCGTGGGCTCGTGGGTATGCTGGCGATTCTTCAATAGCAACACGCACGCACTACCTGGCAATGCCAGCGAAGCCAACTATCAGCAAGTACACGTACTCGTCTCTTAATGAGAACTCGGGTGTGTTTACCGCATACATAAAGACGAACACCACTACCACGCATCCAACTGATTCGGTCGTGCTGCAAGTAGTCGCTGACAGCGAGATTAGCAAGGCATCGGAACTAAGCGAGAACATGTGGGAGTCAACGAATGCGGTTGACAATGGCAACTGTACGGCGCTGTCCGTGCCGATTTCGGTTGTTAAGCCTACCGCTGGAAAATACTCCTGGATACGTATTCAGGCTGTACACGATGACTTCTTCACGATTAACAGCGCACCGATGCGGTTGACCAAGCTAGAGACACCAGCACCGGCTGAGCCAACTGCGGCTGATGATAACGTGTGGATACTTTCCGTCACGCCTAATGATGACGGCGAGAGCGTCACCGTAAAACTTGGCTGGGACAAGAACGGCAAGGATGACTCTACGGGTACTGAGCTGTCATGGGCGACCGACAAAAGAGCTTGGCAGTCGACCAAAGGCCCTAAGACATTCGAGTTCACTTGGTCAGACAAGACTTCGCAGGCATCGGGATATCGTAAGACCGCTGAGGTCATTGTTGAGGACCTTGACATGGGCGAGACGTATCACTTCCGCGCAAGACGATACCTTGAAGGTAACAACGGCACAAGCTGGGGACAGTATTCATCGTACACGACGGTTGTGCCTGTTACAGCACCAGAAGGAGTCAATCTCTCACCACCTCCATACATCTTCGAAGGGCAAGATGCTCAACTCTCGTGGACGTTTGACTCAGAGAGCCCGCAGAAGGCGTGGCAGTTGTACACGCCAAGCAATGCGTACGAGTATAAGACAATCGATACGTGGACGATTAACAATGTAGCCGATGTTTTAGGCCCTAACAATGAGTGGATTCAAGTAGCGAAACCTTCCAGTGAATATCCCGATGGTGTTGGAGCAGAAGTAGATTCAATGCTGATTTACTGGCATTCAGGATGGGACAAGCAATGGATGCTCGTTTATAGCGAATGGTTGGCAAGGGCTGCTACATTCGATTCAACGACAGGACGAATGGTGCCCAAAGACGGCAAGGAAAAAGATTTTACAGGGCTCTTAAGCCAGATGAAATTAAACTTAAAGGCAGGCGAATCACTCCGATTCGTGTTGAATGGCAGTCAGATTATATCCAAAGACCCAACACCCGATGTTATCCTAGGCAGTGGACAAGACCCCAACGGTGCATACATCCTTCCGTGGAATCGCTTGCAGAGTTTCATTGATGAAGGCTCGCTCGTTGTTCTTGGAAGAAAGCTAAATTGTAAGGTACGCATCTCTACTGGCTCTGAATGGGTAGAGTCTGATGAAGCAGTTCTGAGAATCATAGACCCCATATCAGTAGGCATCGACCTGGATGAGGAATGTCACTACCAGCCGTTGGAATTTGTGTGCATGACCGATGCCCCTGCAACATTGAGGGTCGTTGTAAGCGCCCTGGCAGCTGTGGGCGATGGAGCAAGGGGGGATAACTCGCAATACGACGGTGACACCGTATACAGCGGCACTTTCGCTCCTGTATGGACTGCCAACGAGGACGAGACGCTATACAGCTCTGTCATTACACTACCTTCGGGGCTGGACCTGCGCCAGGATGCATCGTATCTTCTTGAAGTTGAGGCTGTTGATACCTTCACGGGCGCTGTCGCATCCACATCGGCTACGTTTGCGGTCAACTATGACCATCGAGCAGTGCCACCTTCGCCTAATATCACCGTCGAAGGAGTGGACCTAACAGACGAGCAAGGTGTTCGCGTTCGTAAGGCTGTTATATCGCTCAAGCCACCAGAGGATGCGATTGAGACTGATGTATACGACATCTACCGTGTCGGGCTTGATGAGCCTGAACTAATCGCCGAGGGACTACCCCTAGACGCTGAGGTAGAAGATCTCTATGCACCATTCGGCGAGGACTGTATCTATCGTGTTGCTCTA
>JAFUCE010000002.1 GCA_017459805.1 Eggerthellaceae bacterium
AGCTTCAGCAAAACCGATGTGCAGGCTCTGGGACAAACCATAGGCTTGCTGGCCATACACAATGCCAAAGTTCACAGCCTTTGCACGGCTGCGCAGTTGCGGAGTAACCTCGTCGACGGGAATGTCGAATACGCGCGCGGCCGTTTCCGCATGGAAGTCTTCTCCACTCTTAAAGGCGGCAATTAAGCCTTCGTCACCCGAAAGGTGGGCCAAGAGCCGCAATTCAATCTGTGAATAGTCGGCGCTTACAAAGACATCACCCTTTTTCAAAGGCACAAAGCATTCGCGTACCTGGCGGCCAAAGTCGGTGCGCACGGGAATATTTTGCAGGTTTGGGTCAGACGAACTCAGGCGCCCCGTGGTCGTAACCGTAATGTTGAAACTGGTGTGTATGCGCTTGTCGCTTTTAAGCATTTTCGGCAAAGCATCGATATAGGTGCTCTGCATCTTGGCGAGTTCGCGGTAGCGCAAAATGAGTCCGGGCAATTCATGCTGGTTCGACAGTTCACCAAGCACCTTAGCGTCAGTTGAATAACCCCGCTGCGTTTTCTTAAGCGGGGGCAGGCCAAGCACTTCGAACAAGATGTGCCCCACCTGCTTAGGTGAATCGATATTAAACTCCTCGCCGGCACTTTCGTATATTTCGGCAACAAGCGTGTCCAAATCAGCCTGAGTAGTTTTGCCCAAGTTGGCAAGCTGGGCAGCGTCAAGTGCAGCCCCCGTGCGCTCCATTTGCACGAGCACAGGAATAAGGGGGCTGTCGATGTCTTTAAATACCGCAAGCGTCTTGTCCTTTTCAAGGGCTGTACGCAAAGGCGCCACTAGCTGCGCTGCCACTACGGCCTCAAGAATTAGACTGTCGAGTTCAGAGTCCAGTTGTGGAAGCTGGCCGCCAAGATAATGCTGCGCAAGTGATGATGCGGTAAATGCATCCTCTGAAGACTGCAGGATATAGGCCGCTAAAGAGCAATCGAAAAACTTTGCGGCACACAGCTCATCGGCAGTCAAACTGGCAGCGAGTTCGGTATTTGCAGGATAAAGATGCTGCAAGACCTTCTTCGCATCTATGCAGGCAAAGGGCACATTTTGCGCAATGCGCGTCAAAGAAGCCGAAGCTTCATCACCCAAGAGCAAACAGGACTTGTCGCCATTACTCAGCGCAAGGCTGAGGCCCGCTTCGAAAAGTGATTCTTGCTCGGCGCGCACAAAAGCTACGCCCAACGGCGCGGAATCCGTCGCTTTAGCGATGAGTTCTTCGGCGCATGTTTGGGCCTCTGAGCCCTGGGCATAGCCTTCCCATTTCAGTTCAAGCGCAGCAGGGGCTGCCACCGTTCCGCCCACAAGGGAAAGGACCTTGCCCAAGTGTGAACGCATACCCAACTTGGTAAAAGAATCCTGCACGGCTTCGGCCGAAAAAGCAGGAAATGCTGCTGCATCAAGGTCGAGTTCAAAGTCAAGATCGCGCACAATCGTTGCAATAGTACGCGAAAGAAAGGCCGCTTCCTTGTTGTCGCGGATGTTTTCAAGCTGCTTGCCCTTGAGTTTGTCAAGGTTTTCGTAGATACCCTCCATCGAACCAAATTCCTGCAAGAGCTTGGCAGCATTTTTTGGACCAATACCAGGCACGCCAGGAATATTGTCAGACGAGTCGCCCATCAGACCAAGGTAGTCAGGAATAAGGTCAGGGCCGACCCCGTATTTTTCACGCACGGCATCAGGGTCGTAGATGACCACGTCACTAATGCCTTTTTTGGTCGAAACCACATGGGTCTGGTTTGTTACCAGCTGGCAGGCATCCTTGTCCCCCGTAACTAAAAGCACGTTATAGCCTGCCGCTTCGCCACGTGCCGCAACCGTGCCTAAAATGTCGTCGCCTTCCCAACCCTGCACCTTTACGACAGGTATTGCCATGGAAGCAAGTATGTCCTCTATCAGGGGAAACTGCACACGAAGCTCGTCGTCCATGGGGGGACGCTGCGCTTTATACTGCTCCATCGCATCAATGCGAAACTGCGGTTTTCCCGCGTCAAAAGCACACACTACAGCATCGGGTGTAGCCGTATCAACGAATTTAAGCAGCATCGAAAGAAAGCCAAATACGGCATTCGTTGGCGTGCCATCGGGGGCATTCATGGTAGGAGGTACCGCATGATAGGCGCGGTGCATGAGCGAATTTCCATCTATTACAGCAATCGTTTTTGACATGGTTTTTCTTTCTTTCGCATTCGGTTGCAAAAAGTATAGCACCCCCACCCTCGCAAACTTCACGCGCTACAAGCATATTGCACGGTATAATTATCGAAAGTAAATGCAGCTCAATCGCAGAAGGCTTGAAATACTTATACTATGGATTCAATGGATAAGCATACTCAAAAGGAACGCGCACGCGCACGTCTTCAGGCACGTCAGACAAACATGCCGAAACAAGGCACGCGCCTGCCCCTTCTTCCTATCCTGGCGATTATCCTTGTGCTCATACTTGCCTTCTTTCTTGGAAGCACCATTAGGTCATGTTCGAACTCCGTACAAAATGAACCCACGGCAAACACAGCACCAGTATCGAGCACCACAAGCAGCACGAGCACTGCAAGCACTACAAGCAGCACGAGCACTGCAAGCACTACAAGCAGTTCAAGCAACACAAATACAACAGCAAATACCAGCACCGCAAGCAGTTCAGACAGCAGCCAACAAAGCAGCGCTGGATTAAGTGCGGTGCAAAAACAGGGCATTGTTGCAAGCATCGTTGCAAGCGCCCAACAGCACGCCGACGAACTCGAGGTGCTGGGCGACCCTGACTTCAAAGTCTCAGACATCCTTGATGAATACTTCGTCGACAAGATGATGGAACTCGCCAAAACAAATGACGAAGTCAAGTGGATTTCTAATCATGCGGGCGCCTATATGTCAGATGGCTGGGAGGTGCAATACAAGATTCTCAAGCTTGCCTCCGAAGAACCTGCCGCGAGCACCTATGTGCGCAATTGGCCCACGGAATACCCCGCAGAAACACAAAACACAAGTCATAAAAATGCCATCAAAACTAAAACCACGGGACCCAATAATGTACCTCAGCTATTCCAATGGGACCCACGCTGGGGTTACACCGTGTACAGCTCAACCTCCTTCGGCTTAACAGGCTGCTGCCCCACCACGCTGGCTATGGTATACCAAGGGCTCACGGGTAAAACCGACATGACACCCTACGACATGGGCCAGCTTGCCGCGCGCGATGGCTACATGGCACTCTACGATGGCACCGATTCCAGCTTCTTGTCGAATGAGGCCTGGGACTTAGGGCTGAACTGCATAGATGTGTGGTCGGATTCATCAAGCATCGTTGCGGCACTTGAAAGCAATCTGGTCCTTATCGCCAATGTAGGGCCGGGCGATTTCACAAACGATGGGCATTTTATTGTTCTTTCGGGTCTTAAAGATGGCAAAATAATTGTAAACGACCCCTATTCAAAAGAACGCTCAGAAAAGCTGTGGGATCCTGAAACTATCTCCATGCAGAGTATGATAATTTTTGGCTTTAGCAAGCGATAACGAGTGCGCCCTAGCTTAAGTCAACTTCGAACTCGCACATTTCCCCTTCTTGGATAGGCTGCGACGCCAGGTCAGCAAGGCTCACGCTATCAACATAGGTTTCGATAACTTTATCAAGCCCTTCCCAAAAAGAAATGGTTGTGCACTGTTCACGCATGGGGCAAACACCAAAGTCGTCATCGAGGCAGGCAACGGGTGCGGTGCTTCCCTCCGACGCGCGCAGGATTTCGCCTGCCGAAATGTTGGCCGCGTCACGAGCGAGGGTATACCCACCATGGGCGCCACGCGTGCTTTCCAAAATACCAGCATGCATAAGAAGCCCAGCAAGTTGTTCAATATATTTCACCGAAAAGCCCTGCCGCTCCGACACTTCACGCAAGGACACAGGCCCCGATTCCTGTTGGCGTGCAACATCGATGGCAAGACGCAAAGCATAGCGACCTTTTGTTGAAATTTTCATCTTACCCTCGCTTCTGTATCTGCGTAAGCACGTCAAGGCTTAGAGTACCTGGCACGCGTGCAGGGCGAGCCAAATAGAAACCCTGCAGATAGTCTATGTCGAGTTCCAGCAGAACCGCTAGTTCTTCTGCTGTTTCCACACCTTCTGCAATGATAAACATATCGCGTTCGTGTGCATATTTCACCAAGTTACCAACGATGCGCTGTTTGTCGGACGATGAATCAATGTCGCGCACAATGGAAATGTCGACTTTAACGAACTTGGGCTTCAGGTGAAGCAACATGACCTCGGAATTGTAGCCTGATCCATAGTCGTCCAGAGCAAACAGACCCGAAAAGCCGGGAATACGCCGCTTTGCTTCCATGGCCTCTTCAGCTATGTCTTCTGTTTCGGTAACTTCAATGACCACATTCGACAATAGATCTGGGTAGCTTTCGTTAATCTTGCGCACGACATCGTCGCTTGGCGCAACGCTAGCAAAGGAGTTAATGAAAAGGAACGCGCCCTTCTTCACTTCACCATGGTTGCGAAGCTGGTTATAGGTTGAAAGTGCGCGGGTCCAGGTAAGATCCTCAACGGCACCAACGCGCTTTTCCCGACGTGCCAGGGTAAGAACATCGGCGGGTGAACGCAGGTAGTCCATAGCAACACGCATTAAAGCTTCATAAGCATAGAGGCTACCCGTGTGTGCATCAAAGATGGGCTGGAAGTGGTACTCGCAGAGCTCACTGTTAGTCAACAGAGCGTCTAACTCGTCATGCGCACGAAGAACCGCTCGTTCCTTTTGATAGTTTTCTTCGTTAAAGAATGCAATGCTGTTCTTGTCGGTAATCTTTACTTGATACATCGTAAAATCAGCAAGTTTTACAAGCTCAGAAAAGTCCTGGGAATCTTCTGGATAAAACGCCGCACCACCAGAAACCCTCATAGCTATATTGTTTCCGTCGGGTGTCGCAACCGTATGAAGCGGAATGGCGTCACGAAGCAGGCCAATATCGGCTTCGATATCTTCACGTGAGTCATAGCCAAAGAACAGCATAGAGAACTCATCGCCCGAATCGCGAGCAATCAGCACATCTTCGGGAACACTTTCTTCAAGGCAGCGCGCTACCTGATATATGTATTTGTCTCCCCAATAGTGCCCATGTTCGTCATTGAGCCTTTTCATGTCGTCGAGGTCGAGGAAGAGCAAGGCAGCATGCTTTACCGTTTCTGGCTCTGCAAAAATCGCTTCGGCCCTCCGATAAAGGACTCTTCGGTTTGTAAGCCCTGTCAGAAGGTCGAAGTTGCGCTCGTGTTCAATGCGCTGTTGCTCAAGCTGTTTGATGCTTGAGATGTCTTTCGAAAGAGTCGAAATAGCACCGGTAAGGCTGTCAACTTCGGTGATTCCCGTTTTGGCAAGATTGGGCATTTCTGCCTTGGTGAGCTGGGCATTTTCGACATCGTCCGCCAATTTCTTAAGAGGATTAGAAAGGGTTCTTCCAATCAAGACTGAGCCAAGAACACCCACGACCAACATAAGCAAAGATGCAAGGGCAATCATGAGAAGAACCCTGTTTGAGAAGCGATGCAAAAAGTCTTCTGGTACCGTGCCGATAAGCACCCAGCGGTCGTTTTCAAAGGGAGCATTATTGTTATAGAGCCGGAAATACTCGTAGCTTGCCACAAAACTACCTTCGGAGGTGTCAATACTAATGCTGTCGTCTTCAAGCTTTGTAAGCTCTACATGAGCCCCAACATCGGTGCTGGTCCCACTCTTGTTGCTTATAACAACGGGATGAATCTCCAGCATATTACTGCTCGCGTCCATATTGTCTTCGTGTGAAATACCCAAAACATAGCTACCCTCTTCCCCGCTTGCGATTTCGTTATAGGGAAGCAGCGAAGAAACATAGTCAGGTGCAAGGTGCACGCCCACAATGCCATAGACCGTACCGTCGTCAAGAATGAGCGGAATGGTATAGCTCACGTTATATAAGGAAGCATTCCCAATGAATGGTGATATGCCCCAATAGGCGTAGTCACTAGCCTCCTTGGGGCCTTCCGTTTCATAGGCAGTCTGCCACGGACGATAGAAAAAATCGAAGTCTTCCGGGTTTGCCCGTTTCGTAAAGTCGAAAAGTGGCTTCCAGTAATTGTCGGTCGTGATAGACGATACCGCCACAACATCGGCAGACCCACGCTTAATTACGAGGTCATCATTGCGGCTTGAGGGGGTTGCTGTTGGATCCATGTCAAAGATGTACACACCGGGCTTCTTACCAAAAGACCCGCTTTCATAAGCGGGGGAAAGGTCGTGTGTATTAAAGATGACAAAGGCGCCATTCACTCGTTTGGTACGAAGAGTAGTAATGAGGGGGTCAATAAGGCTTTCGACCAGCCCCATGGTTTCACTTGCACCAGAGTCCATAGTGGCAAGGTCTAGTTCACCAGAGTCGAGGCGTTCCTGCGTACGGGAATTGATAAGTGCTGACAAGGATGAGAGGTCACCCACGCTGCCAACGAAATAGTTCTCAAGCGTGTTTTTGCGACTTTCCACCTGCTGGGCAAGAATGTCGCGATTATTTTGATTAAGTTGCCCGAATACGCCACTTGCACCCAAAATGCTCGCAAAGAGCCCAATGCTTATCATAAGGAGCAGAATAATTGGAACAACTATCGAAGAGAAAATACTCCTCTGCCCCATGTGATTACCCGACGCCATCGGCCTATCCTACCAAGGCTTCCAGCTGGGCATAGAATTCCTTATACCAAGCTTCAAAACAGTCCTGCGAAACATAGGGAGCAATTGCTTCCTCATAGCTTTTGCCATCTGCTAAAGCTTCCTTAACCGCCGCAGCATCTGTGCTTGCTTTTTCAAAGAGTGACTGCTCTAACACATTGCGGAATTCAGTGCCATTTGCAAAAGCTTTTGGCGTAAATAAGCTGTTGTTTGCAACCGTTTCAAGCCCCACTTCAAGGATTTGGTCCATACGCTCATCAAGGGGCTCATCGAAGCTTGAACGAATAGTGTCCATATCGTTTGCGCTCTTCATGACGGGCAAGTATCCCGAAAGAACCGAGAACTGGATGTTTTGCTCTGGTTCAGTAAACCACTCCAAAAATGCAATGCTGGCTTCTATTTCTTCGGTGTTCGAATCAAACACCACCATGCCAGCACCTTGTTGGACCGCGTAGGCTTCGCCACCCTTAAACTGGGGAGCAGGCAGCACCCGCATCTCAACGTCGCGTTCAAATCCGTTGGAGTCAACCACCTGCCTGGGGAAATAAGTTGCGCCCGACGTCGAACCCAGCAAGGAAATAATGCGTTCGGTTTTTACGTCGTCGCTTCGATAGCGCGCCGACGCATCAAAGTAACCCTTAACGAAAGGAAGGTAGTAGTTGTCCCACAGTTTGCGTGCCGTTTGCTTGTCGAGCGTCAACGTCGCCTGACCATCATTTACTTCCACGATGCTTGCGCCCAGCTGCTGGGCACCGATAAAGAAATAGTTCGCCAGTGCGTCAATACCAAAGAAGGCCTTGCCATCGTTAGCTTCGTCGGTTTGAGCATCGGTCCACTCGTAATACTTTTGGGCGACTTCACACAAGCCTTCGAAGGTCGAAAGATCGTCGTAGTCCACAGCAGTTGCTTCTGCAAAAGAATCGAAATCGGTAGCATTCACACAAAACACTTCGACCGACTTAGCAATAGGGAAAATCTTGACGGAATCCTGGGCACCCAAGGCGCCTTCTTCAAAATAGCCATCAACATATTGGGCGCGCACTTCTTCGTTAATATAGGAGTTCAAATCGACCAGCAGGCCCCGTTGGTCAATCTCGTAAGCTGTATCGGCATAGGCAGCAAAAATATTTGGCGTTGGTTGAGCGCCCACCTTGCCATCGATTGAAGCAATGACAGCCTCCTGAAGGTCGCTCACGCTGCCGAGGTTATAGCTTTCAACAACAATGCCCTTTTCTTTGCCAACCGTTGAATTGAATTCACCAACAAGCTGATGAAAAGCACTCAACTGGTCGCCGTTATAGTAGGTCCATACCGAAATCTGAGTGGTTTTTGATGAAGAGCCCTGCCCCGCGCACGACAGAAGACCAACAGACATCATAAGAACCAGAAGCATGCTTACAACAATGCTGCGCCTTGGCATGAAGCATGCTCCTTTCCTATTGTTTTACAAGGATATCTATTATACCCCTCGTACTGGTAGAATAGGTGCCTAAGCAGCAAAAAGTACTGTGTAGATTAAAGGTTACCCATGGCTCATCTATCCAACATTGAAGGCTTGTACATGCCAGGAAAAACGGCTGGTCTACGTCTTGCGAATCAGCCCTTTGAGGTGGTTTCGCCCTTCGAAGCGGCGGGTGACCAACCAGAAGCAATTAAGGCACTTGCGCAAGGGGTAGAAGCTGGCCTGCGGTATCAAACCCTGCTTGGGGTAACAGGTTCGGGCAAAACCTTTACCATGGCAAAGCTTATTGAACAGGTACAAAAGCCAACGCTCGTAATGGCGCCTAACAAAACTCTGGCAGCACAACTGGCAGCTGAACTCCGTGAGTTCTTCCCCAATAATTCGGTCGTGTATTTCGTCAGCTATTACGACTATTACCAGCCCGAAGCCTACGTACCTTCCACCGACACCTTCATTGAAAAGGATGCCTCCATTAACGAAGAAGTGGAAAAGTTGCGTCATGCTGCCACATCGAGCCTGCTTTCGCGCCGCGACTGCATTGTTGTTGCCAGCGTGAGCTGTATTTACGGCATTGGCAGCCCCATGGACTACGCAGGCATGGCCGTCTTTTTAGATAAGGAACGCAAGCTCGACCGTAAAGAAGCGATAGATGGTCTGATTGATATTCAATACGACCGCAACGACTATGAGCTGGCGCGTGGCACCTTCCGCGTACGAGGTGACGCCCTCGACATTTTCCCGCCCTACGCCGACAACCCAGTGCGCGTGGAGTTTTGGGATGACGAAATTGAAGACATCGCCGAAATCGATCGCGTTACTGGCGAAGTAATCAACCATTTCGAGGCCTTGCCCATATGGCCCGCAAGCCACTATGTTACGGCTAAACCAAAAATGGACCATGCCCTTGCCACCATTCGCGAAGAATTGCAGCAGCGCTTAGCCGAATTCAAGAAGGAAGGCAGACTTCTGGAAGCCCAGCGCTTGGAAATGCGCGTGCAATACGACTTGGAAATGATGGAAACCATGGGCTTTTGTTCTGGGATTGAAAATTACAGCCGTCACCTGGATGGACGCGAACCGGGCGAGCCGCCCTATACCCTCATCGACTACTTCCCCGACGACTTTTTATGCATCATCGACGAAAGCCATGTGACGGTGCCACAGATTCGCGGCATGCACGAAGGCGACCGGAGCCGTAAAGTCACCCTTGCCGAACACGGCTTCCGTCTGCCAAGTTGCCTGGATAACCGCCCCTTGCGCTTCGACGAATTTGAGGAGCGCGTACCGCAGTTTGTCTACGTTTCTGCCACGCCAGGTGACTACGAAGGGCGCGTCAGCCAGGCTACGGTCGAACAAATTATCCGCCCCACGGGCTTGCTCGATCCCGAAATTATTCTGCGCCCCACCGCCAGCCAAATTGATGACATCATCGACGAAATCAAGGAGCGTGCCGAACGCGACGAACGCGTACTCGTGACGACCCTTACCAAAAAAATGGCCGAGGACTTGACCGACCACCTCCTTGATGAAGGCGTGCGCGCAAACTATATGCACTCCGACATTGGCACCTTGGAACGCGTGGACATTTTGCGCGAACTGCGCCAGAGCAAGTTCGATGTACTCGTTGGTATTAACCTGCTGCGCGAAGGCTTGGACCTACCAGAAGTAAGCCTGGTAGCCATCCTCGATGCCGACAAGGAAGGTTTTTTACGCAACCACCGCTCCCTCATTCAAACCATCGGCCGCGCAAGTCGCAATGTAAGTGGCCAGGTCATCATGTATGCCGACAAGATTACCGACTCCATGAATGCAGCCATCACCGAAACGCAGCGCCGCCGCGCCAAACAGATGGCCTTCAACGAAGAACACGGCATCGAACCCCAAACTATTCGCAAAGCCATTAACGACATCATGGACTATGTAAAGGAAGAAGCAGAAGGAGTATCTGCCGAAGACATCAACCGCGAACTGGCTGCCCTTTCACGCGAAGAAGTGCTACGTATCATTTCAAGTATGGAAGACGAAATGGCTGCGGCTTCTGCCAATATGAACTACGAAGAAGCGGCACACCTGCGCGACCAGATAGTTAAGCTGCGTTCACAACTTGAAGGCACGAGCGAAGAAGACGTGCTGGCAAACCTGAAGAAGAGTGCGCGCAAAGGAAGCGACTACGGCCGCCGCAAACGCTGGTAGAGCGAGAGAGCAATACCCCTCAAACAACTATCCGCGAGGTGAAACATTTCCCTCTGAGGGGATGTTTCATCTAGCTTATAGCCAATCGTGCAACTTCCTGGCGGCAACCTCGAGCTTCGTGCCCTCGTCTTTCCTCTTCAATATATAAGCCTTAAGCTCATTCCACTGCATCCCTTCAAGCTCATCTGCTTTCACAACCAACTCGTTTAAGGTATGGCGCGCGCGAAGAATGGCTAGATCTGGAATGCGTTTGTTCTCGATAATATCGAGGATATCCTTGTAGCTATCTACAAAAACTTCTCCATGCGATCCTTTAAGGATTCGATCCTTTTCAAAGATTGCCGTGAATTGAACTGGCTCTATCGGCTTTCCTGTAGGTTCGGGATAGCGAGGATACAACCAGGGAATAGTGTCGTAGTACACAGGAGCGTTATCAATGTTTACAAAAAGATGAACGAACGGCATGAGAAAAGTCATTGGAGAAATCATCGACAGCGTACGGGGCTTTTCAGGGTTGTACTCGCCATTTTTATCTATGGTTGCAATGTTAATAGGAGCTGGCGTCGGTCCGGCATGAAGCCGCTCAAAAACAAGTTCAGTGCGTGCGCGCCAACGTTTCGAATCCCATCTTGGTTCCCTAAAGCTTAAAAGATATGCGCCGTATGCTATGCCAAAAACGGATAACAGCGTTAATACTGGAAAAAGCAGTGAAAAAGACTCCACTTCACCAGAAAAAACATCCAGCAGGAAAGCAATGGGTTTAAAACCATACTCTTGCACTATAAAAATTGTGATTAAAACGGGAAGGAGTCCACAAACGAAAAATAATAATATAAAGGCGGATCCACTCCGCTCATCACGAACAGAAATAGCAAGTCTAAAATAGTTACGGAACACTTCGTTACTGTCAAATTGAAACGACGATCTAGCCAACATCATACAGACCCAGCTCTCTCATTAGGTAAATATTACACCAAGAATATTTAAGCGTATTTGGTTGGGCTATAAAACGCTTTTAAAGCTCTCACTTTTCAACCCTTGAATAAACTCGGCATTTTTACTACAAAAATATTGCAACGATAATTTTTTCGTTGTAATATTAATGCAACGATAATTTTTTCGTTGTAGAATTATTGCAACGAAAGGAGCGCGCATGGCTCTAGAAGAAACAGATATTCTTGAATACAAAGAAAAACCAACCGACACATTCCTAAAGACAGTCAGTGCATAC
>JAFUCE010000032.1 GCA_017459805.1 Eggerthellaceae bacterium
ACAACGCATCCGGTGCTGCCCAAAAAGTCTATGAAGTGGGTTGTGCAGGCAAGAAATTCTTAGAAGACTATAGCTCTGAAGTTAAGACAACCCTTCATACTGGCCTTGATGTCGTAAGCATGATTCCAGGCATCGGCAGCGTTGCTAGTTGTGCAAATGCTTTGTGGTATCTAGCTGAAGACGACTATGCCAACGCAGGTCTTTCAGCTGTATCCATGATTCCTGGAGTTGGTACCGCAGTTAAGGGAGGCACGCTTGCAATTAAAGCCACGAGTGCTGCTGTGAAGCTCGCACCTACCGCTGCCAAAGCCATTTCAGGGCTTGTTAAGGCTGCACCAAAAGTTGCTTCTGGTTTTTCGCAAACACTTTCTAATGCCGCTCTTGCTCTAGCTGGTGGGAAGAAAGTTGCTAAGTCGGTCGCAAAAAAGACAACATCCACAATACAGCAAACGAGTTCTGCTAAACAAGCTGCCAAGGCAACGCATCCGACCAAAGCGAGAAAGAGCAGGTCTGTGAAGGAGCAAGTAGTCTCAAAGCCCCAGAGTACTACTAAGCGAGCAGCGACAACTACATCGAGCGCGGAGCCGGCATCTAAAATCACAACCACAAGTAAGAAAGCAAATGATAAAACCGCTCCAGCAAAGTTATCTTACGGGGAAATAAAAACGGTTTCATCCCCAAATGGCTACTCAGACGATTTGATTACTTGGCTTGATAGCGGAGATGCTGAGACGCAAGTTTATCTTGCATTACGGGATAGCGATGATGTGTATGTAGGAATCACAAAACAAGATATTGTTGCTCGACTGAAGCAACATAACAGAATTCGAAAGAAGAACAATAAGCCATTGTTTACTGACCTTATCGCTGTAAAGCAGGATGCATACTTGACGAGGAATCAGGCTCGTGCGGTTGAGGAGTATCTCATTCATGATCGATATCTCCAACGTGACAATCTTATTCATAGCGTTTCATCGGAGAATCCTTTATATGATGAGATTCTTCAAATTGGCGAAGAGATACTAGTTTCGTGGGGGGTCTTGTAATTATGCTCTTTGATACCGGTAGTATTGCAGTTTATCGCAGTCGGCGTGAAAAAGAATTACAGCTTCTGTCGAAAGAGCAACAAGATCTCATTAATAGGCTTGGCAATTGTCCAGAAGAAGATAAGGAATTTGTTATTCTTGCTCGTGAACAGAACTATCTGCCAAACGAGGGAGATTTTTTTGCAATTTCGCCGAGGATAGGCTTGTATTTCTTCGGGCAAGTATTAAAACATCCTGTTACATCCGATAAAAGCGATTACTTTTTTTTAAATAAATCATTAGTAGTTATTTTTAAAGAAGGTGCCATATCTATGGATTCGCAATCTCTGCAGCGCATTAACAGGAAAGAACTACTAGTCCGTCCTCTCATTGTTGATAAATGGTGTTGGGATGTGGGTCAGTTTAAATATATCAATACGGGTTCACTTGAACTTAACGAAGAAAAATATGATATCGGTTTCGCTGTTTTAGACCAGGATTGCTATGTCTCAGCAGATGGAGAGCACCTGGCTCATATCCCTACACACGTTGGGCTTCATTCTGTTACACCTCCTTCTGGAATAACATATGAAGTCGAACGTGCCCTAATTGCCAATCCGCAGCTTCTTGTTACTGAGCGCAAAAGCTTCCCCGTATGGGGGAGCAAAGAATATTTTTCTATGAAGAAAGCAGGTAAAACCGAAGTATGTGATATGGATGATATCCCTGCTAATATTGCTCCATTGTTATGGATGGAGACAGAAGGAATATTTACTGTATGTATTGATTCAGTTTTTCTAGGTAGTGCTAATGCGGGTTTAGACCAAGGTGAGCAAACCTATGTTAACGGGTATACCATCGAGGCAATGGCTCAAAAATACATTGATACAAGTATGCCAAATGTAGGAGATGAGATTACCTTTGATTCGGAAGCCAGTCTTTTTAGTGCGTGTTCAAGCAATAAATCATTATTAATCAAATTTGCTGAAGGGTTTTCTGTTTGGCTTAAGAAAGAGTTAG
>JAFUCE010000033.1 GCA_017459805.1 Eggerthellaceae bacterium
TACGTGGCGACTTGGGGATTACCTATGACCAGGACGTCCTGCGTTTAATGGACGTGTTCCGCAATACTGGGTTTTATGCCAGCGCGGTTGTCATTACCCAATATGCGGGCCAAGCCGATGCTGACGCCTTCCGCCATCGCCTTGACGAGCTGGGTATTTCAAGCTACTTGCACTACCCCATCGCTGGCTATCCAACCGACATCGAACACATAGTCTCCGAAGACGGCTATGGCAAGAACGACTTTGTTAAAACGACGCGTCCGCTTGTTGTGGTGACTGCGCCAGGGCCGGGGTCGGGCAAGATGGCTACCTGTCTTTCGCAGTTGTATCACGAACACAAACGTGGCATTGCAGCGGGTTACGCAAAATACGAAACCTTCCCGGTGTGGAACCTGCCGCTTAATCACCCCGTTAATGTTGCTTATGAAGCCGCGACGGCCGACCTTGACGACAGCAACGCTATTGACCCCTTCCACATGGAAGCATATGGAGAGACGGCCATAAACTACAACCGTGATATTGAAGTATTCCCCGTACTTAAAAACATGATGGAGCGCATTCTTGGGTCGAGCCCCTATGCGAGCCCAACCGACATGGGTGTTAATATGGCCGGTAACGCCATCATCGATGACGAGGTTGTAAGTGAAGCGGCGAAACTCGAAATTGTTCGTCGCTATTTCCACGCTGCGGTTGATGTTAAGCGCAGCGGCACGGGTACAGAAGAAGTCGAAAAGCTCGAACTGCTCATTCAGCAGGTTGGCGCAAGCCTTAACCAAAGCCCTGCACGCAGCGCAGCCCTGCTTAAGGAAGAAGCAACGGGCAACCCTGCTGCGGCCATGGTTTTACCCGATGGCACGGTAGTCACGGGCAAAACATCGAGTTTGCTCGGCTGTGCTTCATCGCTTTTGATGAATGCGCTTAAAGCCTTGGCTGGCGTTGAAGACATTGACGTCATAACCGATGCGGTCATTGAACCCATTTGCCATCTCAAGACCGACCACCTACATCATCGTAACCCGCGCCTCCATTCGGATGAAACGCTGATTGCGCTTTCGATTAGTTCAGCCACTGATCCTGTTGCACAAAAAATTCTTGATTGTGCAAACCAGCTTCAGGGCTGTGACGCATTCTTTAGTGTCATTATCGGCCCTGCTGATGAGCGCATCTATAAAGCCCTTGGTATTAATGTGTGCTGCGAACCCAAGTATGAACTGCAGCGCTACTACCACAAGTAGTGCTTTTGCATAGTTTTAGATGGTAACTGCAGACACCGAGGCTCAGTCATGGAAATAGTTTCTATGACACCCTTTTAGTAAAACGGACAATGATGTTGTTGATGACACTCATTTCTTCAATACGCAGAACTTTGCATATGCCTAAGATGAGCACCAGTCCAAGGACACCGCCCACAACAATCTGGATGAACGCAGAAAGCATCGATGTTGCTGAAACACCAAATAGTTGCGACATACCGAGCAAAAGCGCCCACACGAAAGCCATACCGATAAGAGTTGCGCCCAAGGTTTTAAGGAGCACGGTAAAGATGCTTCTTAGCTCAATGGAGCCTACCATGTACTGTAAAAGCAATAAGGCACAAAGCGCTCCTGCAGTGTAATAGACAATATCGGCAACAGGAACACCTAAGATAGAAAGGCACGCAGGCTGACAGAGTATCCAATAAAGAAGCACCTGAATAAGCACAAGAGCACAATTGAGCAAGGCGAAGGGCATAAAGCGACGAATGCTAGCAAAGGTGTTATAGAGATACATGTACACGGCATAAAGCGGCAGGCCGAGGACCCAAATACGCAAGACCGTTGCGACACTCATAACGTCATCAGAGGTAAAAGCACCCGCGCGAAATACGCCAATGATTGGTTCGCTTAATACAAACATCAATCCAGACAGTGGAATTATCAAAAAGAGTGTCCCTCGCAGACCACGCGTAACATAGCGCCGAAAACTTTCCCAGTCCTCTTTGGCCACCGCGCTGCTCTGTTCGGTAAACATGGCACGTGCCAGGCTTACGGCAACAACACCATAGGGCAACTGGAACCACATCCAGGCATAACCAAGCATGGATGGCCCAGCATCGGTTGCTACTAGACTAAATGCATTACGGCAACTAAAGGCCACTAAATTACCGACAATAAAAATGAGTGTCGGTATAGCAATCCTGAGTGTTTCGAAGAGAGCTGGGTCTTTAAAGTCTAAAACGCGCTGCCAAACAAAACCTAGCTTCTTTAATGCTGGAATCTGAATGATAAATTGTGTGGCAACACCAAGGGTGGTCGCGACTGCAAGTACAGTAATTGCCAGGTCGGGGTTTGTGGTGCTCAGAGGAATATAGGCGAAAAAGCCAATGATGACACAGATATTGTTCAGTGCGGGAGCAATGGATGTTAAAAAGTAGGATCGCTGCGAATTAAGAATGCCCGTGATGACGCCGCCGAGTCCGTAGAAAAGCAGCTGGATGGCAAAAATCTGGAAGAAGCGTGTAGCGAGCTGAGCGACTCCTTCGCCTTGGTCAATTGTAAAGGTTTGCGTAAAAACAAGGGGGCCCGCAAAGAGAATGCAGAGCACAGAGAGGACGCCAAGAATCAAAAGGCATATGTTGAGTATGTTTGAGCCAAAACGGTTAAAGCCGTCCCTGCCCTTGCGTTCCTGTTCAAGCACAAGGACGGGTAAAAACGCAGCTGCCAGCAAGCCGCCAGCAACTAAATCATAGATAACATTGGGTAAGTTGTTAGCGACTTGATAAGCCGAGGTGAGCATGGTATTGCCAAGCGCAAAAGCCATAGCCCAGGTACGCATGAGGCCACTTATGCGCGAAATAAGGGTAGCAACAGTCATGCCAGCGGTGCTTTTTACTACCGCTGTTTCGACATCAGACGCTTGGCTTTGCAAGGCGTCTTCCCGCTGCTCGTCTTTCGCCAAAATAACCTCTCTACAGGGCGATTTTTTACTCAAAATAGTATACTTTTGAATTGATTGATACGCGAAAAACCTTTCCGAAAGGCAAGATTCATGCATATTCTTATTGCGCGTAATAGCTCGAATGCACAAGCTAACGAAGCCGACTTGATTTTGGGCGCCTATCTGCAATCGCAGGGAATTGACTATACTTCCGTTGACTCCCTTGACCAAACTGAAGTTAAGGCAAGCATCTATGACATGGTTGTAGCTTTGGGCGGCGACGGCACCATATTGCGCACCGCACACCTCGTTGGCGAAGAAGAAATACCCATCCTCGGCATCAATTACGGACACCTGGGCTTTTTAACCAACAATGAAACTGAAGGTGTGGTCGCCGCTGTTGCCGCTGCCCTTGCAGGCGAAACCATCAAAGAAGAACGCAGTAATTTGCGTATCGATGTTCTTCTAGAAAACGAAGACGAGGAAGCATTCGACTTGTCATGCAATGCCGCTTTCGACCCGTCAAAGGGTCGCAGCTTCTTTGCTCTTAACGAAGCGGCCATTACCCGTGGTTCGGCTGGAAAATAATTGACTTTACGATTGA
>JAFUCE010000015.1 GCA_017459805.1 Eggerthellaceae bacterium
CCAGTCTCTTTTGCCTGTGCGGCAGTCACCAAGCCGTAGTTGTCGGCGGCAGTTAGTATCGAGAAATAACTCTATTGCCAAAAGTTTAATAGAAGTGTTAAACTTTTGACATGACTCATTTTGACGAAATATACGAGATTGCCGCCGACAACTACGGCTTGGTGACTGCCGCACAGGCAAAAGAGACTGGGGTGGTTGGCGCAGAGCTTAACCGCTACGTACAAGACGGCCGCCTTACCAAAATCGGCCACGGCCTCTATAAGCTTACGCGCTACATCCCTACCGACTACGATGCTTATGCCGAAGCAGTCGCCCACCTGGGAGAAGGAGCCTACCTGTACGGCGATGCCGTTCTTGCCATGCACAACCTTGGGTTTGTCAACCCACGCCAGATAAAGGTTGCCACGGACAGGCGCGTTCGCAAAACGCTTCCCGCGTGGATTAAACCAGTCAAGCCGGAAGTTCATACGGAAGTAGTATTCGACAACGGCATACCTGCGCAAAGCGTCACAGACGCCATCATCACATGCAAAAAGACTGTGATGACAGACCGGCTTCTTGACGCCATCCATGACGCTCAACGCCAACACCTGCTCTACCTCGGCGATTTCGAAAAGCTAAAGGAGGAATTCCATGAACTCGAAGATGCCCAATAGCAGGCGCAATCTCGATATCGCCATCGAGCGACTATTCCCGGACAGAAACACAGCCATTCAGGCAAGGAGAACGATTGCAAACGTCATAGTTGGTCAAATGATGCCCGAGGGGGTTGTTAAGGGCGGCAGCGCCATGAAGGTACGTTTCGGATTTGATAAGACGCGCGGCAGCCGCGACCTTGATACAGCACGCACAAAAGACGTTGAGTCGTTCATTAAGGCGCTCTCGGAAGAACTCGAGCGAGGATGGAACGGTTTTACGGGGCGCATTGTCCCACTCACGTCCGCCTCCCCCGAGGGCGTCCCGCCGCAGTACGTTATGCAGCCTTTCGAAGTCAAACTCAACTACAACGCAAAACCGTGGTTAACCGTTCCACTAGAGGTAGGACACGACGAGATTGGCGATGCCGATGAACCAGAGTATTACATAGCACCGGACATTATCAAAATGTTTCGCTCGCTTGGTTTTCCAGACCCAGCACCTCTACCCCTCATGCCCCTGCACCATCAGATTGCCCAAAAGCTCCATGGTGCAAGCGAGCCAGGCAGCACCCGTTTTCACGACCTTGCCGATCTGCAGATAATCGTCACGCGTGAAGAGATTGACTGGAAGAAAACCAAAGAAACGTGCATGAAGCTGTTCAAATACAGGATGCAGCAACAATGGCCGCCAACGGTAGTCGAAAACGAAGGTTGGGCAGACGGCTATGCAGTCCTAGTTGAAGATGAAAAGATTGAAGTGCTTCAGTCGATCGAGCAGGCAATCGAGTGGACAAACGAGCTAATCAGAAGAATAGAAACAGTCGAATAGACAAACTGTGTAAACATCCAGGCATATGTCACAGGTCGCCCATGGTGAGTTAGCGAGGGTGCGGCCTGCTGAGCGCAATAGGCCCGCTCCAAGCGCAGCGCGATAATCATAGCGCTCCGGCAAGAATTAAGGCAGTTGGTGGCAAGAAATGACGGAGTTGTACGGTTTGGAGCTCAAAAGTGGCAAGAAATGACGGTATTGTACGAGTTGAACTAGAAAAATCCGTACAACTCGGGAATGCGGTAAAAACTTGGACCTTCCATAGGCTCGTGAAGCGGGCAGGAAGGAGGACAAAATGTACCCGAAGGAGGACAGGGAGCGGATACTGGCGGACTGGCAGGAAAGCGGCCTTCCGAGGGCGGTTTTCTGCGCCCTGCCGGGGCGTCCCAGCAGGCAGTCGCTGCGGAGCTGGCAGGAGCAGGCGGAGGCCGGCCTGCTCGACGTGCCGAAGCGCAAAGTGCGCGGGCGCGTCGAGCATGAAAAGCACGCCCGCTACCCCGGGGAGACCAAGGCCGAGGCGGTCGCGCTGCTGGGCAAGGGTATGCGCCCGGCCGACGTCGCGCGCAGGCTGGGGGTCTCGTCGGGCGCCGTGGTGCTGAGCTGGAAGGCGAAGGCGGAAGCCGCTAGAATGGCGTCGAAGGAGGCGCCCATGCCAAAGAAGGAAAACACGCCCGCCGCCGGCGGGGACGACGCCCGGATAGCGGAGCTTGAGCTGCAGATTGCCGTACTCAAGGAGATCATACGCGACCCAAAAGCCGCAGGCCCGGAGAGTCTCTCGAACAGACGGAAAGTCGAATTAGGAGAGAAGCTGAGGCGGGACTCAGGACTCTCCCTGAAAGAACTGCTCCGGGCCTTGAAGATCTCAAAGAGTACATACTGCTATCAGCTCGCCGCAATCAGGACGGGGAAGCCGAGCGCTGAGGCGCGCGAGGCGGCGGTGTTGGAACGCGTGCGGCACGCGTTCGAGCATAGTAAGCGCAGGTACGGGTACAGAAGGGTGCGCGCCAGCATCCTGGCCGGGGCTGATGGGCTCGAGCCGATACGCGTGTCCGAAACCGAGGTGCGCCGCGCCATGCGCAACGGTAACATGGTCGCCAAGCGCACCCGAAAGACGGCTCACTGGAGCTCCTACGGGGGCGAGGTGGACAACCGGCCCGCGAATATCCCACTGACGGAGAGCGGAGTGCACGACTTCTCTGCGCCAGCTCCTGGCCTCCTCTTCGTGACCGATGTCACTGAGTTCAAGGCGGGCGGCAAGAAGGTGTACCTGTCGCCCATTATCGACTGCTTCGACGGCATGCCTACTTCGTGGGAGTCGTCCCTCCGCCCAGACTCAGTGTTGTGCGATACCTCGCTCGCCCGAGCCCTCGAGACTCTCTCGGAGTACTCCTGCCCGACGGTGCATACCGACGGCGCGATGGTCTACCGATCCAATTCCTGGAAGGAGCTGTGCAGGAGGTACGGAGTGAGGCGCTCCATGTCGAGGAAGGGGTGCTGCCCCGACAACGCACGGGCCGAAGGCTTCTTCGGGGCGCTGAAGGAGGAGTTCTACAACGGGAGGGACTGGAGCGGGTGCCCGCCCAAGCGCTTCGTGGAGGAGCTCGACGCCTACATCGTGTGGTACCGGGACGAGCGACTCAAGGCTTTCGATGAGGACGGTAGAGTGGTGTACGATACGATAAGTGGTAGAAGGAAGAGGCTGGGCTATGTTGCCTGAGACCCCGAATCTGGTCCAAGATTCTTACCGCACCCCCCTCCGTCATTCTTTGCCACTAAGTCTCGATACGCTTGCATAATGCAGATGCAGACGCAACGGCAGGACGTCTTATGCGTATGTTCCGCTGGCGGTGAAATGCAGGTTGTCGAAGTGTCAGCGAGACTCCTGAGTTGCCGAGTTTCAATATTGTAGGTCGCCCATGGTGAAACTCCCAGGTCCACCAAAAGTCTGTGAGCATTGAATCTGCTGAGCATAATAAGCCCGACTGGCGTGCGGGAGCGTACTCTGTACGCGCAGTGGAGCACGGAGGGCTTAGGATGCCGGCAGATTCAAGCGCAACGGCAGGACGTCTCATACGCATGTTCCGCCGGCGGTGAGATATAGGTAGCCGAAGTGTCAGACACTATGGCCTGGCCAGCTGTCAGGCAGACCTCTCTTCTCATGGGCCTTGTGCCATACGCGAGTCTTGGCTGACAATGTTGGTGTCGTAACAACAGGCGCAGCCGCGTCGCAATGAGACTATGGAGGTCTGCCTTATGAGTCGTTATTCTACCTATTTCGGAATGGATGTGCACGCGAGGTCGACTACAATCAGCTCGCTCGACCCGTCTACCGGCGTGACGCAAACAAAGAGATTTGTCGGCAACTGCTACGGCGAGATCGCGGCGTGGATGCTCGCGTTCCCCCAGCCGTCCCACGCCATTTACGAAAGCGGATGCTGCGGGTTCCACCCTGCCAGGGAGCTGCGGGCGCTGGGCGTCGACGTCGACATCGCAGCGGTGTCGAAGCTGCCGCGCGCCCCGCACGATTCCAGGTCGAAGTCCGACCGCAACGACTCGCTGAGGCTGGCGCGCGCCGACGCCGCGCACGCCGCGGTCAAGGTCTACGTGCCTGGAATCGAGGCCGAGGGCCTGAGGACCCTCTCGGCCGCCATCGACGACGCCGTCGACCGGGTCAAGGTGGCCAAGCAGCAGATCCTGGGACTGCTGCTGCGCGAGGGGCTGGTCTGGGACGAAAGGACCGCGGCAGGCGCCGTGCGCAGGCCATGGTGCTGCGACCACCGCAGATGGGTGGAACGGGCGAAGCTCTCAACCCCGGCCGCGCAGGCCTCCCTCGGCTGCTACGTGAACACCCTGGCCGACCTCGAGGAACTACGCGATTCGCTCGTCGCAGACGCAGAGAGGATGGCTGCCGAGAGCGCGCTGGGACCGGTCGTCAACTGTCTGCAGGCGATGAAGGGCTGCGGGTTCCGGCTCGCGCTTGCATTTGCCGCCGAGATGGACGACTTCTCGAGGTTCCGCAACGGAAGGTCCGTCTCGTCCTACTTCGGCCTGGTGCCGATGGAGAGGTCGAGCGGGGAGAGGGAGTCGCGGGGCCCGGTGACGAAAAGCGGCAACTCGCTGGTGCGCAAGCTCGCCGTCGAGTGCAGCTGGAGTTACCAGGGCGCATCCCACAACCCGAAAGCCGTCCCGAAGCGGCTGGAAGTGCCCGACGAAATTGCGCGGCACGCCAGACACGGAAGCGAGCGGCTGCGCAAGCGGAGGGCCCACTTCCTCAAGAACGGCATGCACCCGTGCAAGGCGAACGTCGCAACCGCCTCCGAGTTCGTGAGGTGGCTTTGGTCGATAGGAGTCATGGTGCAAGAGACGATGTAGTACAGACCAACACCGCCCTTCCCGAGCCGGGTAGCCGGATGCCGCTGGGAACCCACGATCTCGCTGTGCGCGCCCACCGCGCGGGTATGCGCGAAGTCAGACTCCTTTTATAGGTGGAAGCCCAGCCGGAAAGATGAATTGCAGGCCGGGTCGCCGGTATCTGCGGATATGAGACTGTGCAAGTAGGCACCGGATAGAGGGCACGCCTTGCGACCCCGGCGAAGGAAGCGGAAGGGCCAGTCCCCTTTCTTAAGGAGGGGGCTGGCCCCATTTTGCTTCTTGACAGCTGGCCAGGCCATATGAGCGAGAAGTAATTCTGCAAAATAATAGGCCCGCTCTTGGCGCAGTGCCCGTACTTCGGTACGGGCCAAGCCATAGTTAGGGCCTAGGATGAAGCAGA